>JABCPD020000026.1 GCA_013333295.2 candidate division SR1 bacterium | reverse complement strand
TTTCTTTTCTTCTTCTGTTGGTGCTTGATTGGCAACTTTTTTTTCTGCCAAAGCTTGCAAGATATCTTTGTCTCCACCTTTGGCTCAAAGGAGAGCAGATCTTTCTTTATTGAGTACTTCAACCTCAGTTTTTACTGTATCTGACATTACAGCATCAAAAATTCCCTTTTCTTGTAAAATTTTGGTACTCGATCTAAGAGGAGAAGACATAAAAGCCTGATATTGCGCATCATTCATAATATACTTTTCACGGAGATCATCATCTGAAAGAAGAACCTCTTTTGCTTTTCCTGTTACTGTCGCTTGTTCTGTAGCAATTTTATCGATCAATTGTTCCTTCTTCTCCATTAAATAAGTTTGCACTCTAATGGACTGACGGAAGAAATACTGCAACTCTCTCTCTGCCTGCTGATTTTCAGCCTTCCACTTTTCCAGTTTCTCTTCTGCAGAGTCTGAGGAATTTGCAAATGGAGCCCAAGAAGGCAACTTGGAAAGATAAGAAGCAATAAATTTCTGCACAAAATCTGTTCCTAGATTTTTTACATACTGCATCATTGAATTTAAACCTCAACTTATTGCATTTTTCATTGAGCTATTTTGTCCTAAGATCGCATCAACTGTTCCAAACTTATCGTCCAGACAAAAAGGAATTACCCCTTTGTATAGTTTTGTATTTTCTGACTGCTCTTTGGAGATTCTTGCCATCTCAAGCTCATCTTGATATCCCGCTGCCAGCTCTGGCTGATAAAGAGTTGTATAAAATTGATCAATATTTCCTCATAATGTTTCATATCTTTTGGCCTCTTCAGGGTGATTTTTCATAAAATCCTCATAATTTTCAAATCTTTCTTTATCCGATTTATCTGCTTCAGTTCACCACCATCAAAACCATTTTCCTAAATAATAACCTGCTGTTCCAGCTCATACTCCAATTCATGTCCATTTAATAAACTTTCACCACCCCGTTTTCCAAAAACTCTTTTTCTCTTTTTTTTCTCAAGATTCTGAGTCTTCTGACTCAGACTTTTTATTTTTTTTCTCTTCCTCATCATCTCAGAACATTCGGTTCCAGGCCCCCTTTACAGCTGATCGTGCTGCATACCCAGCAGCAGCAAATCCTGCAGCCCTAAATAGATTCATGCCAGTTTCTTTTTTCCAATATTCAGAAGAAAATACTGCAGTAAAATTTTTTGAAACAAAATCTTTTGTCTTATCCCAAAGCCCTTTCTCTTTTGTATTTAAATCTCACTCATTTTGATTAGTCACAACATCCTGAGCGAGACTGAAAAGTTCAGAACTTGTAGTCTCAAGTTGATTTTGAAGGTCTCAAATCTGCTGTTTTTTTGCATCATCAGTTTCCCTTTGAAGAGCCTCAGAAACCTTAGATTTCAAAATAGAAATCTGAGTTTTAATTACCTCTGTTTTTTTCTCTCTTTCTGTCGACTGAGTTTCTTGTTTGAGCGCATCAAGAGATTTTTGGGTCTCGTTCACATCTTGAGCAAGCTGATCAAGGGCAACAGGATTTTCTACCTTTTTTAGTGAGTCTAAAGTATTCATCATGATGAAAAACTATGAAAGCATAAAATTTACCTCTATTATATTCTAAAACTATAAAAAAGCCAAATTCTGACTCTATTCTCTATTTTTTTCTCTTGACTTTTAGCAATTTTGTTCTAAAAAAAAGAGAGGAATATCTACCTCCCTATTTTTAACCTTGACTTTTCCAGTACGGCTGATCTTCTTGATTTCTCATTTGATGAAGATACTTGATATACTGAGAACATCCCTCCTTTTTATCTTGCTTTGCCTGATCATGAAGAGACTCTTGTTTACTAAGTTTATTTTGTTGTTTGAGATCCTTTAATAAAGTTGGAAAATTTTTCTCAAGTGCTTCTTGAGACAAAAGTGCGATTCATCATATTCATATAGTATCAAAATCAAAATTAGAATTAAAAGGAAATTTATAGGTACCATAAGAAAATGGATACATCTCCGCCCCCTTAAACATATACTCCCTCCTAATCTTATTAGTAAGATTTGCAATTCTCAAAACCTCTTCTAACCCCTTTTCATCATGAGGGAAGTCCAATTGGAGTCCATTTCCCCAATCATTTTCAGAATATTTTCATAGAGAGATAGCTTTTATATTTGTGTAGTCTATTATTTTTCCATCCTTTATCACATTATTTCACTCAATTTTAATACTTATAGACTCGCCATAAGTATTTAATATAAAACGAGAAGGATCTTGGGGATCTTGATCAAGATTCCAAGCCCTTGAAATTCACTTATCTATCCCGTAAGCATCGTCTATATCTTTTTGCACTTTATTCCCTATTGAATGTAGTGGAGACTCGGACAGATCCTCATATTTTTCTTTTTTTGCTATCCATAAAGATTTACTATCCTGATCTGTTTGACGATTTAGAAAGTTTAGAAATTTGTCAAAATTAACTCATGATTTAATTGTTTGGCAGGCTCTAGCAAGACTTGAATCATTATCCAAGGCTGATCATGCAAGGGCACCAGAAGCTCCACCTACGCCTACTCATGCTACAGATCATTTAACTCCTCAACAATACCAACCAAGAATTCCTCCTGCTGTTCATCAAGCTAATCAAAGGAGATACTTCCACTCATCTGAATTGCTCGCAGTCATTAATCTTTGTCTTCCCGTATTTGAAAAATTAAAAGAAATATCTCATCAAAGCGATGTTTGACCGAATGGAGATTGGTTTGCTCACAATCACTTTAAATTACTTCTCATAAAATTTACAATATTAGCAGCGGGAAACAACTCTTCTCGATTTGGAAAATTTAAATCAAGACCTTCAATTGTTTTACTTTTTGCATCAACCTTTATTTTTTCTCCATAAGATTCAAAATCTCCTGTTTCTTTATTGTAATGAATACCATCAAAATGAGCATAAAACACCCCGGTTTTATTTGCTTCTACTCTACCATTACGAACTTCTGCCTCTACTTTTTCAATGGATTCCTCCATCGTTAAATTTTCACCAAGGAGATCTCAAAACCGTCATTTAATACGATCCCAATTTTTATATACCCAAGTTCATCACAAAACAGAAGCTCAAACACCGCCCACTCAAATAAGAGCCTTCTTCCATCAACTTAATCCCTTTTTTGAAGGTTGATCCTTATTATTGTCTGCTTCCTTATCTTTTAGATTTTTTCCTTTTTTTTCTCAAGATTCTGAGTCTTCTGATTCAGACTTTTTATCTTTTTTCTCTTCCTCATCATCTCAAAACATTCGATTCCAGGCTCCCTTTACAGCCGATCGTGCTGCATAAGCTGCAGCAGCAAATCCAGTTGATCTCAATATATTCATACCAGTTTCTTTCTTCCAAGATTCAGCAGTAGTTACCGCAGTAAAATTTTCAGAAACAAAATCTTTTGTCTTATCCCAAAGTCCTTGCTCTTTCTCTGCTGAAGTTCCTGCTTCTTGTTTATCAACAATCTCCTGTTCAAGACTAGAAAGCTCTATACCTGTACTTTCAAGTTGTTGTTGAAGTTCGAGAATCTTTTGTTTTTTTACCTCATCAGTTTCCTTTTGGAGTGCTTCAGAAATTTTAGATTTCAAAATAGAAATCTGTGTTTTAATTTCCTCTTTCTTTTTTTGCTTCTCTGAAAATTGCTTCTCTTGTTTGAGAGCATCAAGAGATTTTTGGGTCTCGTTCACATCTTGAATAAGTTGCTCAAGACCGATAGAATTCTCTACCTTGCTTAATAATTCTGGAGAATTTGTCATAAATAAGGATATGAAAAGATAAAATCTCTTCTATTATATTCTAAAATTATAAAAAAGCTAAAAATCTGATCATATTTTTCGAGTATATATTGACATTCCACAATTTTATTTAAAAGCATATATTCTCTTAGCAGGCACAGCCAACCTCCACTCAGAATAGCCACACTATTTCCACTTGCTTTTTACCTATAAAAAAGATACACTTGCAGAAATATATCAGACTTTTATTTCTTTAACTAAGAAAATGCTCGCTCTTCATAAGTTTATCAATATTTTGATGTATTGTTTGATTGCAACGGGACTTTCTGTTATTTTATATCCACGATATATTCGCCTATTAAAGTACCTCAAAGCTGGGAAAACAATCCGTGAAGTAAGTGTTACAGGAGAAAAATCTGAAATTTTCACTCAACTTCATGCCCATAAAGCGGGAACCCCTACAATGGGAGGAGGGCTATTCATCATCATTATGCTTGTTATGGTTGCTCTTAGTTTCATTATTCAGAAACTTGGGTTTATCAACTTTTCTCTCTGGAATCCTCAAGAAACCTATATTATTCTTTTTGGATTCTTTAGCATGGGACTCATTGGATTAGTAGACGACTTTCTCAATATCAAAAACTTTGGAAAAATCAAATGACTTAGTGCGAAAACAAAACTCATAGGAATGTTCCTCTTTTCTGCTTGGATCTCCTATTGGTTTTACTGGGTATTAGGAGTTGACTACATAAACCTTTGGCCTTTAGGTGGAAAGATTGAAATCTGACTCTGGTTTCCGATTTTAACCTTTATCGCCACAATTGCTATCGTGAATGCAATCAACATTACCGATGGACTAGATGGACTCGCAGGAGGCCTAATGATGATCATATTAACCTCACTTGGACTAGTAACCTTTCTCAATGGAACGTATATTGCGACAACTGTTGTGGGGATTTTAGTTGCGGTACTAGGAGCTTTTCTCTTCTTCAACATTAACCCGGCAAAGGTTTTTATGGGAGATAGTGGAGCCTTTGCTCTTGGAGGAATTCTCTCTGCTCTCATTTATCTTCTCAACATGAGATTTGGAATTATAATTCCCTTTATCATCATCTTTGGAATCTTTATTCTCGAACTCTGTTCTAGTGGACTTCAAATCTTTTGGAAAAAAGTATTTAAGAAAAAACTCTTTGCCATGGCTCCCTTTCATCATCTACTCGAACACAGAGGGATAAAAGAGACCACAATCGTCATGAAAATGTGGTTGATCCAAGGAGTTTTAGCAGTTGCAGCTATTATCTTAATCCTTGTAGAATATGTACTTATGAAACGTGGGAACCTCTAACCCCTCAACCTCTATCATACTTATACACAGAAAAGCCACAATAGTGTGGCTTTTATTTTTTAAAATAAGATCATAGTGTTATAAAAAAACCATCCTCATAAGAGGGCGGTCTTATAATATTAAATTTTTAGTTTTCTCATTAATTTATCAATTGTTGACTGATCATAAGACTCCAGCAAAGGGAGGTATTGACTAAGCTCTTGTGCAAATTTTTCAATATTTTCCTGAGAGTCATTGATCGTATAAATCTCATGATGAGATGGGAAAATAAGGACAAAATTCAGAATTTTTCCACTTTTTACCTCTCATTCAAAGAGAAATCCTTTGAGGTTAGAATAGGGTATTTGACGATTACCAAAAGTAAGTGCTAAGTCTCACAATTGAACATCAAGCTGCTGAGTCACTTTTGTCTGAAGATATGCATATCCTCAGATCAAGAACAGCAAAAAAATTGCTCAAATCACATTATCATATACAAAACTTAACACAACCAACCCCAAAAGTACAAGCACAAAGAGTACATATCGCCACTTTGGTCTCTCAAAGACTTCTCCATTGAATACCTTGAGCATGATCAATAAATATCAGATAAAACTATTTTGCAGGAGTAATCTTTTTGATTGTTACATCAAAGATCAAATCTTTCCCTGCAAGTTCATGATTCGCATCTACTGTAATATCCTTATCAGTAATTTCAGTAATTGTAGCTGGGATTTTTCCTCCGAGGAGCACCTGTGTTCCTACACTCACCCCTGAAAGATCCCCTACCTGTTCTAGAGGAATTTTTCGAATAAGTTCGTCTTTTTTCTGTCCATAAGCTTGATCAGCTGGGATTTTCAAAGTTTTAGTCTCTCCTAGCTTCATCCCTACTACACCTGCATCAAATCCAGCAATCATCTGTCCTGCTCCTACAGTAAACTCCAAACCTGCCTCATAATCTCTATTTGGATTATATTTTCCAGATGCCTTTGCAATAGATTCTACACTAGTATCAAATACATTGTGATCATCAAGCCTTCCGATATAATCTACGATAATTTTATCTCCAGTAGTGACTTTTTCTTTTTGAACATCTGCATTTGCAGCTGCTAAATAATCTTTAATAGCTTGTTGTGTATTCATTCCTGTTGAAGTAATAGATAAAGTTTCATCTGCTGTCGAATCAGTTGTAGTGTTTGAATTCCCACATCCTGCGAGCACTAGCATACCAGCAAGAGCAATCATAAGTACTTGTTTTTTCATTTTGTATATCTGTAAAAAGATAAATAAATCTGACTTAAACTATACGTATTCCTTGTACAATAGCAAATTATTTTTTGCGTAAAATGAGTTGGGCAACTTCTCCATTTGGAAGTAGCGGTTCAGCTAGCTCTAAAGTAAGATGATACGCTCCTGTTAAAATATCTGAAGGAACAATAGCCAATACAGAAGTTTTCAGATTTTTAGATCTTGTTTTGAGAAAAACTGAAGAATCCTGATCTCGCTGAGAAAAATCTCCTGATCAAAGCTCTATTTCAAGCTTTTGAAGAGGTTGTGAAAGTCTAAATGCCAGTTGCCCTTTTTCAACATCCTGACCTCCTGTGAGCAAAATTTCAGCTACTGTTCCAGAAACCGGTGCCCTCAAAGTTAAACTTGCATACTGATAAAGAGCATCTCGATAAGATAAACTGGCAGAAGAAATTTGCTGAGCATTTTGTAATTTTTGTGCAAAGAAATCTGATCTTGCCTGAGCATGATTAAATTTTGCTGTTTTCAAAACTTGTTCAGCGACCTGAAGTTTGGCTGATAAGGAAGAAAGCTCACTGGAGGATAAATCAGCTTGGAGAAGTTTATCCCACTCTGATTGGAGAGAAAAATAATCTTGTTCAGCTTTTTCTTCCTGTTTTTGTAGAAGATCAATACGCTCCTGCATCGCAGGCAAACGCTTACGAGCCTCAAGAGCTATCTGGAGACGAGTTTGTTCGTAATTTGCCTGTTGATCATAATGCATTTGAGTATCTTGGAGTTGCAAAACCGGTTCTCATCCTTTGACTTCGGTTCCTATCTCTACAAGAGGACGAATCATTTTTCCATAAACTATTGATGCAACATCAATCATTTCACCTCCTGTCAAAACTACTGGTTTGATAATTAGATTCGATCATGTGACTGGAATATCCTCGACAGTCTCTTGATGAGATAAGCATGGAAGAGCAAATGAAACCTTGAAACCAACACGAACTATCAACATTAAGCAAATACCAATTATAGCCCCAGTTCCCATTCGGCATCGTTTCCTTTTCATCAAAAGAGAAGCATAAACAAGATAAAAATTCTGACTTTTATTTTTTTTATTATAAAGAAACAAGTTTCTCTATTCCTATTTCCTCGTTGATTTGTTGTGCAAGAAACCTATGCTAAGCCTTCTTCTGCATTTTAAGCTTCTGAATTTTTATTTCCAAAGTTAGGAGCTGATCTTTTAGCATAGCATATTCATCTTGCTTCTCATCAATCTTAAGAGGATCTGCAACTGGTGAGCTCTCAAGCATAATCAATACTTCTTTAACCGTCTGAAGATAGGTCTGCTTATCGCGATATTCCTTCTCAAGAAGAGAAAGCTCATCTTTTTTACACTCAGTAGTTGCATCTGCAACCCCCAACTCCCCATCCAACAAACTAAAGGTTGAAAAATTAGCAGGGATTGGTTCATTTCTCTCACTCATCAAAATTTGTTCAACAGAAAGAAGCGATGAGAGTACTGCCTGATTTTCTACAAGCAAATTGAATGTCTCCGGACTCCCCCTATGGAAAAGGAGTATCTTTTGATGTTTTTTAAGATTAAGCTCACTTTTTTTCTCAGAAATCTTATGAATAAGATCAAAAAGTTTATAAATTTTAAAATCCTTTGACCTTGACATATCGATACAAGAAGAATCCTTTGATTTTTCTCCAACAAAATGTGAAATTTGCTCTCTTAAACCAGGCAAATACGGAGCAAGCAACTCAATCAGTTGAAGGAAAATAGTTCCTGCAATATGATAGTCTCAGTTAGATTCCAACTTCTTAATACACTCTAGATATCGTGAAAAATCCTTTCTCGTAAAAGTCTGAACCTTTTGAATAAAATCAAAAGAAGAAAGAAGTCAGACTTTTTGATTTTTTTCTGCTGCATCTGATATCTGAGAAAACTGCTCAAAAATCCAGAGATCCATTGCTGTTGCTGCGGCTGTGGTATCCTGAAATGCTTGATGCTCATAAAGCCACTTAAAGAGATTTCGCAGATGAGTAAGATATCCATAGGCTTGATCCAAGGACTCCTGAGTAGGCTTAATCTGCTGGGAAAGAAGTAATGTAATTGCATCTCGTCCATATTCCTTAGCTCGCACTAAAGTTTTTTCTGACCAAAGCTCCTGGGCAAAGCTAAAATCAAGATCAACAAATTCATATACTCTCTTATCTCACCTTAAAAAATCAATTAACAAAAGTATCTGTAAATCCTGTGGACTCTCATCTGTAGAAAAAACAAATGTTTTTTCCAATTCATCTCTCAGAAGAGAAAGAGAAAAGGCGTTTAAAACTTGTTCATCTCGCACTCCCAAGCTATAGTGCTCTTTTGGTAATAACAAGCTGGGATCAAGAAGTAAAGAAAGCTGATCTGGAGCCAGTTTAATTCAAGCATGCTGATTTTCTAGATCAAGCAAAAGAGAAATTTGCTCATGCTCAGTTGACTGCTTAAAAGTATTGATCTGCGACAAAAATTCTTCTCTTTTTCAAAAAGCCTCTGCAATATTATCTAAATCTCTATCAGGGATCAGAAAACAAAGATCAATCAAATCATTAATTGGAAGAGTTTCTGGGATTTTCTGCTCAAACAGCAATGTTGCAAGTAGAAATGAAAGTGCAGAGTTTGTTCAAACAAGACTTGCAGGATTTACAACAACCTTCCCATCTCTATATGCAAAATAATGTCAATAAGGATTATTGACTTGTGCAAGGATCTTAGTCTCAGATCCCACAAGCTGCAAGGCAATTTCCTCTCAATAATTTTCTTTTATCCAAGAGAGAAAATCTTCTGAGATTTCTGAAAAATCAAGAGTAAGTTGAGGGATAATCTTTTTGAGCAAACGAGATCATGAAATCCTAGAATAAGGAACCTGTTGAACCTGAGTTCTTTCTTCTGCCAAATTTCCAATTTCCCTCAATCAGAGAATAATATTATCAATATTTTGTAACATATTATACTCTACTCCTACATTTTCACTCTTTTTTTCACTACTCACAACTGCCTTTTGAACAAATTCTTCACATAAATTACCGTTATCATCAAGGATCTGCTCATCAATTGGAAGTCAGAGTTCTTTAACTTTTTCAAAATGCTGCGGAGAAATCATAGGGTTGATACGAATAATTCCGTTATTTGTAAGCGTATCAACACCATCTGCTCACAATATCGGAATCTTTTTATTGATGATTGGCAAAATCAAGTTTTTTCCTATATATTTCTTATATCTTTTATCATTATTATGAACAAGCACTGCAACATCAAAAAAGAATGTCGTCAAATCCTCTACCACCAAATTTAACACCTCTCATTTTGCCTCTACGAAACACTTAATCTCTAGTAGAGGCTGATCTTCTGTCTTTCGAAAAATATCTTGAGCATGGACAGGAGTTTGGTAAACAGTATCTCGATAGACAAGCTGATGATCACTTTTTCGCATTTTTTTCTCCCCAAAAACATCACAAAGAGCTTGTATCTTAGATAAATAATCAGCAGAAAAAGTCTGATGTTTTCAGAGAAAATCTACAAGACATTGCTCATTCTTTTTCATATTTTTTGCCTGATATTGTGCAATTCTCTGTTTCTTGGCAAAAAAAGGAAGCCTATTCTTCCCCTTTAGGCAATCATTATAAGCCAGTGCATTATGTGAAAAGAAGACAAGCGGTACAAAATTTTTATGCTCTCTGTATTCGGTATGTTGAGCAAACATTTTCCAAGAAATAATTTTCTCCCACAACTGAGCAGATATCTTATCCATAGTTGGTAGGATAATTGGATAATAAGCATCTATCTCTGGGATTGTTTTATGAAGACTTCAGATTTTATGATTATATTTTTTGTTTAGAGCCATGAGATTTTAGATAAGTAAAAACATTTAGAAAAATCTTAGGATTGCTACAGAAAAACTATTCCTCACGATATGAATAGAGCCTATAAATCAAATATCCAAGCATAGTCAATGTCAAAATCAGCATCATATCTTCTACCGGCCCCACCTTAACTTTTTGAGCTTCAGTAAGTACTGCCTTATTTCCATCAGCACAAAGCGCCTCTACAGTATAATATGCGTAAACATCCTCTTTGGAAGTCTTGTCAAATGGATATTCAAACCTCGTTAATTCCGTTTCTCCCAAGAATGACTTATCAGAATTATCTGCAAAGTCTGATTTGTATACGAGATATTTTGTCGCATTTTCAATCTTATTTCGAACAAGATAGTACTTGTTACCGATTTTTTGAGTTGATACCTTGATATTCTTTACAATACAGGTCGGAAGTGCTGCTGTGGGATGATCAGGAGTCATTTCAAGTCCAGAAGCAGAAAGTGCTGTTTGATTTGGCCCTGTTCAGCTCGCAATAGGCATTGTAAATTCAAGCACATCAGAAGGAAGTCCATCAGCAATATTTTGAATATTAAGAGGTTGAATTTTGAAAAAGTAATCTTTCCCGTAAGTGAATCCTGAAAGCGTTGCGGTAGTTTCTTTTGTAATAGCAGTTCCAGCTAGGTCGTCTTTAGTTAGACCATATTGGATTGCATATGCAGGACTCGATCATCCAATCACCTTCCAATCAAGCTGAATAGCCCCTGCCAAAGCGGTCAAGGCCTGTATCTTAACCTCTCAAATCTGAGTATTGTCAGCGACCTCTAAGGTCAGCATTTTATCATATTTTTTATTAAGAGTCGGTCCTGCTGATAGCTCTGAAGCGATATCAAGAGATCCTGTTTGAGTTAGCATAAGTTCTTTGGAAAAAAGCCCATCTTTTTCTTTATCCAGTGGATATTCTTTATTATCAGGGAATATAAGTTTTGCAGAACTTACATTATCCTCGGTGGTAAGTTCAAAACGAACTTTATTTCAGACTTTTAGATTTTGATTTGGAGTGGCTGTAAAAGATTTAAGGAGGATGTCTGACTGTCCTTGATAAGTAAACACCAGCTTCTCCGAAGATCCCACCTGTTCATTAGTCACAGAAAGAGCCTTAATCTGTAAAACATTTGTCCCAACTTTGAGCCCTGAAATTGTATCATTAATAAGACCGTTAGCATCTGTTGTAGTTTCCTTGGCTAGTGCATCATTGAGCAATATCTGTACACGAGCATTTGGCAAGGTATCTGCAGTAGCCATAACATTGATCGTTGATTGATTCTCCTCCGATCATGCACTAGGAGAGAGAATTTGAATATTTCTAACCTCTGCCTTAAAGTCTGAGGAAACCATAACTGTAGTTGATCATGAAATAGTATCTTGTGTAAAATCAGCCACACTTACTGTAAAATTACCAGGTTTTGTAATTAACAAGCCCTTAGTATATTTTTTAACTCACTGATCTGCAAGTCCCATCTCTAGGATCCCTCCATTGGAAATGGTTGCATCAGTAAGCTTGAGCTTAGAGGCTGAATCCTTTGCTATACCATCAACAGACATAAAAACCATCCCGGTGTAATTTTTCATAACTTGCTTGTTTTTTATAGCCTTGATTGTAAAATCTACAGCCTGATTAACAGCAAATGAGGAAGGAGAGACTTCAATCTGAAAAGCATCTGGAGAAACAGCAAAAGTAACCCCGAAAAAAGTAATCATCAAACTAGATACCAATAGTCTTTTCATCGTTAACGAAATATTTGAGAAATAAAATTTTATTCATCATGATGGTGATGCTCAGAAAGATTTCCAACACTTAAAGCTAGTTGTTCTCCCTTTGTATTAAGAAGATAAGCGTCTGCTATTAAGATCTGCCCCTCATCTCCATCAAATTGTAATTGGAAAATATTATGATCAAGCGCATTTTTCCCATATCCGGAAAGGACAAGGTTGACAAGACCTGTATCAAATGTCCAAGTCTGGAGGAAACCAGAAAGAGACTCTTGATTTATCTTATTTGTTCAGGATTATACTGGAGTTGAATTTGCAAACTTCACTCTGTGGGAAGCTTTTCTGATCCGAAAATTTCGAAGACACCATCTTCTGCTTTGTATGCTAGATCTCGACCTGAGTTTTTTATTTGACTCAGTTCTGCAATATCAAGAACACTAGCGGTCATCAATCATCCCTCCTGAGCAATCAAAAAGAGCCCTCGCCCAAATAGAGCACCAAACAAGACAATCCCAAAGTTTTTTAAAACCTTCACCTGCATCTTAATCTTAAAAATAAAACTCACACATTTAGCGCATATCATAGTAAAATTCAAGAGAAAGTCAAACTGAAAAGGAAAAAAAATAAAAGAAATCAGGATTCAGACTTTTTATTTTTTTTTGATAAAGAAATAGAAAAATAAAGTTAGATTTTTTAGTCACAAAATGCCATATCATTCGTATTTTTGAATGTAGCAAAGAATGTATTCCAAACTGACATAAGAAACTTGGTATTTTCCCCTTTTCAAGTTTCGCTCAAAATATGCTTTAGCACATTTATTTCTCGAAAACCTATGATCGTATTATGAAATTGTCTACTTACTTTCAGGAGCAACATCGCATAAGACTGAGCGATAAAGATAAGCTCCAACTCTACCATACTATTCAAACAAAAAAATTAAAGAGCGAAACATCTCTAATTAAGAGAGCTTTTTTTCAGAAACATTTATGGTATTCTCTAATGAGTTTGACCATGATTTTCGTATTTTTTGGGACATACTTTTGGAATGATCTAGAGACCACAGACTATAGAGCCTTTCTTTCTCACAAACTACCAACACTTAATAGCGCACAGGCTGATCAAATCGCAAAAATTCAAGAGATCAACTGAGATTATATCATTGAAAAAGATGGAAAACAATTTCACAACTCTGTACTCTTTGACTGAGATTTAATTACGCTTAAACCTAATGCAAAGGTTATCTTCAATATCAATGAAAATACTCAGGTAGAAGTTAAAGGCCCTGCTCAATTTAGCATTAGCAGAAAGTTACAGGGCGGATATTTACTCAAGCTAATTGATGGAGAATTTTATAAAATCACAACTGAAAAATCTCAAGATGCACTAACTATCGAAACACCGAAATTAAGCTTGGAAACAGAAAAGTCAAAAAAAATTCACCTTGAACTTACAAAAATTACGACTAAGTTTCAGGTCAAAAATCAATGAGATCCCCTTCTTGTAGCTCAAAAAGACAAGCAACAGCAGCTCATCACCAAGACACTTGCATCTTCAAAAATTCTTACTGTACAAGAAAATGATATTAACCATATAGAAGATATGAGTAGCTTCTCTAAAGGAATCCTAGCCGGAAACCTCACCCATACCTCTAATGCTAAACAAAATGACACACAAGCTACAACAGGAGGGAAACCTGACTTTACTGGCAAGGTTGACCTTGGAGACAAAGAGCTTATAGCAATCAAAGAACTTACTGAAGAAATTAATGGGGAGGTAAATACTGGTATTATCTCTAGCATATCCAATACTCCTTGAGAGAAAAAAATCCCTACAGAATCACAACTTAGTCATATTAGTGCCGCTCTAAATGGGAACTTCCTTGCGAATGAAATTGAAACGCTCTATATTGCTTTATATACCAACAATACAACTCAAAGCCAACTGTCTTATCAGCAGTTAAATAGCAAACTTCAAACAATCGCACAAAACTTTTCTCTAACCATACCAAATGGGAATAATGCAGGAGAACTCTCTCAATCTGTAACAAACTTAATCTCCTGACTTAATACATACCACCTCCCTCCTACAAAGATAACTCAACTCAAAAAACTAAGGAATTGGCTTAATAGACTTAAGAACCAACCAGCAGAAGACTTAGAAACATTTAAAAGCCATCTTCCTGCAAACCTTAAATTTTAAAGTACAAGCCATAAAAGAGCAAAAGAGAAATTAATATTTCTCTTTTTTTCAATTTTTTGCATTTTTTGAAAAATTTATTATACTGAAGCATGATACTTTATATTTACACACCCGAATGGCAACTCAAACAAAAAAAACCAAACACCCCTAAAAGAGCGCTTATTCAGTCTTGCTAAAATACCTATGGAAATCAGAGAAGTTTCTCTTTCACTATTTCTCTTTACAATAGGATGGGGACTTGGCGGTGATACTTTTTTTTCTGTTTATATTAAAAAAATTATTGGTACAGGAATTGGACTAACATTAATTGGAACTCTTTTGCCCTTGGTCAAACTGCTTGTTGTAATGCCTATTGGAGCGCTTAATGATAAATGACATGGGAAAAATCTTCTTTTAAGTGGAAAGATTTTTTATGCATTTTCTGCCTTGTTTTATTTTTTGGCTGGGGTGAATCAATCTGTACGAATGTTAATAACCGCTGTTGTTTTCAATGGAGTTTGAAGTGGAACAATGTATACAACATATCGTAGCCTATACGGGAACAACAGTCATACCGAAAACAGAACTCAGATTTTTGGCGTCTATTTTTCGAGCATCAATCTTGCATATGTGATTGGTGCAATAATTAGTAGCTGGTTGGTAGCATGGTTAGATTTGCCATATATGTACTTATTTATTGTGATTTTTGCAATTTTATCAATTTTACAGGATAGCAATATTCAAGATTTCATTCACAACAAAGTAGCCCACAAACGAAAACCCTATATTGATAAACGAGAAAAAAAACTGAATCCCAACTATAGAATTGTAAAAGACCTAAAATCTCTTCATAACTACCTGGGGAAGAACTGATTTTTACATAGCTTTTGGAAAGAAATCTTTTCACTAAAAGCATGGAAAAGAACACTTTTTGCACTAAAATCCTATAGCCGAGATATGAAAATCGCACTTGGAGCTCAGTCTTTAATTTATTTTATTAATTATATTGGATATTTATTTATCCCATTGATTGCCATAGAAAAAAATCTTTCTCTCTCTGAAATTGCGCTACTCTTTGGTACAATGAAAGTTCCCTACCTTATTAATATCTTGATCTGAAATCTTGGAGACAGATATAATAAAAAACTATTGATGAGTCTACTTTTCTTTATCTGTTCATTATTCTTCATCCTCATGGGAAGTTTAAATGAATTTAGCGCTATTTTAGTAGTTAGCTTTGGAATCTCTCTAATGGTAGCAATCCTACAACCAATCTCAACTGGACTCATTGCCACTTATGCAAGACCCGAAGATAAAGGACTTATGGCTGGACTAGGAGAACTCGTGAGTAAAGCTTGAGAAATAGTGGGTTCACTATGATTTGGTATTTTAACAGGAATATTTGGCATGCAAGTATCGTTTCAACTTGTAGGAGTTGGACTAGCAGTTATTGGAGGCTATGGCCTTGTTAAAAAACTAATAAAAAGGAGGGAGTAAATGCTCCTTTTTTTAAAAAAAGAAAAAAAACTCTTAAAAAATATTTTCTAATCTATGAAAAAGAAAAGCAGATTTTTTAATGTAAAACAAGGATAAGAATCGTCATTTTTGCTTAAAAAAAGAAAAATCTGAATCCAGCAATAAATCATCATAGAAAATCAGATTTTTTTTGCTTTTTTTTGCTTTGTGAATATAATTGGAATTGAATTTGTATATTTTACTCGCAGAAATTTTGCACTATGGAAACTCAAGAATTTAGAGCACAACTCCAACAATCCATTTTGAGGTCAGATATTGTAAGAATATTTGATAACCTTTTGACGATTGCTGTAGAAGAAGGTGCATCTGATATCCATATCGAACCAATGGAAAACTACTCAAGAATTAGGCTTAGAATCGATGGAGTACTGGGGGAACTCATCCAATATCCTCGTTCATTGCATGAGAGTATTATTTCAAAATTTAAGATCGAGTCTGGACAAATGAGACCAGATGAAAAGAGGCTTCCTCAAGATGCCAGAGTTTCTTCTATTACCCAAACTAACAAAGAAATCGATCTCCGTGCCAATACCCTACCTACAGTTTGGTGAGAAAAACTCGTAATGCGTATCGTGGATAAGTCAAAATCTATCCCACCGCTTAATCAGCTTGGAATTATTGGATCGAATAAAGTAGCAATCGAAAAACATCTAAAAGATCCAAATGGAATCTTGCTCAATACTGGACCTACAGGTTCTGGAAAGACTACAACACTTTATGCAGCCTTGAATGAAATTAACACTATCGAAAGAAATATTATTACTTACGAAGATCCAGTCGAAAATAAAATGTCTGGTCTCAACCAATCACAAGTAAGAGCAGATATTGGATATACTTTTCATTCGGGACTTAGATCTGCACTGAGACAGGATCCTGATGTAATCATGGTGGGAGAAATTCGTGACAAGGAGACACTTGAAATGGCGATGGAATCTGCCATGACAGGACACCTTGTATTCTCAACTATCCATACCAACTCTGCTGTAGAAACCCTTACTAGAGCGTTTAACCTTGGTGCAAAGCCCTATATGGTAGCAGGAACTTTTAATCTGATTATCGCACAGAGACTTTGTCGTAAGGTATGTTCACATTGTGCACAGAAAGTAAAAGTTCTCAACGACCCTCAATTTCTCAATGCAATTGAAACCTTTAAAGAATTTGATAGAGATGCACTGAAAAACGAAATGATCTCCAGAGAGATTACTGGTCAAATGTGGAATGACTTTATCAAAGAAGGAATTATTACCGTAGGAACTGGAAAGGATCCGCAAACAGGAGGAGTTTGTCCTGTCTGTGGTGGATCTTGATATAAAGGAAGAGTCGGACTTTATGAACTTATGGATTATACCGATGATATCAAGACTATGATTCTTGATGGGAAGTCTGCTTTTGAAGTTGGGAATTATGCACTTCAAAAGGGAATGATTGATCTTGAAAGAGATGGAATTTTCAAAATTATCCATGGACAAACAACATTTGAAGAACTTTACAGATTTGTAAGGATGAGGAACAAAAAATAGTCAACCAATAGCTATACTTATTATACTCTAATCACAATAAAGAAAGGATATAAATAAAAATTTAAATCTGACTTTTAACTCTCTTTTACCTCCAAATACAAAAAGATGAAACTAAATCAAAGCCGAATTGAGCAAAAGTGGAAAGAACTCAATAAGCCAAATCTGAAACAAAAGGTAACTTTTTTCAGACTTTTGGCTGTTTCTCAAAATGCAGGACTTGGAATTAGAGAATCTATCCTCTCTATCGCAAAATCAGAACAAAATGATGTATTTAGAGGGATTATGGAGGAAATGAGCGTTACCCTTACCAATGGAGGATCTTTGGCCGAGGCAATGGAACCTTATAACTATTTCTTTCAATCAGATGAAATTGAACTAGTAAGATCTGCACAAATCACAGGTAATATGGCACAGATTCTTGCTCAGCTTGCAGACGAGCTAGAAAACGTACAAGAAATCAATCAAAAAATCAAAAAAGCAATGACCTATCCGACAATGGTACTTCTCATTGCGATTGGGGCGGTAATCGTAATTTTGACAACCGTTTTGCCAAACATTGTAAGTATGTTTCCTAACCAAGACTCACTCCCTGGGATTACGACTTTCATGCTAGGACTTTCAGATTATATGAAGGCGAATCGATATGTATTTGTATTGGGATTTGTAAGTATTGTTTGAGGGTATCTATTTTTATATAACAATGTTCTACTCTTCAAAGTATTTATTGATAGATTATTTGTAGAGACCCCTGGTATCAAAGATGCGGTCAAAACCTATTATATGTATCAGTTTTCAAATCTTTTGGCCCAGTTTTATGATGCTGGAGTTTCTCCCGTGGTTTCACTAAGACTTCTGGCAAACATCTTTGACAACTATCATTACAAGCAAAAAATGCTTGCGGTAAAATCAGATCTTGAGTCAGGTTTCACCCTTTTTGAATCTTTGGTCTCATCTCCACTTTTTGACTCAATTCTCGTACAGATTATCAACGTCGGAGAAAATACAGGTTCTCTCCCTGAAGTATTAAAAAAAATGGCCCTATACTATCGTAATTCATTTAGGAATGCCATTGACGTAGTAGTTGCGCTTTTGGATCCAATTTTGATGATGTTTGTTGCGACTATCGTAGGTGTAATCGTAGCTTCAATCTTTATGCCGATGGCAAGTATGATGGAAGCCGTTAACAGCATGTAGTTTTATTCATAGATAAACAGCTATGTTTGAAAAAATTATATCAACAATCAAGAAAGGAGTGAAAAAGGAAAATGTACTTTTTAGCCTTTTGATTGCCCTAATTTGTGTAGGATGAAGCAGTGTTTCAGCCTCAGTTCTGGATATCATTGAACTTCATTTTGAACTTTCAGATAGCACTTCATTCTATCCCAAAAAATCAAACACGATCGAAAAAAAGTTTAAAAATTCTGATCTTCGATTTGTGTTATCAGAAAGTGAAGATTTTATCAATACCGATCTAACAGAACTCCTTAAAGTCTCTGACCGTGAAAAAGCGCTTGCTCATTATATTCTTGATGGGATTAACCTAGAACAAGCACTCAACTATCACTATAACTCTCAAAGCAACCAACTCAATAATGATAAAGCACAACTTGCTTCATGTCAATGAGACCTAAACACTGCAAACACTAACTACAAAACAGCACTTGCAATGAATCAGGAACCACTCTATACCCAGGCAATCAATCAAGCAAAGAAAGCAAGAACATGTATTGGTGAATACAGTGTATCTACCTCATCACTCACAACACTAAACCACAAGATTGCTCGCTATCGCACAGCAATCCAAAAAAGAACACAATATCTACAACAAAATCAAAACACCATCATTAAAAACTATGATATGCTCAACATAAATAAGCTTAGAGAACTCCAAAGCATAACATCAGCCCTAGAATCTACAAAAAAATAAAGAGAGAAGTCAGACTTCTTTCTTTTTTTTGAACAACAAAAAAACAGGCACGATACCTGTTTTTAGAATTAACTAAGACCTGGAATTTCTGGCATCCCTGCACCATTTCCTCCTCCTAATAGCCCGGCAAGATTACTAGGATCAAATCCGAGGATATCTTTAGTCTTCTCTGCAGCAATTTCTTGAGCTTTAGTCTGAGCCTTCTGAAAAGCCTTAACAATCAATTCTTCAAGCTGATCCTTTTTAGCAGGATCAAGAAGAGCAACATCATTGATTTTAAAATCTTTAAGCTTCATCTCTCAAGTCATATCAACAAGAACAGCTGCTTGTTTTTCTCATTCTGCATTTGTATACTCGCCTTCTTTGGCTCTAATTACCAAATTTTTGAGAGCTTTTTGTAATTCTCTATATTTGTCATACATTTTTTTGAGTTCCCCCATCTTTCCAAAATCCATTGTATTGAAAAATTATCAAAGATAAAAAAGTATTACTCTTTTCAATTATTTAACTTCTACTCCGAGTTCTCTAATTACGAGGAATACAATCACAGCAGTGATCAAAAAGTCAATAACATTAGCGAGTACCTTCCCATATAGTACTCCTCTCCAAGAAAGTTCTTCTAGCTTATTTACCTTGAGTTTAGCCAAAAGTGGACTAAAAATGAGCGGAGTTACTAAATCTTCAATAAGCCCCTTTACCAAAGTACCTACCTTTCCTGCGATAAGCAAACCAACAGCCATTCCAACAACATTGTATTTCGCCAAAAAATCCATAAATTCTGCAATCATAATATTATTTTGTAATAAATAAAAACTAAATTAGTATACAAAAGCCGAATCAAAATACAAGTCAGGTTTTATCTTTTTTTCTACAATTTTTTTAAGCAACTTTGATTTTTGTGGACCTGGACGATAGTTTATTTCTTCAAAGAATTGGAAGTTTTTCATCATACCCTGATCTTCAGAATCAAGCAAGTGAATAAAGGGATTTATTAAATTACTGTCCTTAATAAGCGATTTGAGTTGCTGATCCTGAAGCTGAAGATAATAAAGAACAAACATCCTTGCCCAATCTGGATGTGAACTCTTTGAAGGAATAGAAAAAAAGAACCCCCTAAAGTAATGATTTTCCAATGAAGACGGAAAAAAATCTGAAACTAGATCAGGATTTTTCGCTATTTGTGAACGGAAAGCAAATCCAACCGCAAGAAATCCCTTTTCAATCATACAGGTAATAGGTTGAACACGGCAGTTTGATTGTTGAGAAGTAAATGTTAGTAATTTATTTCCTAGGTCTACATCAATCATAGAAGCTACAACATCCTGGAACCTCCCAATATTATTGGTCTGCTCTAGTTCCGAAATAAGGAGTTCCATTGATTTAAAATTGAGAATAACCGATGGTCAAAAATTCACTTTATCAGACCAAAAAGGAAAAAATCTAGAAGCTGTTGATTTCGGTACTCGCTGCGACTCTCGCGAACTAAAATCTCAGGTAATTCCTGTTTTTTTATGAGTATAAACCATTAAAGGATCGAGACCAAATGGAATCAGATTTTTTGTTTTAATAAGCTCTTGCAATCCTGTAATAAAATACTCTTCAACAGGATTTGAAAGATTTAATGAAAGTCAAGTATTCGAAAGATTATTAGAAAGAATTAAATCTGAAGTAATCTTTGAGGAAGAAGTATTTAAAAGCTGAATACTCCCACCATATTTTTCTTCAAATCAAGATAAAATTACCTTTAATCAGGATAATGGAAAATCCCCATCGACTTGGATCTTTAAAGTTCAAGAAAAATGAGGATCCCTTTCAGCTCCGTTTATCTCCTCTGAATCTATCGCAAGTGAAGATTCTGAATCTACAGAAATATTAGGACTTATAGACTCATCGTTTCCCCATGGAACCCAAAAAACAAAGATACAAGAGATAAAACCAAAACCCGCAAAAAGCAAGATTTGCTTGATATCTGAGCGCATACTTAAAAAATAATAGTAAAGTTACCAAGAGCTGGCTGTTCAAGTGTCGGTTTTTTGAGCTGCATTTTGA
Organism: candidate division SR1 bacterium; assembly: GCA_013333295.2. Classification (GTDB taxonomy): domain Bacteria; phylum Patescibacteriota; class Gracilibacteria; order Absconditabacterales; family Absconditicoccaceae; genus HOT-345. The sequence goes on along the minus strand of JABCPD020000026.1, from coordinate 28,634 downwards.
TAGCATAATTTCCAACTCTTCCTTCTCATTGGATTGTAAAGAATCTATCCGCAATGTTCCCACCATTACTCTGAATTTGATATTCAAGGAAAGGATAAATTGCTCATTTGTCTTTCGCAGAGGATTTTGGTCACAAAAGAAGATTAACGAGATCTAAAGTCAGATTTGTTTCTGTTGTTCAATTTAAGATATCGGAATACCCCTTATCCTTCAAGTCAGATTCTTCTGAAGAAATAATATTAAGAATACCATTTCTATTCCCTTGAAAAACGCTTTGATTATTAGCAAAAGTTAAATCAACCTTCCCATCTTTCATCCTTCCTCATCTAACTAGAGTATCCTTATCTACATTTATTGAGTTCGCTGAAATTGACTCTCTCGGTATAATAGAAAATGGTTTTCATCTCCTTTGTCCCTTGATAGTCCAATTGACAAGCGGAAGCTTCTCTAGACCGTCACTTAAGTATTTTATCGTATTTGAGGTCTGTTTTACTCCTAGCCTTTCTTTCATAAGCGGATTTAATCTAAGATTTATCGTTAATGAGGCATTTGGAGTAACATAAGGAGTCTTGGATGCTTTATAATAATCTTGAGCTCAAACAACCCCAACATTTCCAAGAGCTATCGCCTCTGCTATATTATAATTTAGCGTATTGAAGTTTTTAGAAGAATTATCTCCAGTCCAAAAGTCTACTGCAACATTTCCATCACCAGGTGAAGGAATTTTTTTAGTAGACGAATTAACCTTCCAAAGAAGAGAAGTCCTGTCTGGATCTCAGTAGTTATAAAATTCTGAAATTTTAGAATCAGCAGGATTCCCCACATTGTTTTGCAAGCTTCAGTTCCACTTCCATCACGACTCACCATCAAATCCTGGGCCTCTAAGATTTGCTGCCAATACTCATCTCTCTATTGCTGAAATCGCACCATAGTATGCCGTGGTATACTGAATAGTATTTCCATAATTTTGCACAAATGGCAAAAACGAAGAATATACCGCTAAAAGTAAGGCAATTCCCATAAACATCACAATCAGTACAGTCATCAAAATCATCGATAATGAGGAGAAGAAAATTAAATTCAGATTTTTAACATTCTTTTATTCTGAGATATTTGGAGCTCAACACTCTGGACAGTAGCCATATCCACGATAAAACTGAGTTTCACACTCCTTACAAGCTGTTTTGAGATTCTCACCACAAAAAACACACACCTTATGCTGTTCATCTACAAGACTGCGGCAACGTGGACACACAACAACTCCTCTTGTCATTGCCTCTCTCCAATACCCTCTCTCCCACTTGTAAACAAGAGGACGAAACGCAAGATACAAAGGTAATCCAACTACAGGAGAAAGAACTGTCACCAAAAGTGCAGAGAAAATATGATACAACCAACTCTCACTTCTAGCCATCGCATCTCTTAATACCCAGAATATACACAAAATCCAAACTAATCCAAGGATTCAGAATCCAAGAATTTTCATATCATCAAGACCAGAAAAAATGGGCAAAATATCTCAAATCTGGTGAGATGTAGCAAGTCCCAAAAGCGATGAAGAATCTGAAGAAATAACCAAATTCTCAACTGAGGGATCTATTTGAGATCCAGTAAAATAGACACCAGTATTTACTTGATCTGAAGTTGCAAAAAGAGTCTGCGTTGAAGTAATATCGTTCATAAGTAATAAGGGAAAGATATAAATATTTTTTTTAAACTCTGAGCAAAGAATAAACTCAAAGATCAGTTTTTTATTAACACACTTTATGAGATTTGTTTTTTCAAAACATATAAACTAGATTGATATTTTTTAAGCTCTTTGATGAGAAATGAAGCCTTTGCAGGGTTATCAAGCTCAAGGATAAAGTCCACAAGGATCAGTCCACTTTCTGTATGTTTAATAGACATTTCTGTAAGCTGAATATTAAACTGAACAAAGAGCTGAATAAACTCCATCACTGATAGGTCCTTAGGAAGAAACCTCACCCTTAAATTAAGAAAGTAAGGAACAACTTCTTGAGACCTTCGATGAGCCTCCATTAGAGAATCTAGAGAGATTGTCTTTAGTGCCTTACAAGTTGTAGTGTGGATTTTTATCCCATCTTGAGTAGATTTTGCAATAATTTTGGTCTGAGGAGTTGGCTTACACTCAGGGCAGAAAAAGCAATGCAAATGCTTATCTCAATCAACAACTATATCACGAGAAGAAAAACCTGATTCAGACACTTGAATCTGAGATTTAAGATCAGATTTTTCTGTTTCTATATCTTTAATAACCGTTTTTTCTTCTACTGTTTTTCATAATTCTGGATAGACTTCTCTCACAATATTTCAGTAAGTGTCTTGTTTATCTAGGATAGACAGTAATCTCTTTTCTATTTCTAAAGGCTCTGCAGACTTTATAATCTTATCTTTTTCAGAAGCATACAGTGGCAATCCACAATCCTTAAGATAGCTATTAAGCCCTGCAATTGCCTCCTGCAAACGCACATCTCTTTCAATAGTTTTGATATATTTAAGAAGCTGACTTTTTGCTGTTGGAGTACGAAGAAACTCCATCCAGTGTTTTGTTGCCGAATATTTATTCTTGAAGGTATTGATATTAACAATATCTCAAGTCTTTAGCTTGTAAGAAATAGGCTTAATTTGTCAATTTACTATTGCATTTTTAAATCTAAGTCCAATAGAGGAATGCACACTAAATGCAAAATCCAAGACGGTAGATCCTACAGGCAATTCTTTAATATCTCCTCTTGGGGTATAGATGAAGATTGTCTTATCGAGGACTTCAATATTGAGTTGAGATTTAAACTTTTCTTTTTGCTCTGCGTCAACATAGTCAGAGACGATCTTTTGTAATCTCTGCACCCAAAGTCACTGTTGTTCTGAAATAACAGTCGGAGCATTGCTCTCAGCATAAGCAAAATGTGCTGCAACTCAATATTCAGCAACATTTTCCATTTCCTGAGTTCTAATCTGAATCTCTACAGGGAAACGGAACATCCCAAGCACAGTAGTATGGATACTCTTGTAGCCATTAAATTTTGGAATTGCAATATAATCCTTAATTTTTTTAATAATCGGAATATAATATTTATGGACAACTCACAAGACTGAATAACAATCACCTACGCTCTGGGTAATTACTCTAAAAGCAAGCAAGTCCATAACCGTTGTAATATCAGTATCCTGATATTTTTTGGAAAGTTTTTCATAAACTCTATAGGGGCTTTTCAACCTCCCTCTTACTGAAAAATTCTTCATTCCCTCCTTATAGAGCATAGCGGTTAACATTTTTACCCCCTTTTCCGTATGTTTCTCACCTTCTCAGAAATATTTTTTAAGCTGAGCTACTATACTCTGAAAATCTTCAGGATGTAAAACTGCAAAAGATCCATTTTCTAGTAAGAGCTGGAAATGATAAAGTCAAAGCCTTTTTGCTAGAGGCGCATAAATTTTTATCGTCTCCTCTGCAATTTTTTTTCTCTTTCTTTCTTCTGGATGAAACTGCAAAGTTTGAATATTGTGGATACGGTCTGCAAGCTTTACAAAAATCACCCTCAAATCCTTTGCCATAGCAAGAAATGTTTTTTTGATCGTTTCAAGATGACGATCCTCTCCCTGATATCTGACTTTTGAAACTTTTGTAAGCCCCTCACAAATCTCTCCTACCTCTTGCCCAAACTCTTGGATAATCTGCTCACGAGTAATCTCGGTATCCTCAATAATATCATGCATAATACAAGACTGAATAGAAGCAAGATCTGGCTTAAGCTCCATAAGAAAAAGAGTCGCCTTAAGAGGATGAACAATATAAGGCTCTCCAGATAACCTTTTTACCCCGGAATGAGCTGCTTTGGTAAAATAATAGGCATGATAAATTTCAGGGATTTGTTCCTCTGGTAAATATTTTTTTGCCAAGGCAATAATTTCTTCCAATATCTCAACAGGATCTTCTTCAAAGGTCAATTGATAATCGAAAAAACTATCTAGTTCTCTAATATCCATGAGTTTTTGAAAGAAAATAAATAAAAATCTGACTTCCCATCCTAGTTTGCATCTACAAACAAGAGCAGAAATCGTGTATATACGTTAAAAATTAACAATATTGTACTCATAATCAAGAGAAAATACAAAATATCCCCCTTTTTTAAAACTAAGAAATCAAAAAGCCCACTTTTTTTGCTTTTTAGCCCCTTTTGGGATATAATAAATAAGATTTTATACTCTACAAACAGTTGTAATGAAACACTCGCCAGAATATGTTGAATTCAAAAAAGATGCAGAAAAAATTGCAAAAGCTGGACTGGATATAACAAAAAGCGGAGCGAAACTTTGACGAAAACTCACTAAACAATGAGGGAGAGAAATTTCTAAACTCTCAGAAAAGGCATACAGCAACCTGAGAGAACGCCGAGCGGCTCTCAAAAAAGAAACAAAGAAAAAGCTAATCATCGCTTTAGCCGCAGCAAGTACTACTGGAGGCGTAGGAATTCTATACACAACTCAGACACCAGAGAAAGAAAAGAACACTCCCAAAACGGAACAACTTCAAAATACCACAGAAAAGCAGCATGAACAAATAAACGAAAAAGAAGTTGCATCATACAAACAACTCTCATCGAAAAAATTTTGAACAAAGTTACTCAAAACTAAACCAAGCGGGATTCAGCTGGTAGAAAAAAAAGAAAAGAAAGACAAATTGATTTTACACAACTTCCCAAAAGACAATGAAGTAGCGGGAAGGGTAATGAGATGCCTTAGACGAAAAGCCCTTACAGATGAAGCGGAGAAAAAGTATGGCATCCCGCAAAACCTCCTACTAGCCATGATGGCTCAGGAAGGACTTTGAGATCCGACTCTTCCAAATATTATGAGACGAAAAACAGACGAAAAAACAGGGCAGAAAAAAATCACACAATCTGACTGAGGACTTGGATTAATCCATATACAAGGGGCAAATGCGGAGGACTATGGACTAAAAGTTATTCAAACCAAACCTTGAGAAAAAAACTCACGTGCCATGCAAGACACCATTCTCTGAAAAAAGATACTTTCCCTTTATGAACATACTCAAGATACCAATAAACTTGCTAAATATGATGACAGATGGAATCCTGTACTTGCTGTAGACGTAGCTGCAAGGTTTCTAAGAGATATGTATGAAAGATACGGAGCTGATAAGGGAAAAGATGCCTGGATCTATGCACTCAATAGATATTCCTGACGTAAGCGAACAGACTATGCAACAAAGGTTATTTCCTATTGGACACTTTTGGATCAATACGAATACGGAGAAAAGAGTCAGATTCCAGATTTTTCTAAGGAAGTTAACGACGTTGTCAAAAAATACACTGCAGACACAAGTCGCATCACAACACTAAAAAACAAGGTCGACTCAGTTTCTATTGAACTTAACGGAACTCCATGATGATTTAAAAAATATTTAGAGTATTTTACAAATGAACTAAATCAATACTGATTTGAAGCGTATAAAAAACACAATCCCACACCTCAAAATCAATAAATATTAATCATTCTAAATATTACTCACTTTAATATAAAAATACTTGATTTTTACCCTACAAATCAGTATAAAGAGATGATTCCACTTTGATGGAACTCTCTTTTTTGAAAAACACAGTTTTGCTCCTGTAGTTCAATGGATAGAATAGGCCCGTCCTAAGGGTTAGATACTGGTTCGATTCCGGTCAGGAGTAGAGGGACATCCATATTTACGGTATCCTTGGTATCAAGGAAACTGTGGGATTAGTTCAGCTTTATTTTATTTTTCTAAATCCATTACTAAAATGGCAAAACAAACACAAGAAAATGTGTTTCAGAGACACGAGAGAGATACTGGGTCTCCAGAAATGCAAATCGGGCTTTTATCTAGCGAAATTGCAATGCTTCAGGCTCACGTAGCTGCGAATGCAAAGGACTACGATGCAAAAAGAAGTCTTTTGAAAAAAGTTGCAAAGAGAAGAAGTTTCCTTAGATATCTTAAGGCTAGAGATCTCGATACTTATACAAAAATCTCTAAGAAAATTGGACTTAAGGTATAGTCCCAAACAACAGGTAAAAATCAATGTAGAACAATGTTTTGAGATCCAGTCTCCTTCTAAAAAAGAAAAAAGTCTGATCTCTTAGATTGTTAATTATTACTTGTTTATTCTTTTATTTCATTATTTTTATATTTTAATGGCTAAAAAAGCTACAGCAGTTGCAGCTAGCAACTACACTGTTCCTGTGATCAAGGAAGGTCAAAAAGTAAAGGGAACAATCTTGAAAGAAATTGAGAACGGAGTTTTGGTAAACTGTGAGAATGGTGCTTTTACTGGTATCATCCTTTCAAAAGAAGCTAAAGAACTCAAAAGATCTCAATTTGATCTTAATCCATCTACAGAACTTGAACTTGAAATTATCAATCCTGCTGTAAGACACGAAGATGGATACTACATCGTTTCAGTGACTAGACTTCTCCAATACGATGTATGGAAGTCAGTTATTGCAAAGTTTGAAAAAGATGAAATCATCACTGTTGTTCCTACTGAGGCAAACCTTGGAGGACTTTTGATTGACATGCACGGTATCAAGGGATTCATCCCATTGTCTCAACTTGCTCCTATCCACTACCCTAGAGTAGAAGATGGGGATCAAGAAGCAATCTTTGATAAACTTCTTGAACTTATCGGACAGGAGATCAAGGTAAGAGTTATCAACATCGATGAAGAAGACAGAAGAATCATCCTTTCTGAAAGAGAAGCTCTCAAAGAAGAAAGAGAAAAGGTTCTTGCTGAACTTGAAGTTGGAAAAGTATTTGATGGGGTTGTTTCAGGAATCTCTTCATACGGACTTTTTGTGACTATCGGAGGTACTGTTGAAGGTCTTGTTCACATCTCAGAAATTACTTACGGACACGTAAATGATATCGATAGACTTGGAAAGATCGGAGACAAGATGCAAGTTAAAGTAATTGGTCTTGAAAACGGAAAGATCTCTCTTTCAAGCAAACAGCTCAAAGGAGATCCTTGGTCAGAGCTTCCAAAGAAGTACAAGGTTGGAGATGTTATCGAAGGAGAAATCATCAGATTTGTACCTTATGGAGTATTCGTGAGAGTATTTGACGATATCAATGGACTTGTTCACCTTAGCGAACTTTCTCAAAAAGCAGTAAATAATCCAAATGAAATCGTAAAACTTGGACAAATCGTAAAGGCTAAGCTTATCCTCATCGATCCTAAAAACAGAAAGATCGGACTTTCAATGAAACACTTGGAAGACAAAGCAGAAGCTAAAGCTGAATAATCGAGAAACTTTCAAGAAAAGAAGAAACCTGATTTTTAGTCAGGTTTTTTCTATTTTTACAAATCTCATTATCAGTGCATGATATTATTCTGGGAGTTCCATATTTGCCAAATATTCATCGTGAAAGTTTGCAAAAACCTCTGCCAAAAAGTTGTCATAATCTGGAATCAATTTTTCAATCTTTTCTAAGGCTTCGGCTTCTTTTCCAGCGTCAAAGAGTTTCATCACCTCTTGTCTCTGAGATTCAGAAAGAGCCTCAAAAACACTCGCCATGATTCTATCCATCAAAACAGGCTCTAGTTCTGCCTTGAGCTGATCAAAGTCATCTTCTTCCGGATCAAATCCAGCCTCAAGCAAGAGATCATTGAGGAAATCTTCTTCGTGGGATTCTTCTAGGTGTTGATTATTGTTTGCGTTCATTCTTTTTGGAGATTTAAAGGAGTAAAAAGCTGATTCCTTCGTATGAGGATCATTAAGATTGTATTTTTTCACACTCTTTTATCAATGGATTATTTTGCATCAAGCTAACTAATTTCATTTACCTTTACAATTGTAGAGATATATTGCGGAGGAACTTCAAAATTTTTAGACTCTCACAAATCAATCAATTGTCCTGAGATATCATCTAAATTCGCCCTTCCATTTCTTTTAAACTTTTCATTTGGAAATTTCATAATAACTAGAGCGTCCGAACCTCTATGCCCTCTCCCTCCTTCCATCATATTCAATATTTCTATTATGCGTTCCTTATTTGCAAAAAGAGAGGTTCCATTAAGTCCGGCTATTGTCCTTAGCCCATTTTGCATGATAGAATCTATATTACTAGATAAGGTCTGATGGACAACATAAATATTATTTTGAAAATCCAGATCTTCTACATTAAAATCTTTTTTTTCTAACACTGTTGGAGCTATATGCCCATTAGTATCATTCAGATCATCTAAATTTTGACTTTCTGAAGATGAATCTTTTTTATTTAACTTTCTTTTTAGTTCTTTTACTTTTTCTGAAGCTGCTGAATATGCAGATTTACCTACCTCCTTAGTCTTTTCTCGTCCCTGTTTTGCTTTTTCCTTCCGCTCTGGAGATTTTTCTTTTACTTTTTCTGAAGCTGCATTTCGAACTTCTTTTGTTTTTTCAACCCCATCATGAGTAATTTCCTTAGTCTTTTCTCGTCCCTTTTTAGACTTTTCTTTGATTGTAGGCATCTTTTCTCTAATCTTTAGAGCAGCTTTATTTCGAGATTCTTTAATCTTTCCACCAAATTTTTTAGCTCATGACTTGAATGATTCTCGATATTTACGAGCTTTTGAAGGATTTCTTTGGGCCTCTACAGCTCCTGCAGCTGCTCCAGCGACTGCTGTTCCTGCTGCAACTTTTGCTGCAGTGGAGGTAGAACTATCTGATTTTTCTCTATCTTGATCTCATGCAATATACGATTGCTCTAAATCTGATGTAGACTGAGAAAGCTCTTCAGAATTTTGTTCTTTTGATTGAATAGTAGAATCTAAATCTGAATTTTTATCTTGTTTTTCTTCAGATTTTGGAGTTTTTTTGAAGGTATTAAAGAAAGAAACAATCGGCACAAATCGTGTTGATCAACTACCTGGCTGATTTTGAACTGCTTGTGTAGTAATTTCTAGTCCGAGATTGAAAGATCTCTCACCTAAATTATGTAGTGTACTTCCTGCAATACTTCTTCCTGCATCATAAGCAAGATCTGGAATAAGTGTTTGGTTCCCTGAATCAGCAAGTCCCTTTGCCATCTGCAAAAGCCCTTCAGCACACCTATCTCCTTGGAGATAATCATTGGTAAAGGCTTTTGATCGATCCATCTCCCATGGTCTGTTTGTTAATTCTTTTAGGAATGAAGCTTTTTGGTCTGGAGAAAGTGCAAGATGCTTAATCTGATCTGCAACTGCATTTACCTTCGCTTGATAAGCAGACTCTCAAAGTGCCTGAGAACCAGCACGAACTAATGTCGCATCTGTTCCAGCACCATAATGAGCTACCACATTTGCTTTATCCCCAAGTGATGAAAACTGGTCTGCAACCGTAGAATGAATCTGATTTCCTTCTGCTAATTGATGAGATCAGAGATTAAAATTAGCATTTGAGGATGCATTCGAAGTTGAAGAAACCGTATGAGAAACTGATTCTGTCGAAAACATTCCGGTTCCCATCATATATTGCATTCCAATAGCAGTTCCTGCAGAGAGTGCCGCAGATCCTATACCATATTTACTAGCAAGTCGTCTTCTTTGAGATTTAAAGTGTTTGTTTGCTGAGGAATAATCAGTAAGTAATTGTTCTTTGATATGCTTATATGAGATTTCTTGCTCTCCTTCTTCAGCCTTTGAAATCAAGCTTTGATTATCAATTTCATCATAAGCAATACCAAGCTTTTCTGCTCAGAGTTGAAGCGCTTTATGAAGCTTAAGCATATCTGATTCTACAACTTCCTTACTTGATGAAGCTAAAAAGTTATGCCCCGTCTCATAGTATGCATCAAGTCTTGCCTTTCCTTGCATCAAAAGATGAGTAAGTGCATCTCTATCTCATGATGTAAGCGGTCTTAATGATGTCGAAAATCACAAAAGATCCTTAGTAAAATCTTCAGTTTTGATAATATCCTTTTGAGTTGAATTATTGTAAAGATCAAGCTGTCTTTTGGCCTTATAGCGAGTTCGCCAATTTTTCGCTCATTTTTTCTCCAAATCTTGTTGCCATTGAGCAATTTTAGTCTGCTCAGCATCAAAATCATGAGTTAGATTTTTTTCATGAGTATTGTGTTCCTTGGTATAATGAGTTCGTTTTTTGATAAAATTGGTAAATCCCGAAGTTGCTGCAAAAGTAGTCGTCGTAAATATAGAAGTTCCCACAACCCCTAATCACAGTGGTCCACCAGCCAGTCCAAGCAATACTCCTACTGCAGCATATCCTGGCACCTGGACAATAGGATGAATTTTATCAAGGGTTTTCCCAAACTTATGAATCCAGCTTTTTTCGTTTGCGGAATTATCGATTTGATATGCAGATTTTCCTCCGGAGAGGACTTTAAGTTTGATTTGAAGATTTTCAAGAGCTATCTTTCTCACGGCTTTTTGGTGATGAAAGTATTTTTTGAGCTTCTCAAGATCCTTTTTATCCAGATCAGAGGAAATCGCATTGAGAAAATCAGGATTTTGTTGATATTTTTTGATAAAATCCTCAATTTTCGCACTAACCTGATCTACATTTCCTCATTTATCAAGCGTTTGTGCTAGTTCATTTATGAGCTGATATTGCTCTTTTTCGAGTTTAAGATTCTGCAAAATATCAGTTCCTTTGTACGTCATTTCTTTGAGTGCGGCTTTGATCTTTGGATTGGTCTCAAGAAGAGAATTGAATTGATTTTGAAAGGTTTCCTCATCAATACTTCCCTCAATGAATCCCCTAGATAAAAGATTCAATTCTGGTATAGACACCAGTTCAGCCTTTTGATCTATAGTTTTTAGACCATTTTGAAGTTCTCTAGCATGTCTAGAGGCAGCATTTTCTACTTGATCACCAAAGGCATCTTGAGAAGCATTTTTCATAAAATCTTTAATAAACTCTTTTCTTTTTCTACCTCTTCGGAGAAAATAAGCTCCCCTGCTGAAAAGATTTCGCTTACTAATATCTGCATATTTTGCTTTCAACAATTCTTCTGCAGCAAGACGAGCCTGTTCCTCATGAATATTTTGTGTATCGGACAAAACTGCTGAGAGTTCAAAAACATACTCAGAATCTTCCTTTTCTCACTCTTTAGGTTTTGGAGAAGTCTTTTCTTCTGTTGGGCTAGAATTATTCTCTCACTCTTTAGGTTTGGGAGAGTTCTTATCTTCTGTTGGGCTAGAAATATTTTCTCACTCTTTAGGGTTTTGAGATCTTTCATCTGCTTTCCCCTTTTTTACTAATTGGTATTGAGTATAGGCACCTGTATCATCATGCTGATCCGCGCCTCATTTAACTGGGAGCAATGTTAGTATATTTCACTCTTGATCTACATACTCTATCCCCGGCTCCATTCCTCCTCTCCAAGGAATTTGCTTCCCATCCTTTCTCTTAATATTATTTTGCTCACAATATTTTGCAAAGCCAACCCCATAATCTGCATCATCAAAATCTGCAACCACTACTGGAAATTCTTTTTTCTTATCTCATAACTCTCAATTAAATCCATCCACCACTACGCCATCTTCCTTAATTTTCTCAAATTCTGCATCTTCTACTGGAAATTCTTTTTTCTTATCTCATAACTCTCAATTAGATTCAGCCACCACTACGCCATCTTCCTTAATCTCCTCAAATTCTGCATCCTCAATAGACTCCTCTTCATTTGAAAGATTCCCAGGCTTTAAATCAGCATTTTTTAACTCTTTTGAAACTGTTGGTAAAAAATTTTCATACTCTTTTGAATCCTTATCATTAGAGAGAACCTGTTCAGTATATGCTACGATTTGACCAGTATTTACATCAAGAGCAATATGCTGCCCCTTTAGTGCATCAAAAGACTTAACTTTCCCTTGAAAAAGCATAAATTTATCCAAAACAATATTTGGATCTTTAGCAGTTGCAATAAGGTATTGTACAATAGAAGATTTTAGATGAGCATCATTTCTCTTGATTTGATTAGTTGTTTTTGCAAGACGAGCAAGATATTTCATATCTTTGATAAAATCATTACCTTCTGTTACTATCAACTTTTTACCATCAATTTCTTTAACTCAAAACTTTTTCTGAGCTTGCTCTGGAGATAAACGAGATCTTGATTCTATTTTTTTTCTTTTTTCAGATTTTTTTTGTTTAGAAAGATATTCTGACAAAGGCATTCCAATCTCCTGTTCTAGCTTTTTTTGATAATCTGAGGCAAATCTTCTTTGTCTCCCAATAGCAGCTTTATTTGGAGAAGAAGACATTTTTTCACTTAATGAAAAAGCCATTTCTAGAGTATTTTTAAGCTCAAGAAACTCTTCTAGATGTTGTTGTTTTTCAGTGTCTGAGAGTTTAGAAAATACATCTGTCAAGTTTTCCAAAAGCGTCTGCTTTTCCTCTGCAGTAAGTTTATCAAGCTTTCAGTTTTTAGCTCTATTAAGCTCGCTTTTAAGTTTATCAAGAGACATCTTGTAATAGTAAAATCATAAAACTTAGCTCTATTATATCCCGAATACTAAGAGAAAACAAATATAAAGAAAATCTAAAACTGCTTTCTCTTGACATTTATCCACAATTTAATATAAAAGCAACACAAGTAAAAAAACATCTTTTAATTTTTGTAGTCAAAGATCATGCAAAACTGTATCAACTGCAAAAGCGAAAATACAAAAAAAAATGGCCACGGCAGATATGATTCACAGAGGTTTTTTTGCTGAGATTGTAACTCTAGTTTCACAATTGAGGGCAAAAGAGGAACTTATAGTCCAGAGTTTAAGCAGCAAATCATCGAAGAATACTGCCATCAAGGACATAAAGCAAAAGAAATCATCAAAAAACACAAAATCTCCTCTAGAAGTCTCATCAAATGGAAAAAAGAACATCAAACTCATTGCTGATGCAAAAACAAATAATCAAAGATACTTTATTACCTTAAAAAATTTATTATGAGAATTGCAATTGTCTGAAAGTGAGGAAGTGGAAAAACTACGATCTCTGCACTACTTACATCTTATTTAGCTAAACAGGGAAAATGTCCATTGCTAATTGACGCGGATCTCAATATCCACCAACCAGCCCTATTCCTTCCAAGTGGACACTTCCCAAAAAGTAAGTGGCTCTCTGACCCCCAAAATACAACAACAATCAAGACCTACCTTAAAGGAAACAATAGTAGAATAACCTCTTTAATGTCCTTTAGGAAAACAACCCCTCCTGCAAGAGGTAGCCAACTATTCCTGGCAAAGGACTGAAATCACATCTTTTATCGCGACTTTTCTGAACAGGGAAATTGAGTAAATCTTATGGTTGTCGGAACCTATACTCCAGAAGGGATTTGAGCATCGTGCTATCACAACAATCTTGCAACATTAGAAAATATCCTAACTCATACGGATGATCGTGAGTCATTCATCATTGTAGATATGGTGGCAGGAACTGATGCATTTGCTGGAAGCTTACATGCACAGTTTGACTTGGTAATCATTGCGGTTGAACCGACAAAAAAAGGAGTCGAAGTCTGGAATCAATACGCCGCGCTCTCTCAACAGGCAGGAGTCTATCACGAACTCGTAGCTATCGGAAATAAATGTCTGGACCAAGACGATATCTCCTTTTTACAAGAAAACATCCCAGCAGATAAACTGATTGGGACACTCACGGTCTCTGCGTATTTGAGAGAGCTGGAAAGACAAGAAACATTAATTGATTTTGATCGTTTGGAGGATGAGCACAAAGCCCTTTTTGATAAAATTCTCCAGATTGGATTTCAGTTTGCAAAATCCCCGCAAGAAAGACTAAACATCTTATATAATTTACACAAAAAATATGTTGCTCAAGATTTTATAGTCCAGAGATTTTGAGATTTGAATGAGCAAGTAGATTCAGATTTTACGTTCCCTTCTTAAATCACCTATGCACAATGTTTTTGCTGGAGCGGATAGCTTGAAACAATTTCTCAATCCAGAACAGCATATCACACCTCTAGTCGAACTTCCAGCGTTTCTCAATCCCTTTTTGGTAGACGGTGTGCATATTTTTCTTAAAATGCAGAATTTTCTCCCCTTGGCAAATGTCAAATCTATTTCTGCACGGGGAATGTTGAATCAGGTACAAAATATCTCACAATATAAAGGACTTGTTGAAAATTCTTCTGGGAATACTGCTTTTTCTCTTGCTGTATTAGGTAGATTATTTGGCATAGAGACCATGAAAGCTCGAGTCTCCAATGAAGTGACTGAGGGAAAACTAAAACTACTTCAACTGTTTGGGGTACAATCCTGCATCAACAAAGAGCAAATTTGCCCAAACCCAAAAGATCCTGAAAGCGGAATACAAAAAGCAAAAGCAGAAGCTAAACTCAATTGATGGCTCAATCCCGGTCAATACGACAACCTTGCAAATCCGGATATCCACTATCATCTCACAGCTCCTCAAATTCGAGAACAACTTCAGTTCGGAGCATGACATCTCAATCCAAAGATTTTTTGTGCAGGATTATGAACCTCTGGGTCTTTTCTTGGTATCTCAAAATTTCTCAAAGAAAAAAGTCAGATTTTTTGTCTCTTGGTGTTGTCAGAAAGCCAAATAACCCAATTCCTTGACCGAGGACAGAGCACCTGTTGCAAGAGGTCAGCTTTGATCGAGAACACTATCTAGATGAAATGGAAGCCATTGGAACAAAACAAGCATATGAGATGAGTTTATCTTTGGTCAGAAATGGCCTTTTGGTTTGACCTAGCTCATGAATGGCTCTTTGTTGACTCTTTACTTATTTGGAGAAAATAAAAAAATCAGACAAACTCAAGGAACTCACTCAAGAGCAAGAGATTTCAGCGGTTGTACTCTGTCCAGACGGTCCATTTTTGTATATTGATGAATATTTCAAGTATTGTGAGAAAGACCGATTTCCTCCAATAGAAAACAAAGAACTCCTTACAAACAAAGTAAACAACCGAGATCACGATAATGAGAATGTAGAGATCGATCCTCTCTCCTTTTATGAACTTACCAAAGAACACAATCAACATTTTGCAGAGGGAAACATCTTAATTGACCTCAGAAGTTTTGCTGAATTTGAGCATGTACATATCAAAAATGCAATTAACCTTCCTTTTGAGCAGTGTGATAAAAACTCTTTTATCAACTATAAAGATAAAAGAATATTTCTTGTCTGCAATTATTGAAAAAAATCCAATTTCTGGGCAGATACTTTAGCACAGCTTGGATTTAATGTTTATTCACTCAAATGAGGACTTGTTGCTTGGTCTAATCTTGGACTACCAAGAGAAAAGGCAAAATCCTGTCAAATAAAGTAATTTACAATAGCATATAAATGCAAAATTATATACTAGAGTATAGATTGAATCTCCTTTAAAACTCTTTCTGCATGTCCAGTAGCTTTGACATTTCTTCGTTCTTTGAGGATTTGACCTTTGGAATCAAGTAAAAATGTAGATCTAATTGTTCCTTCATAAACTTTCCCATAGTTTTTCTTCTCTCCTCGAGCAGCAAACTGACGATGTAAAGTAAGTTCTGCATCAGTAATCAGTCCAATAGTTAATCCTTGTTTGCTAATAAAAGAACAATGAGAAGCAGAACTATCACGACTTACTCCAATGATTTGAACTCCTCTTTGCTCAAATTCTGGGAGTAATGAAGAGAAAGTCCTTGCTTCCAAACTACAACCTGGGGTATTATCTTTGGGATAAAAATAGAGGATCGTATAGGGACTTGCGGAAATCAAAGTCTCAAATCAGATTTCTTGGGTTTTTTGGTCAGGAGTTGTGTAATGAACAAGCATAGTATTAATAGAATAAAATAAAAGTCTGACTAAGTATTCGTTATATTTTCATAGATTTCGATAATTTTTCCCTGCTGGAGAAATGCTACATCAATCCTCAAATCCTTAGATGTTGGATATTTTGTGATATAGGATTCTACAGATCTTTCCAGCGCTTTAAGCTTGGATTTGGTGATATAATTTTCCAGATCCTCAGTATGATCCACCGTTTTGACTTCAATAAAGACTAGTTCTGAATCTGATTCGAAAATCAAATCAATCTCACCTCCTGGAATAGTCCGATTGGCATGAAGAAAGCGATAGCCTAAGTTAAGATAATGATCTTTGACAAGGTTTTCTGATTGATAACCCTTTTGCTTGAGTGATATAGCCATATAGAAAGAAATAGGAGCTAAAGATGCGTCATATTATCTAGTTTTCGCTGCGCTATTGCTTCTAGATCTCAGGTCAAAAGCACCTCAGGGACCTTCATTCCATATACCTCTTCTGGTCTGGTATAATTTGGAGCTTCAAGAGTCGCCATTCCATCTTTGATAGCATAACTTTCATCGATTCGGCTCTGTTTTTCTTTAATTACTCAAGGAATAAGCCTGGTAATCGCCTCGATCATTACACAACTTGGCAACTCTCCTCCAAGCAAAATAAACTGCCCCAAAGAAAGCTTCTTAAACTGATCTGGATAATGCTCCATACAATACTTCTCAAATCTTGCATCAATCCCTTCATACCTTCCACAGACAAAAATTAACGCATCTTTTTTACTCTGTCCATAAGCAATTTTTTGATTGAAAACTTGTTGAGAAGGTGAGGGGAACAAAATAGAGAAATCTGATTTTTGGAGCTGATTTTGTTCTACAATATGATTAATCGTATCAATAAGAGGCTGCGCCTTGAGAAGCATTCACTTTCCTCCTCCATAAATCTCATCATCGATCTGCTGATGTTTATCGGTACAAAAGTTTCTTGGATTGATGATTTCAAATTCGAGGATTCCCTTTTCCTGTGCCTTTGCTATAAGAGAAGTCTGCAAGAAGCTCTCAAAAATCTCTGGAAATATTGATACCAAAAGAATCTTCATCAGCATGCATAAGGAATAAATATGCATAAGTCTAGCTATTCTCTCTTGATTTTCAACGAAAAAATCGCATAGTTGAGATCAGAATTTTAGTTCTTTTCGTATTTAATATGAGAAAAAACATCTTTCCATCTTTCCTAGCATGATGAAAAAAAAGTCTAGGATTACTCCTTGGATTAGCCCTAATCGGAAGCCTTGCTGGATGTGGAGTCGAAATCGAAAGTCCAGATATCGATAAAATTTGATCTCTCGCTTCCTCTGGGCTAGAGTATGCTGGACAACAAGCAAAAACTGTTGCTGATCAGGCAATCCAACAAGCACAGACTCAAGCAACTCAAGTTGCAGACCAAGCAAAACAAGAAGCTCAAAAACAATATAAAAAACTCAAAGAAGATGCAAAGAACGGAATCAAAGATAATGTAAACAAAAAGATTGATGATACCTTTGAAAAGTTTTAGCTAAGCTAATACATTACTAACTTAGACTTGTTATAACCTTATGTAAGACCGATAAAGAATTCTGCATTGCAAAATCAAGATTGTCCATATGTGCAGACTTAGCATCAGAATCTCCACCATCAGAGACCGCCTTGATCACAATACTACTATCTAATTTTCAAAATTCACGAGCTACACTAGCAAAAGCAAAAGCCTCCATCTCTACAACCTGAGCATTTCGCTGCTTACGAAGAGATTGGACTTTTTGATCATCATCAAGAAACTGATCTCAGGTGAGACACTTTCAAGACAAATAAAGGGTAAAATCAAAATCATGACTATCACATAAAGGATGGAATGGTAGTGTAATCTCTCCCTTAGCATAATCTAAATGCGCCCCCTCAAACGGCAAATACATATCATGCTGAATTATTTTGTCAATCAAAAACACATCGCCAACCTTTGCTTCTCTTCCAACCAAACTCCCTGCAATACCAATATTGATAAGATACTGGGGATGAAAATTTTGTAGTAAAAGTGTAGTTGCAATACTCGCCTGAACTTTCCCAACTCCTGCAAGCGCAAGGACAATTTTGTCGTTTTCGTAAAAAGAAATCGTAGCTAGAGACTGAGTTTTTTGAAGACCATAATGATCTATAATATACTGAGCTTCTTCAGACATCGCAGTCAAGATTCAGATTTTTTTCATTTTTGATATCCTTAAAATAAAAATTAGGCTAAGAGGTGAGAAAATTTTTCTCTTTCTGGAGAAAGTTTAAAAAGATACAAATCCTGATCATCGACCTCGTTTGACCAAGTAATAACTCCACTTTGATGAGTTTTTGGGAGATCAATAACTCTCTGATTCCTGGATCCCCTGAATTTAAGCTTAAGATCCAGTAAATCTTGCTCAAAACGCCCATCAATCAAGACATCAAGCTGAGAAAGAATCGAGTCTAGAAATGGAAGCTTTTGCGGGTCTGTCTTGCACAAAAAATCGTACGTAAAACCTGTATAGCACCAAATAGACTTGTGAGGAAGTGCTTTACGAACTTGCGTGATAAGATCTGCGACTTGAGACTGATTTTCTGGAGCGAGCGGCTCCCCACCAAGCAAGGTCAAACCTGTAATATAGTCAGGCTCCAATTTTTTTATAATTTCGTCAATAGTTGCTTGCGTAAATTTCTGACCAAACTTAAAATTCCAAGCTTCAGCATTAAAGCATCAGGGGCAAGCGTGATGACAGCCACTCACAAAAAGCGAGACCCTAAGCCCAGGTCCATTGGCAGTATCCATTGTTTTTATGGTTCAGTAGTGCATTTTACAACAATAAACAACTGAAAAATCTATAAAGATATTACTCTAGAAAGTCTAAAAATCAAGACTAATATATTCTCTCTTAAAAAAAGTCTAAGAAGTCTGATTTCTTAGACTGATTTTCTATTTTAACTCACATGCAAGACTCTCTTTGAAATCTCCTTCGTCTTCCCCAAATTCCAAAAGTTCTCTCCTAAATATCCACAAGTTCTACGAGTTACATTCATCTTTCTCTGATTGGTATTATGACATTGTGGGCATTCTCGTCCCATATCAGCATTTATGATAATTTCCCCCTCAAATCCACACTCATGGCAGTAGTCAGATTTGGTATTAAATTCTGCATACATGATATTGTCATAGATGAAGCGAACAAGTGTTTCTAAGGCTGGGAGATTTTTCTGCATGTTTGGGATTTCAACATAGGAAATACATCCTCCTGAAGAAATCTTCTGAAACTGCGATTCAAAGGTAAGTTTACTAACAGCATCAATCTTTTCCCTCACATCTACATGATAGGAGTTGGTATAGTAGCCCTTATCGGTCACATCTTTGATCTCACCAAACTTTTTCTTATCAATCTTGGCAAAGCGGTAGCAAAGACTTTCCGCTGGGGTTCCATACAAGGCGAATCCGATTCAGGTTTCTTCTTTTCGTCTAAGAACGGTATCCTTGAGTTTTTGAAGCACTTTTACCGCGAAAGCTTCCCCCTTAGGTTTGGTATGGGAATCTCAAGTAATCAAAACTGAAGCCTCATAAAGTCCGATATATCCCAGCGTAATCGTTGAATACCCACCAGTCAGATATTTATCAATGGTTTCTCCTTTCTTGAGTCTTGCAAGCGCTCCATACTGCCAATGAATAGGGCTAATGTCTGAAGGCGTTCCTTTGAGCCTTTCGTGTCTGCACATGAGTGCCTTAAAACAGAGCTGAAGTCTGTCTTCCAAAAGCTCAAAAAACTTCTTTTCATCATGATTCGCGAGAATTGCAACTTGAGGCACATTGAGGGTCACCACTCCTTGATTGAAACGCCCCTCGTATTTGTAGTTTCCGTTTTCATCTTTCCACGGAGAAAGGAATGCACGGCACCCCATCGGAGCAAAGACATTTCCCTCCTGGATTTCTCTCATCTTCTTAGCTGAAATATAATCAGGATACATTCTCTTGGCAGAACACCTTACAGCGATCTGTGTGAGGTAATCATACTTTCCACCTTTGAGCGCATTACATTCATCCAAAACATACACGAGCTTTGGAAATGCTGGTGTTATATAGATACCTGCTTCGTTTTTGATTCCCTGAATCCTTTGATTTAAAATTTCCTCAATAATCTGCGCTGTTTCCTCCAAGTATTCATCTTTTTCGTCAAGCTCTAGGAAAAGTGTTACAAAAGGCGACTGCCCATTGGTCGTCATAAGAGTATTGATCTGATATTGGATGGTCTGTACTCCAGAGGAAAGTTCATCCTTTACTCTCATCTCTACGAGCTTTTGAATCTGTTCATCTGAAAGTTCGGATCAGAATTGTTCTTTATATTTTCTTTCATATTTCTTCTTGGTATTGAAGAGATATTTCCCAAGATGTTTAATATTCACAGACTGACCTCCATACTGAGAAGAGGCTACAGAAGCGATAATTTGCGTCATCACGGTGCAGGCTACCTGAAAAGACTTTGGAGTCTCTACAAGCTTATTATTCATTACGGTTCCATTTTCAAACATATCCTTGATATCAATCAGACAGCAGTTGAAAATTGGCTGCACGAAATAATCCATATCATGAAAATGCAAAATCCCCTCATCATGCGCATTTCTAATCTCCTCTGGAAGCAAAACTCTACGAGCCAGATCCTTAGAAACCTCTCCAGCAATGAGATCCCTCTGTGTAGAAGCAATTGCAGAATCCTTATTGGAGTTTTCCTGTCCCACCTCCACATTATCATTTCTAATCAGTGTAAGGATGGAATCATCGGTCGTATTTGCCTTTCTAATCAAAGCTCTCTGATAGCGATAGATAATATATTTTTTGGCAAGTTCTGCTTTATTAAGCTTGATCAATTGCATTTCAATAAAATCCTGAATTTCCTCAATTGGAACCGTCCCTTTTTTTGCAGCTTCCAAAGCTCTAATAACCTCTTCAATCACAAGTTCGCTCGCCTGTTCTGCTTCTGGCACTTCTTTATTAGCCTTCTGGATTGCAATGTGAATTTTTTCAGCATTATAAGCTACTTCTGAACCATTTCTCTTGATTACCTTCTGGATTGTCATTTGGATACTAAAATTAAAGGTATAAAAAAAACCTGACTCTCGCCAATGTGCATTTCTCTTTTTACAATATCTTGTGTTTATTTTTTTGTTCAGATACAAGATATAGTATTTCAAAGGAAAATCAAGGGAAAAATCAGACTTTTTTTTGCCTTTTGATAGCAATAAGATAGCGCACTTTACAAATTGCAAGAGAAAATCAACTTTTATACAATAAATATTTTAAAATCCTCAAAGCTATCAAAATCCTGGTATACAGAGGCAAATCTTACATACACCACAGGATCAATATCTTTTAGAGATGCTAAAATATCAGATCAGATTTGCTTACTTGAAATCTCTGGGCTCTCTGCCTGCCACTTTATCTCTAAGGAAGAAATCAGCTTATCAATCTCCTCTGGATGAATTGGCCTCTTGGCAAAAGCAAGCATTACCGCTCTTTTGAGCTTTGCACGATCATACATTTCTTTTGTCCCATCTTTTTTTACTACGATCAATTCTACAATGCCGATCCTTTCAAATGTTGTAAATCTATGTGTACAAAACTCACACTCTCTCCTTCTTCTCACTACTTGACCATCTTCTATCATTCTAGAATCCACCACTTTTGAATCCATATTTTGGCATTTTGGGCATTTCATGACTTATTTTTTACAAGGAATAAAAATTTTATGCAAAGATTGACTGATTCTGGAGATTCTTTTCTTCTGAAGAATCTTGCTCGTTGTGATTAGAACGATCAACAAATTCTTGTAAAGTATAGGTATACTCTTGTCCATCATGGAAAATCCTCTGATAATGCAAGAAGTAAAACATAACTAAAGCTGTCATTCTCACATCGGTTTTACAATACTCCTTAAACTGCTCAAGGAGCTCTTGATTTCAGGTTTCTTGGTATTGTTTCCAAAGGACTTCTCCTTCTGCTCCTGAGCTTAGTGTCTTAGTTACTCCAATCAGAGCCTCAGAAAGTTTATTAAGTCAGATTCTCTTCTTGGTCAAATGAAGGAAAAAGACATACAGATCGATACTCTTACGATTAAGCTCATCTATTTCCGCTTGTCCATAACCAACATTGTAAATAGAAACTGGATTATCAAACCAAATCTGGTTGAATCCTACGATATATCCATCAAAAGCAAACATACGATCTACAAATTCCTTGAGATCTTCTTGCATAACACACTCATACTCCATACGATCTCACTTTGGATACATTGCATAGCCAAGGAGATATTTAGCAGACTTAAGATCATCTACAACGGTTGTTTCGATATCGTAAACAAGATAAGGCTTTCCCAAGATTGTCGAATATTTTCCTGTTTTGAACTCATCCATCAAAATTTGTTCAATCGTCTTTTGTCAGTTTTTTGCCATTTTTTTTGCATCAAATTTGAGTAACATCCTTTCAAGTTTGGAAATCTCATCAGATCCTGTACAAAAAACTTCAATCTTATCTCTTTCGTCAAAAAAACTTACCCCTTCCTTAGTTTTAGAAAACCAAAATACCACATCAGATCTAAAGTAATAATATACTTCATCTCCCTCTGCCAAAGCCAATTTCAAAAAGGATTTGAGATTTTGATCACGCGGATTTCTAATTTCACGCTTAATTATCTCCTGCAAATGAGGAAGAAAGTCATTTTGAATACTCTGAATCTCATCTAAAGAAAATCTCTTGTACATAAGCCTTCTACTTAATAATAAACCATTTGTACTTGTAAATAAAGCTTTGAGAAAATCAAGTCAAATCCGAAAAATTTGCAAAAAAAGCAAAATTCAATACACTTGGGGAGTCAATTTTTTCCTAAAAAAAAGAGAGAAAAACCTGACCTTTTATCTCGTTATGGATACAAAAATGCAAAACGCTAAAATACTCTCAAAAATCATGCTTACTGATGAAATACTCGAACTCAAACTTGAAACAACAAAAATCGATACCCGCCCTGGACAATGGATGTTTATCAATTATCTCGGACTAGAAAAGCCACTCAAAAGAGCTTACTCAATCGCTAATAGCGAAACTCAAGGAGAATCCAGCATTTTAACCTTTTTGATCAAGCTTTTGGAAAATGGACAAGGCTCAAATCAGCTCAAATCTTTGCAAGTTGGCGATGAAGTAGGGCTTGAAGGGCCAAACGGACATTTTACACTAAAAGCAACAGATAATCCAAAAGTTTTTCTCTCAACTGGGTCTGGACTTGCTCCTTGCTATCGCATGGCAAAAGAAGACCAAAGCTGATCAAAAAAGCGATTTTTCTTTTCTGTTTCATATAGAAAAGACCTTTTTTACTCCGAACAAATCAAAGCTCTAAACATCCCAGAAACCCATATTTCTATTTCTAGAGAAGAGGCTCCATGATATGAATATGGAAGAATTCAGATTGATAATATTGATTTTCCTGTAGAGACGGAATTTTACATCTGTGGCGTGCCTTTGATGGTCAAGGATTTTATGACTAAGCTGAGAGCCAGAGGATATAACAATATCTATGTAGAAGCGTATTAGAGAATATTTTGAACATAATATAATTAAAAAAATCTGACCTCAGTCAGACTTTTATCTCTCTTTTTGGATTTGCAATCCACAAGGGAGTTTTTTATAAATAAAGAGATATCGATTTATCCCAAAAAAGAGGCTTGCCATCAGGACAAAAATAACAATTTTATTAAATCTATCTGCTCACTGAAGAATCATCAATACCATCATAATTATTGACCGGATTCGGATAAAGCCCCTGGTCTCACCTCTAGAAAATCAAAGCCCCATTAATCTATGGTGAAAGTGAGTGTAGTCCCCATTGAGTGGATTTTTTTTCATTACGAAGATTCTATACAGTCCAACCCAAATCGCATCGAAAAGCGGTAAAGAAAGTGCCACCAAAATTGTACCAACCTTTACTCCTCATAATACCGACAAATAAGCAATGGCGAAGCCAAAAACCATAATCCCAACATCTCTTACTAATCCAAGTGGTTTATACTCTATTACTGCATATACTAAACTAATCACAAAAAGGATAAAGGACATATTTTGGACAAAAAGAAGGATTTCAAGATTTGGGAAAGAATCATAGGACTTGAATACCACCCACTTAATCAAAGCAAAGAGTGTAAAGAATCAAATTGCTGAAACGCCACTTCCTTGTGCATATATTCCATCAAATCGATTGATAGCATTGATACAAAACATTGTCCACCCCAAAAATGCAATACTAAAGAGCCACTGTGGAATATGATAAACCGTACCAGCAAAAATCAACTCCTGATTCCCCATTCCTCAGATCCCTATTGCCAATCCCGCTGCGAGCAAATGCACAATTAACCTTACAAAAGGAGGGATTTTTGGAAATCTTCCAAGATAACTGAGTTCCTCCATAAACTCTACAGTTCCAATCAAAAGGGAAGGGATTAGCATTCCCAAAAATAATGGAGAACTATACCAGCTAGGAAAACAGATTCCAACCACTACCATTATCGCTAAAATCACAAAAACTCACTGCAAGGTTGGTACTGGAGCTCTAGTATTTTTAAGGTCTGATCCTGGCTTATCTAGAATTCCCCGCTTTTGAAACCACTTTAGTCCTCAAAATGCAATAATCAAAACAACTGCTACTGATACAAGATGTCGCATCTTATAGAAGAAAAACAAAATAAAAAATCTGATTTTTTTATTTTTTTTGTTACTATATCAATTTTGTCAATAATAGCAAGAGAGAAATAACTGCTTTGCAAGAAAATAAAACAACAGAAAAAAGTGAGCAAATGCCCACTTTCTCTGGTATTCTAAGGGTTATGCTATTTTCTATATACAGCAAGCGCCTTGTTAAATTCATTAGCACCTGGAGGAAGATTTCCTCGAAGAGTTGGATTGTAATCAACAAGCACTGAAGCTCCATTGATTATTTTCTGTACCTTTTCTCCTCCAGCTGTACCACCTCCATTTCCTTGGAACCAAGTATAGAGTTCTGATCTTCTCGCTGCTACGACCTTTGAAAGATCTCCGATAGCAACTCCCTTGATATGAAGATTTCCGTAATTACATCGATCTCCATCAGAAAGTTTCTCGTAAGTGTTCTTTAAATTTGCATCTCCTGAAGATCTAAATCCATCTCCTGCATAGAAGATACCCTTTACGATCTGACCAGCATGACCAGACTTTCTATCTCCTCCATTACAAGAATTAGAAGCATCGAAAGTAATTGTTCCCTGTGTCATAATCATCGCATTGGTATTAAGATCTCCCTTGATTGTAATATTTGCACTTGGATCGGTAGCAATCAAAGTGAAAGGCTTACTAGAATCAGAAATCAGATTTTTAAGATTGATTTCTTTACCAGATACAAGATAAATTGCCTTTCCTGGAACTTTTGAGAGACCATTCTTAAGAGGTTTCGCCAACTTTGCATATTTATTTTTGAAAGTTGTGAAAAGCGATTTAATAGATGCTGGAGTCTTATACTCTTTGGCATCAGTTCTTTCGTTCTTGAAGAATTGATCCATAAAAGTTGTTCCATTTATCAATCTGTAATTATTAAGTTCTGTAGTAGCTTTGTTACCGATTCCATATGGACTTCTCTGAATCATATAGTGATCTGTCACTGCGAAATCTACTTCACAAATCCTGTCATCAAAGATTTTCTTTTCTTCAGTTATTTTTCCTTTTTCATCTTTTGACACAAGACTATAATCGATTTTTTCAAGAGCAACCTTATACTCTCCAAAGGTTTGGATATTTCTTGCGCTCCATCTCTCAACACTACCATTTGACTTATAAAGACTATTGTTTCTAGCCCCAAAATCTGTAATCAATAGTTTTGATGAAAGTGGGAAAAGTACTGGATATTGTCCTTGATTGTCTAAGGTATCAAATACATTTTTCACTCGTCCTTGATTTGCAAGATGAGAACCTCCTAACCAACCATTTCTATTTTGATTGATATAGTCCTTGATACTTGAGTAAGTACCATGAAGTGCGTCCTGCCATCCATCAGGATTAAAACATGGAGCTGTAAAATCATAAACTACATTACTCAAATTACGCCCTGGACCATAAACCTTGAAGGTACATTTCATAGAAGAAATATCAATCTTTGGTGTTGAATCAGCTTTGTCTTTATTTTCTACATAATACTTCTCTAACCATTCTTTTTTCTGTACTGGAGTAGCTTTTCCTGCCATACCATCAAGATTCCAGTAGAATGGCAACACTTCTCACTTCATGATTGAAATTGATCCATTTTGGAGATTGAAACACTTTGGAGCTACTTGCTCTCCATTGTTTTTCAAACCACAAGAAGCGGTACATGTATATCCGGCATATTTTTTATCATAGATATTTTCATTCTTGAAAAGTTTTCAATCTGATCCAATAGTACCTCCATTTGGTCCTAGATCACATATTTCATATCCATTCTTATAACCATTTCCACATGATGGAGAGTAACTTCCGCCACCTCATCCACCGCCACCTCATCATCCTCAACCTCCTCCACCTCTTACAGAAGCTGGATCTGAAGACTTACCTTTTGTTCCATCTCTTTTTGGATATTCAACAGTTGCGATATTGGTTTGCGTACCAAGCTTAGTCGCCTTAAAGATAATAGTCAAACTATCTCCTGGCATAAAGTTACCATTGAGCATCTCTACTTTCCACTCAATATCTGTTGGATAAGTTCCCGAGATCGTAGGAGTAATCTTGTAAGCTGGCTTATTTGGATTTTGTGCTCCAAATGCAATCACACCAGTGAAGGCATTATTTGCAAGTCCTGTTGAACTGAAATCAAACTTAAGGTTTTGTTCAATACGATCTGTTACTACAAATCCAGTAAGAGAATTTGTTGCTCCAGATACAACAAGCTTGAAGAATGCTGTAGTATTATTTGATAGCGTAATACCATCATCATTATATGTTCCATCAATCTTATCAGAAACATACTTTTTGATAGTCAGCTTTACATCTTCTGTTTTTACTGAAGCATCATCATTTCACTTTCCACCTGGATATTCGATAAATGCAACATTTCTCTGATCTCCATTTACCTTTACCTTAAACTGTACCTGATACTTATCTCCTGGTAGGAACTGACCTTCTGTCATTACCACCTTCCAAGTAAGTCTTGTAGTATTGTTTGATAATTTTTCTACAGTTTGAGTAGTTGTGTACTTATATCAAGCTGAGTTTGAGCTTCCTCTAAGAAGCACTCCTGTAAAGGCATTATTGAGAAGATCAGAAGAGTCTACATAACTCAAATTTCCTTCAATAGTGTCTGTAATAGTAAAGGTATTCATTGCTGCACTAGCATTTTGAGCTTCTAGAGTAAAGTACCCTGTCTGCCCTTGTGCAAATCCAGTCATCAAAACATCCTCTCTACCAGACTCTGCAATAGACTTATTTACATATTTTTTGATCTGAACAGTAGGCTCATGAGGTCTAGGTCCTGGAGGTGGAGGAGGGATAATATCTACCTTATCACAAAGAGGAGCATCATTTGGCTTCTTTGGATCCTCTACACAAGCCACATTGGTATATGGCTTTCTTTCACCTACGGTCAACTTTCCGTCAAACACAATAGAGAAAGTCTGATTTTTACTTAATTTCTGAGGAAATTTAACTCTCCAAGTAACTGTTTGCAACCCTTGAGCATTTACCCCTGTAGTTGCTGATTCAATAGTTACGAGAGTATTAGAGGCTCCTAATTTGTAAGAACCTTCTTGATATACCACTCCCTTTGGCAAAGTATCTACAACTACAAGTTCATCGTAAGCTCCTTCTGTAGCAGTTACTTTGATAGTATATTGAGCAATTTCACCAGATGCGACAAGTTGCTTATCTACTAACTTCTGGATAATTACCTTTCTATTTCCGAGATCATATTTTTCAGAATCCTTTTCTACCAAGATATCATTAGTATAGATACCAACAGTATTAAGTCTTGCATCCAAATTTGTCTTGAGCACTCTACCAGTAAGATACAATACTCCATTTTGACTAGGAAGAAGATTGAAACCTGACCATTCATCGATAGTTATTCCTTGTGCATTCTTGTACGTCTGATGATATGCAGGATTTACACCATGAATTTCACTACTTACATACTCAAGATTGAGTGGCATAAAGTCCTTGATAGATACTTTAGTCACTACATCATTAGTATTGTTTGCAAATGGCATCTTAAACCCAACGAGATCTCCTTCTTGATAAACTTTTCCAAGTTCTTGAAGATCTTTTTTGATAGTTGGCTTTGCAATAGTAATAATATCTCCATCGTGATCATCTTCATCTGTAGCTTCAGTACAAGCACCTCCTGCTTTTCCATTTCCAGAAGTTCTATGAAGGAAATCTTCTGAGAAACAATCATTTTTTGGATCTTGATCTGGAGTTGAGTCCTTATCAACAGTTCCATAATCTGAGGCATTATCACGACTAATTTCAGCTTTATTTAGAATGGTTGATCCCTTAAAGTTTCCATCAATCACCACTGTCATCTCAATAGATCTAGAAGAATTTGGTCCACTTACAGTGATTTCTCCTGGGATCTGGTAGGTAGCTTTACGAGTTTGAGGATTAAAATTCCATTTTGAATCCTTGAGAATAAGTCCTTCTGGCAAGTAGTCAGTTACTTCAACATTTCTGGCTACAAGCTCTCCCTGATTATGCACGGTAATAACAAAAGTCAATTCATCTCCGAGAGAATAACTATTCTTTCTTGGTGCTTTTACCTGCTTGGTGAGTGCAAGATCGTAAATTGGCTTTTTAG
>JABCPD020000025.1 GCA_013333295.2 candidate division SR1 bacterium | reverse complement strand
TTAAATATTTCTTGTATCCTTACTAATCACTATTTTTATCCTAAAAAAGAGGACAAACCTACTCAAGAACTAGCAATGGCGATCAAGGATAATCTCAGACTTTACGATCCAAATCATAGAAAATACGATACGCTCAATCATATTATGTCTGAGGAGGAGATTCGCAGTATTGCAAGCAAAAATGGCTATAGCACTGAGCAAATCGATATGCGATGTGAGAATACAGTCAAAATTGCAGAACAATGCCACACTAAAATCGCAATGGGGCAGATGCTTTTCCCAAAGTATGAGGGAGAGGAGGATGTTGTAGCACTATATGAAAAATATAAAGATGAACTCGTGGAAGAAACAGCCTAAAAAGTTTGATTTCTTTCTTCTTTTTTTAAATTTTATTTTGGTCTGTGAGATGAAGAGATTTATGGTAGTTTTTGTGATTATGCTTTGATTTTTGGTTTTAGCAGGCTGTGGAGAATCCTCAGGGACAGAAACAGTAAATGAAAAGCCAGAACTTGCTCCGATCTGTCCAGAAGGTTATTATTGGCTCGATACGATCAAATCCTGTGCGATTTTGGAAGATGATATGCTGGAGTAGGGGGGGAGATTTCCTTAATTTTAGAGTATAAAAGAGGATATTAGTTATTGTAAAACAGATATTTCACAAAAAACAATATCGCTTCGCGTTGTTTACTTTGTAAACAATATCGTTTCGGGGTGTTTACTTTGTAAACAATATTCCTCCTTGAGAGGAACACTATATGAATGTTTTTTGCATTTTTCTCCTCTTTTATTATTTTGATAAGTTATGAAGAAAATAGTTCTTGCTGTTTGTTTGAGTTTGATATTCGCTTTGTTTTGATTGTGAGTTTATTATATTAAATATCCTGTTCGTGAGCCTGGATTAAAAGAGCTACTATTGGCAAATTCAGGGCGTGTTTATCTTGCTGAAGATTTTGATAGAGACTCAGAGTGGAGTCCAGAAATGAAAATAATGTTAAATGAGGGATCAACCAAACAACAAAAAGCACAATATCGAGGCGACCGATCAATATTATCAGGATTAAACTATTTCCCAAAGGAGGAATTAACACAATTCCCTCAAAAGCCTATTTTTATTATAAATAATGTTTTTCGTGTCAATAATATCCCATATAGAGATATGTATCAATTTTCAGGTAATGAAATAACATTGTATGATGTATTGTGAACTGTAAATCCCATCCTTTCTTTCTCATATCCAGAAGATTTCCTTGGTAGTATTGGAGTTGGAGGCTGAGGCTGGGAAATTTTAGCTAAAGATGGTAGTATGTTGTCTCTTTCGATTGATAGTTTCCTTCTTTGAGACTTGGGATTAAATCAAGAAGCTGTCTGTAGAAGTCGCATTCCTTCATCTACGATGTTTACAGGAGGCGGGGGAGATGAAATCTTTAGGAGGGAATGAGAGGTAGTAGTTAATGGAACAGTTTGGTATACTGCGGATAAGGCAGAGCAGATGGATTATGAAGGAAAGATGATTTATTCATATGTTTACAATCGATGTATGGTAAAGCAAGAGCAGAATAGTCTCTATTATCTTACTCTGATCTCAGAAAACCCTCTCAGTAGTGATTTCATTAGACAAATTACACCTACGCTAAAGAAATTTTAATCCTTTTATTTTCAAAGCGTTTTAGTTTAAGATCTCAAATCCTATTGAATGAATATGTTGAGGTTTTTTATTTCTTCTTACTTAAAAAACAATGAAAAAAATCTGATTTCTTTCTTCTTTAATCTTTACGATTTCGATTCTTTCGTCGTGATGTGCTATATATCAAGAAAGCTCTACACATCAAGAAAAAACTATGCAACTGGAAAGTAGTCTCCCAATCCTTACGGGAATGGACTTTGACGATTATCCTATCACAGGAGCTCTTCTTTTGTACAATAGTGATGAAATGATCTTAATCTCCTGATCTGAGGTAAATTATGATAATAAGTTTAATTTTGAGTTTTCTGAGGGACTTAATACGCTTTCATATACCAATCAAGATTGAATGCATCATTTTATCCTTGCTCCGTTGAAAAAAGATAGAGGTATTTTTGTTCGAAAGAATTTTCCTTACGGAATAGAGGAGTTTTGTACACAGGGAAGGCTTTTTGATTCTGAAGCTCCAGATCAGTTTCTAACGGGGAGAATAGAGCAGAATGGTAAAGAACTTATGCATATGAATGCAACTTTTTGAAGTGTGGTGCAGGATTTATATTGCTTTACAGTAGGAAAAGATTATTACGGCATTCAATTGACAAGTTTTGATAAACAAGAAAACGCTCAATTTCTTGAAGGTCTTAAGTGGTTGAACTAACTCTTTATTTTTTAGTAGTTCGACTGCTTCTTTGAAGCAAAATAGAAAAAGATAGTTTATCTCTCTTATTTAATAATCAATGAAAAAAATCTGAATTTCAATCATCCTTTTTCTTTTGTTTTTCTTTGCAGGATGTGTACAAACTCCATCCTCTCAAGTCAAAAAATCTCCTACACTAGATGAGTATTTAGCTGAGATTTTTCCAAATGAGGCTCATGATTTTAGCGAGCAGGGAAGTGAAATTGTTGATCGTTATTTTGCACCGATAACTTCAAAAGAGATCGCTCTGCAGGAGGATTTTAGGGCTGGGAAGATTGGCTTGTCAACACATTTTGTTCCGGGGGATCAGACACCGGTCAGATTTTTTATGGGAACGGGATTTGTCCGCGGAAAAGTTATTGGTCAAGATTTAGAAAGTTTTTTTTATTTTTGTAGTGATCCTAAAAAGGAATGTGAGTTAGATTTTCCAGGGGTAAAGCGTCTTTCTTTTCAAATTTCAGAAACTAATTTACCTTTTTTGACAGGTGGTGATCTGATGGGTATTGGCGGTTCGCTTTCTGGGAATGACATTCGCTATGTTAGAGAGATTATTAATTTTAAGGATCAGACCTATCAATATAAGATTAAAACACTCGACTCTCAACTCACAAAACAGGTCCTTGCTGATCTTAAAAATTGACAAGAAGTTACTTATGAAGTGCAAGTTGCTCCAAATGGAGAATTTTCTATGGGAGATGATCTCGTTTGTCCAAATTATTACTTCTCTCCAGCTTATAAGATAAAATAAAGGTTAGCTCTGACTACTTCTTTGAAGTAAACTAGAAAAAGATAGCTTCGCAACTATCTTTTTTCTCTTAATCAATTTATTCAGCAGTAGGCTCTTGACCATAAGTATCAAGATTGATGAGTTCTCCTTCCATCTCGAGCTGTTCAAATTTTTTGCTGATATTTTCGCCTCTGTAGAGCCAAGTATCCATTCCGTCAATATCATCAGACTCTAAAATATCAGCAGACTGAATAATTCAGAATTTTTTATTTTTCCCTTGGATAAGGTAGTTGAGCTTACTGTTTTTGCCAACAAAAGCTTTAATTGATCGTCCATGAATATCATATTCTCCTGGATAATCTACGATAATTTGTGGACTTTCATGATATCTCATTTCTGGACCTACTTCAGAAGCAAGATTAATAAGCCCATTATGAGTATAGGTATAACCAAAGAAAAGTTCGTTTTCAATTTGAAAACCTCCATCAATTCTGATATTTAGTGCCATAGTAGTCAAAAATAGGGATAAAGTCTGATGTTTGTCATTAATTGACTTTAGTGTACGGTTTTTGCTGCGATTTGCAAGACTTATTGGTTGAGCAGTTCTCCTTCTAGTTTGAAAACCACTCCCTTGATGATACGAACAGGTACTATCATTCAGATTTCAAGTTTTTTTGTTGCATCACAGGACTTGATAGTGATTTGTTTCATATTATCAGTATATCCAAAGAGATCTCAATTCTGAGCGATTTCATTGATGATCATGGTTCTAGTATTCCCAATTTCAGCTTGATTATTTTCTGCAGAAATGCGGTAGAGGAGCTCATTAAGTTGGCTTCGTCTAGCGTGTTTTACTGCATAAGGGATATCATCAGGATATTTTCTATCTGCAAATGTCCCTGGACGATTGGAATAAATTCCCATATAAATCATATCAAAACGCCCATATTCAGTCAGTTTTAGCGTCTCTTGAAAATCCTCTTCCGTCTCACCTGGAAATCCTAGGATGATATCGGTTGTGATGGAGATTGGTCTTTTGAGTGCCCTGATTTTATCGATAAATTCATAACATTGTTCTGCACTGTATCCACGGAACATTTTTTTCAATACTGGTGTTGATCCAGGTTGGAAAGGAATGTGGATATGAGGACAGAGTTTTGGCTCATTTTCGTGGAGTGCGAGAAGTTCATCACTGTAATAGGTTGGATATGGGGAGGTATATCTTAGCCACTCAAGTCCTTCAAGTTTGAGAATCTCTTTGATAATAGTGATGAAGTCTGGATGCTTGTTTACGATTTGTCCTAGGAGGGAGATTTCTTTGACTCCATTTGCAAGGTGAATTTTAGCTTCGTTGACGATCTGCTCTACAGGGAATCGTTTTTCCAGTCCTCTAGCAAAAGGTACAATACAGTAAGCACAAAATTGGTTACATCAGCTGGAAATAGGGATGTAGGCAGTTTTATTGTGCGCGTTCATACTCGAATTTATTCCCTCTGGGACGATAGTTGAATATTCATTGGTGATTTCCTTGTCATAGCTTACTTCATAGCCGAGTCTTTTGAGCATAAGGGGCAAAAATCCCGTATCGTCAATACGGAAAAAGAGCTCGATATTTGTCCATTTTTGCGAGAGATTGTGGAAAAGAGGATTGAACGCGTGGTTAATCCCTACGATATCTGTAGTTTCAGACTTTTGGAGTTGGTTGATCTCGTCTGAGTTAAGTCCTATGATTTTTGGCTCTTTGGTCAAAACGATTCCAGAAAAGTTCCCAGTATTGAGGTTTGCTGGAATATTTTTGGCAGAGGAAACCTTTTTATTTCTCATGTTGTGCTGAATCATGCAACCAGTGATCCAAACTTTTTTGCTGAGAGGAATCTCCTTGAGTTTTCAGGTTACTTTATCTTCCGATTTTTGGCGAACAGAGCAGGTATCAAAGATGACAATTTCAGCTTCATCAATGGTATCTACTGGTGTAAAACCACAATTTTTAAGAACAGATTTTATTCTCGCAGTGTCAGAGTAGTTCATCTGACATCCGAGTGTGATAACGGTAAACTTCATTCAGATTTTAGTTTCTTTGGTTAAATAGCCTTGTCATGATAAGAATTTCCCACAAAAATGCAAAATAAAAATCTGACTAGGATTTTTGTTCCTCGATTCTTTTTAGTTTTTCAAGAAATCTGCCAATATTTTGATCAAAAAAGAGATGTTCAGGTTTGATTTCGCCCTTGATTTGAAGTCCCTTTAT
>JABCPD020000024.1 GCA_013333295.2 candidate division SR1 bacterium | reverse complement strand
CTCATCTTCTGCAACCTCTTCTCTTTCTTGGTTGCGGAAGTCATATTACATATTTCCTACTAAATTGCAAGTTTTTTTGTGCGATTTTTTTTACTCAGTCTAGCCTTACCCTCTCACTCCTTTTTGGGTCTAGAGGAAAAATAAAATCTCGCTATCAAAACCTCTAAATTAAAGAAAATTACATTTTTTCATCCTTCTTGTCCTTCTAGCATTTTTCATAAAAGAGAAAGGACTTTCAAAAAACATACTCTGCATGCACTGAATATAAAATACAAAAAACGAACCATCAACGACGAAACAATAATTTAAAATCCTATTTGCAAAAAAGACCACGATCCTTATAATAAAGAAAATTTATATTTCTCGAAAGCGGTCCTCATGCTTATATACCTTTTTACCTATATGGTAGCAATAAATCTCCTAACCTTTGTTATTCGATGAATCGACAAACGAAAGGCAAAAAATAACAAACGAAGGATTTCAGAAAACACCCTACTAGGACTGAGCCTTGCCTGAGGACGGATAGGAGCAATCTCTGCAATTGGTTTTTTTAGACACAAAACGATTAAATCAAGCTTTCTCTGGAGATTCTACTTAATTGGTTTTATCTGGATCTGTGGACTGATAACACTAACGCTTATTTAATTTCTATTATTTAAAAACATGCACATTACTCTTACCTGCAACGGAGAATACGTAAATGCTCACTGTTGAAGTCTTTGACACTGCAATGATAGGCTCTCTGAAAAAGGAATTCTTACATCATTAAGACTTGCAAAAGAACTCAAAAATCAGATTTTTGACTATATTTTTTGTAGTGACTTTGGATTTAGAAGAACCACTACCGATATTATCGTTGAACAACTCATCTACAAAGAGAGTAAAATTATCGTTGACGCCAATCTTAGAGAAAAAGATGCAGACATTTGTACCCAAAAAATAAAAGAAAATATGAAAATAGCAGGAGACCCTAATCCTGAAAATGCACAAATCATCTCCAGACTATTTATCAGAAGCGATAGCATTCCAAGCGAAAAGAAAAATAGTGAAACGATAGAAGAAGTCCTTGTTCGTTCTCAAAAATTTCTTCATCAACTCCTTCATACTTATCCAAGCTCAGCAAACATTCTCATTGTTGGAAGCCCAATCATCAATAGCTTTATCATCGCACAACTCAAATGAGAATCTACTTTTACAAAATATATTACAAGCCCCTGCTCGCTAAGTGAATACGACCAAAGGGGACAGAAACGAAAAGAAATTCGCTTCAATAATATTCAACATTTACACCTAAAATAATTTTCATGTATTTTGCATTCAAAGACCAATATGAAGACTTTATTGTAGAGGAAAAATTAGACTATACACCAAATGGAATTTGAGATGCATGGCACCTTTTTATCGAAAAAAAGGGGATTAATACTATGGACATTATCAGCCATCTCACATCAAATCTCCCTCTAAAAAGAGAAGATATTGGAATTGCTGGACTCAAAGATAAAGAAGGAATTACTAGACAACGAATCACCATCTACAAAAAAAAGATCAAGTCTTGCTGAGGAGAGAACGCAATCTTATCTCTTTTAAGAGAAAAGTGCACAATTCTAAAACAATCCTGGCATGAAAGTCCTCTTATGGTTTGAAAAAACATCGGGAATAGTTTCAAAATTAGACTTAGAAAAAGAGAGCATCTTTCTTCTGAACTAAAGCACCAACTTGAAGCAAACCTTGAAAAAAGCAAAAAAGACTGATTTCCGAATGTGTTTGGATTCCAAAGATTTGGAAAAGGAAACAAAAACTTCAAAAAAGCTGATAAGATATTCCAAAAAGGAATAAATCATCCTGACACCTACGAAGTTAAGTTCAAACTTCAAAGTTGGGGGAGTATGCGATTTAATGAATATGCTATGCAAAGACGAGAAAAAGGGAAACTTTTAATGGAATGAGATATTCTCATCAATAGCCACAATGGCTTCTGAGCTCAAGTTGCCTATTACCAAGAAAGAAAGCTCCATCACTTCGATTATCGAAAGTGTAAAGACCAACACCAAAAATCAGACTTCTTCTCCCCCGATTTCGAAACTTTCACAACAGACTACAATCCTGAAAGACGACGAGTAACAGGTCCTGTATTGGGATGGAATCAACTCCTCCCTCCTGCTTGAAGCAAGGCATCATTCTTTGACCAAGAAATAATAAAAAAAAGCTGATTCCTAAATGGGGGAATCGCTATTAGCAAAAAATATCATCTCTACGGATTCAGGAGAGCGCTAGTTATCAAACCCGAAAATCTAGAACGAGAACGAGAAATCAGGACCTTATCCTCTCTTTCTCCCTACCAACTGGCTCTTATGCAAGTAGTTTTCTTGCGCACATCTTAAAAAATATCGACCCCAAAGGATGTATAAGCAACTGACTCACTATTCCAAGAATAACTTCTATAGAAGAGATAAAATAAAAAAGAAACCTGACCAAAAAGATCAGGTTTTTCTTTTTCTTAATCATTATATCCTTGTTCCTCAAGGGTCATACCAATAATTTCATCATTAGGTTCAACTTGAATATTTTGCACAGCTTCACGATTAATATACACATACATGAGCATAAGCATAGGCACTCTACCAATAATTTTTGTAATATACTCTCCAAGATCTTCTCTAATATTTTTTAGATTATCTTTAATATCCATTCTTTTTTTTGCGTTTACTCTATACTTTTCTCTCGCAAATTCAACGATCTGAGTGTGAATCTTTTTAACCTCTGAAGAATATACAAATCCCCTAGATTCTATCTGGATATTTCCAACAAGTTCCTTTGTTTTGGTATCTACCTTAAAAATAAGCCCAATAACTCCATTTTCAGACATAATATTTCTCGCCTTCATCACATATTCTCCAGACAAATGTCCCTGCCCCTTTCCATCAATCATGACAGTATCAAGCTTAATCTTCTTTTCTGAGGTAAAGACAACATCGTCATACATTTCAATAAACTGCCCATTATCTGGAAGAAGAATGTTCTGCTCTGGAATACCCATTACCATAGCAATTTTCTTATTAGCATGTCTCATATATGGCTCTCCATGAATTGGACAATAGAATTCAGGATTGATCAAAGACATCATCAACTTAATATCCTCCTGATATCCATGTCCTGAAGTATGTGTATCCAATCCTGGTTCATCAATAACCTCAACCTTAAGCCTCACAAGATTATTGATCATACTAATTACTGACTTTTCATTTCCTGGGATAGTATGAGAAGAAAGCAACACGGCATCTCCTGGTCTAAGTTGAAAATCCTTAAATTCTCAAGTAGCCATTCTCACCAAAGCACTATTTTCTTCTCCTTGAGAACCAGTACAAAGAACAAGCACCTTTTCAGCTGGCATAGATTCAGCTTCAGCTGAAAGTTGACGAATCATCCCCTTTGGCGCTGTAATATATCACAATTCTTGACAAAGCTGAACATTTGCAATCATTGATCTTCATGCAAGAAACACAACCTTATCATATCTAATCGCACTGTTGATAATCTGAATAATTCTTCCTACATTTGATGCAAAAGTAGAAACGATCATTCTATAACTCTTATAAGAACGAATTACTTTATCCAGATTTTCTCAAATCAATTTTTCTGAAACTGAATGACCTGGCTTATTTGCATTAGTTGATTCTCCAAGATAAAGCCTAACACCTTCCTGTCAAATTCTTGAAATCTTCCCAAGATCTGCTGGTCTATCAATAGATGGAGTAAAGTCTACCTTAAAATCTCCAGAGAAAACAACCAACCCCTTTGGAGTATGTATAGAAAATCCCATAGATTCTGGAATCGAATGATTTACCCTAAAAAACTCAACAGTAAATACTCCCAACTTCAGAATATCCATATCTGGATCAATAAGCTTGAATTTTAATTTTTTGAGATCTCTATCATCAAGAGACTTCTTGATCATCCCTAATGTCAAAGGAGAGGTATAAATCACAGGAAAATCAAGGGGAGCTAAAATATTCTTAAGGGCTCCAATATGATCCAAATGTCCATGTGTAATCAAAATACCCTTAATATTTTTCTTTTTAGCTACAAGATAACTCACATCTGGAATAATATAATCTACACCAGGCATATCATCTGAAGCAAACTCCATACCTGCATCAATAACAATAATATCATCTTCATACTCCATCACATTCATATTTGATCCGATCTGTTCCAAACCACCTAGCCCAAAAACTCTAACAGGCTTTTCACCTTTTTTGATAAGCTTAGTAGGATCTTCAATTTTTTTTACAGCAGGACGATTTCTGTGACGAAGAAATGCCTCTGAGGACATTTTCTTCTCCCCCTTATCATTAGAAGATCTACGAGGACGAGGTGAACGAGTCTTTTGTTCTGACTTTTTATTGTTTTTTTCTGGTAAATTAATAGAAATGTTTGATTGCATAATTGTTTCCATTTTATATGTATAATATAAAGTAAATAAATGATTGATAACTATTTAACCACATTAAGAGCCTCTTGCCAACAAAGAAAAGTCCCTCTCATCTCTCCTGAATCTCAGAATATTTTGCTCAAAATTCTCACTACTTATCAACCAAAGAACTGCCTTGAAATAGGAAGCGCCATCGGTTATAGTGGGATCTTTATAGCAAAAACTATTGCAGAATGGGGAGGAAATTTAACTTCATTTGAAGTAGCCTATCCATCATATTTAGAAGCACAATACCATGCTCGTCAATGTCAGATAACTAATGTGAAGCGGTATCCCTTTGATTTAACCAAAATCGAAGATACAAGCAATATCTTGCCAAAGCAGTGTGATTTTGTATTTATTGATGCACAGAAAAATCAATACTGAATCTATATGGAGAAAATACAAGAAAATCTAAGCTCGGAAAATATAATTGTACTCGATGATATTCTCAAATATCATACCAAACTAACATGATTATACGAATTCCTAGAAAAAAATCAAATCAATTATGAGATCCAACAAAGTGAAGAATGAGATGGAATGATGATTATCCACAATGCAAAAGCCAAAAATCTTAAATAAAAAAGAAAAGCTGACCTAGGATTTAGCTCAGTTTTTTTAAATTCAATATTTTACTTCCCAAAATTTTGGCTTTCAAGACTTTGCTCATACCAATCAAGAGCTTTCTGGAGCTCCTTTACCGTAAAATCTGGACAATAAAGATCTGTAAAATAGAGCTGTGCATATCCAATCCACCGAAGCATAAATCCAGAAAGTCTTTTTGCTAGCTGTTGCTTGGTTCTAATCACAAGTTCAACAGGAGGCAATCCTCAAAAATCTAAATATTTTTCTAAATTTTCTTTGCTAATAACATCTCCACTGGCAACTAACTTTTTCATTGCTCTCAAAATTTCATCTTGACCTCCATAATTAACCGCAAGAACAAATGTCTTATTACTCTCAGGATAATAAAACTCCCTCTGTTTTTCTATCAAAAAATCAACTAAATCTTGAGGGAGTCAGTCCATATCCCCAGCTACACGAAAATTAACCCTCTCCTGACGAAACAACTCATACAAATTCTCTGTAATCTTCCTATACAAATCAAAGAGATAATCAAGTTCCTGTTGAGTCCTATTAGTCAGGTTTTCAGTACTAAGCCCCCATAAGGTAAATACCTCAATATCTGTCTGAGTATAAATATACTGTGCAATCTTAATCATCTGATTAAAACCCTCCAAATGTCAAAAAAAACCATCAAGTCCTCTTTCCTTGGCCCAGGTTCTATTTCCATCCGGGATGATAGCAATATGTCTTGGATAGTGCATAATATTGTAATAAGTAAATGTGAACAAGTGTATTAATCGTAAATCTCAATGCAAATAAAAATCACAAAAAAATTCCTAAAACACTTGTATGAAACAAACTAAAAAACTGATTCTTTATTACACTGAACCTTTTTTCTTGGATATTAAGGTTCTTGATAAATTATCAACTTGTTCTTTTTTTAATCCAAACATCTCAGCAATTTGCTGATTTGTAAGCTGATTCACTTCTTTATTTTCCAAAAGCTCCAATACCTGTTCTCTATACTTTTGCAAAGGAGATTCTTCAAGTACACCTTTTTCAATCAACCTTTTCTTGATACGGACAATTGGAGCTGTTAAAAGCTTTTTAGCGGCATTCGTTGTCGCTTTTCAGGCCTCTTCTGGGAAAAGCTCTTTTGCAATTTCTAGATTAGTCTTGTCTGCACCATTATTCATAAAATACTCATAATCTCTCACATGCAAACTTGTTACATTAAATCACAGGACTGAACTAACTTGTTCAAAGAGTTGAGGCTTTAAAAGCCCATCAGATTCCAATTCTTTTCTCACTCTCCAAACATGCACACGAGAAACTCCTGTTTTTTCGGCTACTTCTTGATCTGTCAATCATGGGCACAGTTCAAAAAACATTTTTACAAATGCCTTTTTTGTTCCCAGCTCCCTATATTCTTTTTTAGGAACAAAAACTAAATTTTTCCATGAGAGATTTTCCCAGTTATCATCAGCAGGGATCAACATATACTCATCAGGATGTAATCTTGCTTTTGAATATCCAGGGAAATAGGGTCAAAATTCCTTTTCCATCAGTTTTAGCACATTGATCTCCACTTCTTTATTGATAATCTCTCAAGTTGAAGGATCTTTAATAAGCTTATGAATGCGAACTCTCGGAGCTTTTTTTCTTGGAAGGGAAAGATATTTTATTTTTTCACCATTAACCCCCCAGACATATCAGTCTCTATCTAAGGTATAATACTTTTGATGATAAACTCCAATAGCAATTCTTCATTCAGGAGGTTCTGTCCCCTCTCTCAATCTCCCTAAAAGTCACTCAATAAAACGATCCGTAATCTCAGGGCTAGTATAATTTTTTCCCATAGTATTGCGTTGCCTAGCAAGAGCAATACCTGAAAGACCTTTCTTTGCCATAAAAAAGAAATAAAAATTAAAAAACTGGATTATTGAGAATATTCAACATAGAATTCAGATTTTTACCCTTTTTTAAAGAATATATTTTTCTGAACCAAGCTTTCTCTATTATATCCAGTTTCCCTATTTTTTCAATTTTTAGACATTAAATTTGAAAACAATCACATCACCATCTTGTACAATATAGTCCTTTCACTCAAGTCTAATTTGCCCCTTATCTCTTGCTGCTGATCGGGAACCAGCCTCAAGAAGCTTTTCAGTACTAATTACCTCTGCTTTGATAAATCCTCTCTCAAAGTCCGAATGAATAGCGCCTGCAGCCTGTGGTGCAGTAGAGTTGAGTGGAATAGTCCAAGCTCTCGTCTCCTTCTCCCCAGTAGTAAAATAATACATAAGCCCAAGCTGATTAAATGCCAAACTGATCAAATCATCCAAGGTTGGAATCTTCTTCTCTCCTGAGATTTCAAGCAATTCATTGATAAATTCAGCTCTTTCCTCTGCTGAAAACTCCATCATCTCAGATTCTAACTTGACACATACAATGGCAACTGGAGCATTAAGCTTTGCTTCATACTCTGACTTGAGTACCTCTGCATTAGCTAGATCCTCTTGTGCAATATTGAGA
The DNA here is from genome assembly GCA_013333295.2 of candidate division SR1 bacterium. Taxonomy (GTDB): domain Bacteria; phylum Patescibacteriota; class Gracilibacteria; order Absconditabacterales; family Absconditicoccaceae; genus HOT-345. The sequence continues at coordinate 12,004 of JABCPD020000024.1, read as the reverse complement.
GCATAAACAAATGGTTTGAGTGTAAGGAAATTATAGGATCTAATCAATTTCAAATCTTCTGCGCTAAGTTCTGATCTAATCGTATTCGCCAATTCTCCTCTATTCAATACTTCTTGAATCTTTTCCAAAATCGCAACAACTTTCCCATCATCTTTATTCTGACTTATTTTTGCTTTTTTTTGCAATGCTGGTAAGCTCTTCTCAATCTGTTCAAGATCTGCAAAAATTAACTCTGTATTAATGATTTCTCTATCTCTAAGTGGATCTACACCTCCTTCTACGTGAACAATATCTGTATCTTGAAAATGTCTTAATACTTGAACAATCGCATCTACCTCTCTAATATGAGACAAAAACTTGTTTCCAAGTCCTTCCCCCTTACTCGCTCCTTTCACTAGTCCTGCAATATCCACAAATTCCGTATGTGCATAGACAATCTTTTGTGTCTTGGACATCTCAGAAAGAGCGACCATTCTAGGATCCTTTACATCTACAATTCCTACATTGGGTTCAATTGTACAAAACGGAAAATTCTCCGCAGGTGCAGCATATGACTTAGTCAATGCGTTAAATAACGTCGACTTTCCTACATTTGGTAGTCCAACAATTCCTATTTTCATTCCTTTTTCATAAAACTAAATATTTCCCTTTACTATAAAGAAAAGCAGGGGAGTTTGCAAGGACTTTTACAAAAAAACAAAAAATCTAATTTTTTCCTTCTTTTTATCCCAGATATACGACAACACAACTACCCAGAACATCTAAAACCAGTTCTCATCATTATCAATTTTAAGATAAGCGCCACAAAATTTTCCATCCACACTTCTTTACTTTTCATGACTCATTTTATCAAAAAAATCTGACTCAAAAGATCAAGTCAGACTTTTTTTATTATTCATAAGTTTCATACTTCTTCATCACAAGATCTCCTTCAACCTTATTCATAATTTCTTGTACCACACCTACAATAATAATCACTCCAGATCCCGTTACCACCATAGGCAAAGATCCGAGCTCACTCACAATACTTTGGATAAATGGCAATGCTTGAAGTACATAAGTATAGATACCAATTACTGCAAGAGCCAAACCTCCCCAAAGACAAAGATGCATCAAGATTTTATTGATGTATTGAGCAGTGTGTTTTCCTGGTCTAATTCCAGGGATAAATCCACCTCTCTTTTGAATATTATCAGAGATTCTATCTGGGCTGAAAGTAATCATCGCATAAAAGAAAGTAAACAACACGATAAAGATTACATATACTACAATAGCCCAAAGCCCAGGATTGTGAGAATAAATATTGAAATGCGTCTCAATCCAGTTTGCTACACCAACAAGTTGCTGATTTGCTGGATTAAACTGAGTAATTAACTTTGACAACAAATATGGAAAAGATACAAAAGCCATAGCAAAAATAATTGGTACCATTCCTACAGGATTAAGAGGAATAGGAAGAATTGAAGATTGCTGAGCTTTACCTTGTTTTGCATAGATCACAGTAATCTCTTTGAGAGATCTAAGCATAAAGATAGACAAAAGCACCAATACCAATACAATAACAATCATAAACAATGCCATACCCCAAATATTAGCAGTAGTAGAGAAAGATCCATATAATTGTTGAGTAATACCTGCAACAATAGAAGAGAAGATCAAGAGAGATATTCCATTTGAAATTCCCTTACTAGTAATAAGTTCTCCAATCCACATAAGCATAATAGATCCAACCATCATTACAAAGGCAGAAAGCATCACATTAGCAAAACTTGTTTCAATAACTGCTCCACCAAGCATACTATTTACCAAATATACTGCACCAATACCCTGCAAAAAAGCTAAAGGCAATGTCAAATATCTTGTATATTGATTGATTTTAGCCTGTCCACCCTCTCATTGTTCAGTCAATTCCTCGACAGCAGGGAAAACCACTCCAGCAAGTTGCATGATAATAGAAGCTGTAATATAAGGAGAAATTCCAATAGCAATAAATGAGAATTGATCCAAGGCTCCACCAAGCAACATCATAAAGTTTCCATAATCAGAGTTTGCAGCTCCAAGTGTTTGAGAAAGCAACATTCCCAAATCAGCAAATGGAATAGGGATAAACACAAGCAATCTATATACAGCTAACAAAGCCAAAGAAATCAAAATTTTATTTCTAATAGTCTTATTTCCAAAAACTTCAGCCAATTTCTTAAAGAACTTTTTCATCACAATTGATCAAAAAAGATAAATAAATCTGATATCCATATTGGATATTCTCAAAAACAGATCTTTACATCAAAAAAGCAAAGAAGGAACGCGATGGTTGGTCGCGTTCCTCTCGAGAAGACTCTCACTATTTGATGCTTCCACCTGCTTTTTCAATTTTTTCTTTAGCAGAGTCTGAAAATTGTTCAATTCCTTCAAATGACAAAGCTTTAGACAACTCTCCATTTCCCAAAATCTTTACAGATTCAGCAGAAGATTTCAAGTATCCAAGTTCTACCAAAACTTCTTTAGTTACAAGAGAAGAAACTCTCTCATCATTTTGCAAGCTAGCAAGATTTACTACTGCAACCTGATCTACAAGTTTGTAATATCTCTTGAAACCTCTATGCTTAGGTAGTCTCTGAACAATCGAAGTCTGACCTCCTTCAAAGAAAGGCTTCATTGTGTGACCACTTCTAGACTTTTGTCCATTAGCACCTCTTCCTGAAGTATTTCCTCTTCCAGAAGCATTACCTCTACCTCTTCTGTCGAGCTTATCTTTCAATCCTTTACTTCTCACCAAACTATGAAGTTTCATTATCTCATTATCATAAATACTAAAAATTCTGATTATTCTGCTTGTTCTTCTGTTTTTGCAGATTTTTTAGCAGGAGCTTTTCTTGTTGTAGCTTTCTTTACAGGAGCCTTTTCTTCAGCAACTTCTACAGGAGCAGCAACAGGAGCTTCTTCTTTCTTTGTTTTTTGCATAGCAACAAAGTGTTCTGGATGCTTATATGAAGACAACGCTTTAATAGTAGCCAAAGCATTATTAAGCTTATTGTTTGATCCTACCATCTTAGAAAGAATGTTAGAATAACCCGCAAGTTCCAATACAGATCTGATTGAAGAACCAGCCTTAAGACCAGTACCCTCAGAAGCAGGCAAAAGCTTTACCAAACACGCCTTAAATTTTTGAGTAATTGGATAAGGAACAGTATCATTCTTTGTCAAAGGTACTTCAAAGATATTCTTATAAGCTTCATGAGAAGCCTTTTGAACAGCACTTGCTACATCATTTCCCTTTGAAATTCCAAGTCCAATCTTCCCTTTCTTATTACCTATCAAAATAGTAGCTCTAAAAGACAATCTTCTACCTCCAGTAGTTACTCTTGTTACTCTTCTAACCTCCAAAAGCAATTCATCAAATTCCTTCTTTGGTTTTTCTCTTCTATTATCTCTTTCTGGTCTCATAGACATAATAATTAATACAGATAAATATTATTAAGAATTACTTAAAACTGAATTCCTCCTTTTCTCAAACCATCAGCAAAAGCTTTAATTCTACCGTGATACAAGTAACCATTTCTATCAAAAGTCAAAGAAGAAACATTCTTTTCCTTCAACACAACAGCAAAGTTTTCTCCAGCATTAGCAGCTCTTTCAGTCTTTGTAGCTCCTGTAGCAGATTTATCTGAACATACAGCAACTACATTACCCATTGCATCAAGAACCTGAGCTTTTACATAAAGATTAGATCTTTCAACCAATAATCTATAATCAGGATTCAAACTTTTAATTTTTGAATTCACCTTATTCTTTCTCCTCAAGTATTTTCTAATCTTATCTTGGAGTTTATTCTTCAAATAACTCATAACAATAAACATATAATAATGTAAAACCATATAGAATAATCTAAGCTACTATTTCTTAGCTGATTTACCTGGCTTAATCTTAACAAATTCATCAAAATATCTAATACCCTTTCCTTTATAAGGTTCAGGTTTCTTGTATGCTCTCACCTTAGCAGCAACTTCACCTACAAGTTCTTTATTTATACCTGAAATGAAAATCACTGTATTTCCCTTAGGATCTTGTTCAATTCTCATATCAATTCCTTCAGGAATTTGATAATTCACCTTATGAGCAAATCCAAGAGAAAGAACCAAAGTTCTTCATTCCAATTTAGCAGAATACCCAACCCCAATAATCAAAAGTTTTTTTTCATATCCTTGAGAAACTCCAACCACCAAATTAGAAACCAAAGTTCTTACCAATCCCCAAAGATTTTTATACTGATCTTCTAAGATAGAAAAAACTAATTCTGATTCATTTTTTTCAATTTTCACTCCATAAGGAATATTCAATGAAAGAGTCCCTTTAGGTCCTGTAACTTTCACAGAGTTTTCAGCTAATTCAACCTCAACTCCCTGAGGGATGCTAAGAGGCTTCTTACCAATTTTTGACATCTAATAGCATTTTAAATAGTAAAGCATAAGACTCACGATATCGCAATCTTGACTAGTAAATTTCAGCAATCAATTCTCCACCAAGTTTCTTTTGTTTTGCTACATGAACAGGCAAAAGGCCTTGATTTGTAGAAATAATTCCAAGTCCCTTTCCACCTGCAACAGTCTTCAAATCCTTATAACCAACATACCATGGTCTAGAAGGCTTTGAAAAAAACTTTACAGAAGGAATATCATTTACAGGATTAACTACCTTTTTCAATTCAATAGAAATTACTTTTTTTGCATCTGTTCCTTGAATAGAGAAATCTTTTACAAATCCATATTGCTTCAAAAGCTCAAGAATATTTGCCTTAAATTTTGAATATACTACTCCATCAACAGTAGTTCTTCTTGCCATATATGCATTTTTAATTCTGATCAACAAATCATGAACTGGCGCATTAACATAAGTCATCGTTATCAATTCAATTCATAAAATAAAACAAACAAATTACCAACTAGCTTTCTTAAGCCCCATAATCAAACCTTCTCTTGCATATCTTCTAAGACAAACTCTACAAATACCAAAATCTCTGATATAAGCCTTAGATCTTCCACACAATCTACATCTATTGTAGTATTTTGTTGGTTGCTCTAGTTTTTCTCCCTTCACAAACCTTTTTTCAAACATTTTTCATTGTTTAGCTTTTAATGCAGTTCTTGCCATCAGTAACAATTGATAAATATAAATAACATTACTTAAAGATGAATCCTATTTCCTGAAGAAGCGCTTGTGAAGCATCTGGAGTACCAGCAGTACTTACAACAGTAATTTGAAGCCCCATAGGAAGGTTTACATCATCAACCCCAAGTTCTGGGAAAATATTGTAATTCTGAAGTCCAAGATTAAGATTTCCTTTTGGATCAAAATTCTTCTTAGAAATCCCTGAAAAATCTCTAATTCTTGGCAAAACCATCTTTGCAAATCTATCCAAGAAATCATAAGCTCTAGCTCCTCTAAGAGTTACCTTAAGCATCACAGGCATACCTTCTCTCAACTTAAAGTTAGAGATAGCTTTTTTCGATTTTACAAGAACCGGTTTTTGACCAGTAATTCTAATCAAATTTTTCTCAAATTCTTCAAAATCTTTATGCCCCTTTCTTGTTACCAAAGAACCAATTCCCATAGAAACAATAATCTTGTCTACCTTTGGAGCTTGATTGATATTTTTAAGTTGCAAATGATCTTTTAGTTTTGCAAACAATTCAGACTTTTTCATATCTAAACAATCAAAAATATTTAAAACAACTAATCTATAATCTTTCCAGTTTTTTTCGCTTTTCTCACCTTCTTACCATTTTCAGATACTTCAATAGCAATCTTTGTAGGTGCTTTTTCTGATTCTAGGTAATAAGCAACATTAGATACATGCAAAGGCAATGTTTTTTTTACAAAACCTTGACCTTTAACTGCCTTTTTTACAACATTTACATCCTTAAGAGTAACAAAATCTCCATCTACTGATTCGATAGTAGAAATAGCCCCCTTTGATTTACCAGAAATAACGATCACTGGATCAGATTTTCTAAGCTTTTTCATTAGATACATACATTACAAATAAATTGGAATAACTATTACAATACCTCTTCTGCCATATTAGTAATATTTCTATAATTTTCTCTAAGCTCTCTTGCAACAGGACCAAAAACTCTTTTACCAATTGGATTCATATTCCCCTTAGCATCTTTAGTAAGAAGAACAATAGCATTATCAGCAAATCTAATATATGTTCCATCCTTTCTTGCAATTTCTTTCTTAGTTCTCACTACAACAGCTTGGCAAACTTGCCCCTTCTTCACAGAAGCAGCAGGAGCAGCATCCTTAATAGCAACAACCACTCTATCACCAACTCTTGCAATTCTACCTGAAGATCCTTTCAACACTCTGATAATTTTTGCTTTTTTTGCTTGTGTGTTATCAGCAACCACAACCAACGATTCTTGTTGCAACATGATACAAAAATGAACAATCTAAAATTACAAAACTTCAACAATATTCCATTTCTTTAGTTTAGAAATAGGTTTTACCAATCTGATTTTTACAGTATCACCAAGTTTAGCTTGGTTTTCTGCGTTATGAGCATAATACTTTTTTCTCACAACAAATCTCTTTTTATAGATAGGGTGCATTTTTACAGACTTAACCAAAACTACACAAGTCTGATTCATCTTATCACTTACAACCTCTCCAATCAATTCCTTGATATTTTTTTCACCAATAATTGTCATTATGCATTAATCTTAGATTGTAAAACGGTATTGATTCTAGCAATCTTCACTCTTAAATCTCCAATCTTGTGAGTTTCCTTAAGAGCTCTAATACTATTTTTCATTTTTAATTCAAAGAGTTCATTTCTTAGTTGCTTTCTAAGCGCTACCAACTCTTTAATATCTTTAGAAAGAAGTTCTTTCATAAATAAACCTGTTCCTTTCATAACAAAAATATTTAGTGGTATAAAAATTATTACTTAATTTCTCCTTTAGCTACAAATCTCGCCTTAATAGGAAGTTTCTTTGCAGCACTTGTAATTACCTGTTCAGCCAATTCTCTAGAAAGACCAGAAAGCTCAAATACGATTCTTCACTTTCTAACTGGAGCTGCATAAATATCTACATCACCCTTTCCAGAACCCATCGGCATTTCCAACCCCTTCTTAGTAATAGGAGTATCAGGAAAAACTCTCATCCAAAGCTGACCAACTTTTCTTGTATGTCTTACAATTACCTTTCTCGCAGCCTCAAGTTGCTTATTTGTAAGATAACCACTTGTAGTAGCTTTCAATCCATATTCTCAAAAAGCTACATAATTTCCTCTAGCACTCTTTCCCTTTAGAGATGGAACTACTTGCTTTCTATATTTCCACTTTTTTGGAGTCAACAACATGATAATAACAATATTTTAATTAAAAACAACAAGTTTTCTACCACAAACACTAGTCTAAATTCTGAGTTTTTCTAGTTTTCTTTTTGTTCCCAGAAAGAACACCTTTTTCAATCCATACCTTAATTCCCAAAACTCCATATTTAGTCATAGCCTGCATATAGTGATAATCAATATCAGATCTAAAGGTCTGAAGAGAAACTCTACCATCAATGAATTTTTCACTTCTCGCAATATCAGTTCCTCCAAGTCTTCCACCAATTTGAATCTTGATACCACTAGCTCCCTTTTCCATAACTCTAGACAAAACATTCTTTACAACCTTTCTATAAGGCATTCTTGATTCGAGTTGAGAAGAAATATATTCAGCCATAATCTTTGCTGATAATTCAGGAACTCTAACCTCTTTGATAGTAATTTTGAAAGGTTTTCCAAACTTTTTAGTCAAATCTTCTTCCAAAGCCTTAATCTTTTCACCATTTTTCCCCATAATAACACCAACTTTAGATGCGAAGATGATGATCTCTCCCTCTTTAAGAGTTTTTCTAATTACTACTTTAGCTACACCAGATCTAGCAAGCTTTTTATCAAGATAATCTCTAACCTTAATATCCTCAACAAAAAAATCTGCAGAGATTCTTCTTGTTTTTGCAAACCATTCAGCTGGTCGTGATTTCATAATCCCCACTCTCATTCCTATTGGATTTACCTTTTGTCACATACTCACAAACTACTTAGTATTTAAAACAACCTTTACATAAGATCTATATTTCTCATAATGGCTAATTCTAGATCTAGAAACAAATCTAACTCTCTTAATTTTTGGCCCTCTTCCCACTTCAATTCTCTCTACAAAAAGATCATCCAAATTAAGTGAATTATTATTTACCGCATTAGCAGCAGCAGACTTAATCAACTTATGAAGAGTTCTAGCTCCTTTTTTTGGCATAAATTCCAACATATCCAATGCCTTTACAACCTTCTTACCTCTCACAAGAGATGCAATAAGATTCATCTTCTTATCTGACAAAAGCGCATACTTCAATGTTGCTGTAACTTGATTACTCATAACGATATCCAAATTAAATAGTTAAATAGATTCAGAAATCTGAAGACCTAGAATGGGTGTCCTCTAAAAAGTCTAGTAGGTACAAATTCTCCCAATCTATGTCCAAGCATATCTTCAGTAACATATACTGTTACAAATTGTTTACCATTATGAACTGCAAATGTAAATCAGATCATTTCTGGAACAATATGACAAGCTCTATCCCAAACCTTAATTACTTTCTTATCTCCAGTTTCATTCATCTTTAAAAGCTTATTCATCAACTTTTCATTCACATAGAAACCTTTTTTTAGAGATCTAGCCATTTACCATCATCATATATATATAAAATGCTTTTTCTAATGAAATTACTTTCTCTTAGAAACAATAAACTTATCTGACCACTTCTTTCCTTTTCTAGTCTTCATTCCAGAAGCAACAAGCTTACCACTGAATGATTTAGGACCTCTCTTAGATCCAATAGGAGAGTGAGCTTCTCCACCTCCAAGTGGATGGTCTACTGGGTTCATATTCTTTCCAAGAACTCTTGGTTTTCTACCAAGCCATCTTTGTCTACCAGCCTTTCCGATAACAACATTTTTATGATCACCATTTGACAACTCACCAATAGTTGCCCAACAATTTTCATTGAATTTTCTTACTTCTCCAGATGGCATCTTTACAAATACAACCTTAAGTGCCTCATCTCTACCTGCAATAGTAGCAAGAGAACCTGCAGACTTAATAAGTTTTCCTTCTGAAAATGGAGTAATTTCAAGATTAAAGATGTTCATACCTTCTGGAATATCCTTCAATTGTCTTCTATTTCCAGCAGCGATATCACCCTTATTTCCATTCATTACAACCTGACCAACAGTTGCTCCTTTCCACCCAAGAACATATCTCTTTTCTCCATCAACATAATTCAAAAGAACAATTCTAGCTGTTCTATATGGATCATACTCAACAGCAGCAACTCTAGCAGGGATATCAATTTTATTATATCCTTTAAAGTCAATAATTCTATATAATCTCTTATGTCCTCCTGCCATAAATCTAGAGGTAATTCTTCCTTGATTATTTCTTCCCCCAGTTCTTCCTAGAGTCTTTGTTAAAGATTTCTCAGGTCTTTTCTGAGTAAGATCAGAAAAATCATATCCAATCATAAATCTTCTAGAAGGAGTATAAGGTTTATACTTTTTTACAGCCATCTGAATCAAATATTTACAATACTAAATAACTACGCAGCAAATTCAATCTTTTGATCTTTTCCAAGAGTAATAACAGCCTTTTTAAAAGCTCTTCTTACCAACTTTCTTCTCTCTCTTCCTTTAAATACAGTATTTACCACATTTACTTTAAGAGGAGTTACCTTATAAATATATTGAATAGCAGCACTAATATCATTTTTATTAGCATCATTATGTACCTTAAATACATACTTATTAGCAACCTCTTGCTGTCTGTAAGTTTTTTCTGTCAAAACAGGAGCCAAGATAATATCATAAGGACTAAACTTTACAAGAGCCTTTATTGAATTATTCTTTCTAGCTCTTCTCTGCAATTTCTCTTTAAATGTCATAATGTTGTAACAAAAAAACATAAATAATTTACTTAAGCCTGATTTACAAAGTCAAGTGCTGGTTTCAAGAATACAATTGCATCAGCATTCATCAAATCAAATGGATTAAGATAATCTACCAAGAGATACTTCAACCCTTCGATATTTCTAAAAGACTTTACAATTCCATCGTCTTTTTTATCAAGAACCAACAAAACTTTTTTCCCAGCCTTTCCCATCTTCTCAAGAAGATTTAATGCTGATTTTGTATTCGGCTCCATAGAGTCAATATCAAGTCCAGAAATAATATTTTGTTGAAGCTTCAAAGTCAAAAGACCATTTAGAGCCAACTTTCTTGATTTCTTTGTCATAGCTTTTTCAAAATTTCTCTCTGATGTAGGTCCGAAAGCAACTCCACCATGTCTTCTAATTGGAGGATTTTTATCTCCAACTCTAGCGTTACCAGTACCCTTTTGCTTATAGAGCTTTCTTCCAGATCCTGAAACTTCAGCTCTTGTTTTTGTACTAGCAATTACATTACGAGCATTAGCTGTCTGAAGAAGAAGATATTCGTGAATCAAAGACTCATTAACCTTTTCAGGAGCAAAGATCTCTCCATTAAAGTCAAATTTTGAAACAACCTTTCCACTCTTATCATATACATCAACTGAATATACCATTTTAGATTATACATAAGATCATAAAATTATTCTACGAAGAACTTCAATTTAGAATTTCTTGCACCAGGCAAAGAACCTTTAACAACCATCAATTTTTCTCCTTCTCTTTCCAAAACTTTTAACAAAGGAATTCTCTTGATAGTTTTTTGTTCTGATCCCATATGTCCTGCATGTGGATGTCCCTTCATAGTTCTTCTTGGCTTTCTATTACCCTTTGAACCACCACTTCTTGTAAACTTATGACCATGAGTAGCACTTCAACCCTTGATATTACATCTCTTTACCATACCCTGGAAACCTTTACCTTTTGATTGTCCTGTAACTGAAATAGTTGAAACACCATCAAAAAGATTTGTATCAAGAACCTCACCAGCCTGATGAGCAGAAAGAAAGTTTTCATCTACCAAAAACTCAGTCACCACACTATAGTCAACCTTCTGTCCCTTATCCTTATTCAACTCTTTCTTCTCAACACCAACAACAGCTGACACATATCCATCCTTCTCATTTGTTTTAAATCTTACAATTTCCTGAGGAAGGAGTTTTACAAGAGTTACTGCAACAAATTTATCATCAATCCACATTTTTGTCATTTCCTGCTTAGAAACAACAAGTCCACCTTTTGTATTAGCCATAATCACTAATTTTGATCAATTAAAAACAAAGCACAAATTACCAATTACGAATAGATAAATCCACAATTCGTAATTCGTATTTTATAATACCCTAAACTTAGAAAACCTTAACATCAACCAAAACTCCTACAGGAATTTGAAGATTTTGAAGATATTCCATTGTTTTTGAAGCAGTTTCAACTACATCAACAACTCTTGTATATGAAATTCTTTCAAATTGTTCTCTAGATTTCTTAAATTTAAAGTTTGATCTCAAAACAGTATACACCTTCCTTTTCTTTGGCAAAGGAATTGGTCCTTTAATTTGAGCACCAGATTTTACCAAAAGCCCTACAACCTTAGACACAGAAGCTTCCAACATTCTCACATCATAACTCTTCAATTTAATTCTTAATTTTGGAGTCTGATCCTTTTTTACAGCTGACATATACACCGTTGATTAAAAATAAATAAGTTAAGAAAAACAGACCTCGATCTGAGATAAACCTTAAACCAAGGCCTGTCTTATATCTTTTATAAATTATTCAAGAACCTTTGTAACAACTCCAGCTCCTACAGTTCTACCTCCTTCTCTAATAGCAAATCTCATTCCATCTTCCATAGCAACAGGATAGATAAGTTCAACAATAATCTTTGCATTATCACCAGGCATAATCATTTCTACACCAGGAGCAAGTTCGATATTTCCTGTAATATCTGTAGTTCCCATAAAGAATTG
>JABCPD020000023.1 GCA_013333295.2 candidate division SR1 bacterium | reverse complement strand
TTGATGCTCTTTAGAGCGTATAAAAATCAAGTATTTGATTGGAGAAATATCGATTATTTCTCTTATGTGCTCAAGAGTAGAGATCTCTTTGTAAAATAAATTACTGATACTTATAAGAAAAAAGACAGAACTCAGGTTTTTCTGTCTTTTTTACTATAAAAATTTACTATAAAAAAAGAGAAGGATTCGCGAGACACAAATCCTTTCTTTTAATTAGATTAAAGCGATGGCGGAAAAAAATCTTACTATGCAGTCCACCCCTATGATTAGCATAGCGATTTTAATTATTGTTATGACTGTTTTTGATCTTATTAGATTCTTTTCCATTGTTTCTCTCTGTTGATACTCTTTTTGAGGATCATGGAGATCCTTTAAGATCTTTGATGATTCCCAGAAGATGAATATCAGCCCGATTAACAGTAATGGTCCTATATATGCTATATAGTGAGCGTATGATGGTTCCCATACTTCTAAAAGAATTTCAGCAGATCCTAACAGTCCCCATATCTTTGCTGATGTAATCAGCTTTTTACATTGGTGGTATCTCCACCCTTTTCTAATTCCCATTGTTTTTCTTTTTTTTATTTACAATGTAATTTTATAACTATTTGCTTTAGAATGTCAAGTTAATTATTCCTCAGCCAAGGCATTCTTCTCATTGATAAACGACAAATACCTGTCCAGGTGCTATGGCTCGTTGAGGTGAGGAAAACGAAAAACTTAAGTCAGAATTTTCTTTTTTGGTTAAGACACATTCTACAGCTGGATTTTGGCGATAGCGGATTTTACCTTGGAGCTTAGATCCAACAGCTTTTTCTTCTCAGATTCGATGCCAATTTTTGACTGAGATGGTAGAGGAGTTGAGCTCTGGAATTTCCTTATCCCCTACATATACGGTATTGTTTTCGATATCGATCTTGTAGATGTAGGCTTTGAAATTGAGCCCGAGACCTTGTTTTTGTCCAATGGTAAAAAAGTAAGCTCCATCATGCTCTCAAACGGTTTTCCCATCAAGGGTTTTGATTGGACCTTTTTTGATAGGGAGTTTTTGTAGAAGAAATTGTTTGATTGGCACATTTCAGATGAAACATAATCCCTGAGAATCTGGGCGATCTGCATTAGGGAGTCAGATTTCTTTAGCTATTTGTCTTACTTGAGATTTTTCTAGGTCTCAAATAGGGAAAATGGCTTTGCTGAGTTGAAATTGATTGAGTCAAGAAAGAAAATAAGTCTGATCTTTGTGGTGGTCTTTCCCACGGAGAAGGTGAAATATTCAGTTTTTATCTTCAGTAATTCTTGCATAGTGTCCCATTGCGATTTTGTCAAAACCTTCTTCCAATGCCTTCTCCAGGAAAACATCAAACTTGATTAGTGAATTGCAGAGGACATCAGGATTGGGAGTTATTCCTTTTTGGTATCCATCAAAAATATAGTCAATGACTTTTTCTTGATATTCTTTTTGGAGATCGTAGGCGCGAATTTCGATGCCGAGATGTTCTGCTACTTTGATAGCTTCGATGGAATCGTTGTAGGTGGTGCAATTTCTGCTATCGGAGGTATAGTTTTTCATAAAACCAGCAACAACCTCATGTCATTGCTGTTGAAGAAGGTAGGCAGAGACTGCGCTATCAACGCCTCAGGAGAGACCAACGAGAATTTTCATATACTCGAGAAAAAAGGTTAAATGCTGACCTAGGATCAGATTTTTTAATTTTTTTATATTATAATTTTAGAGGAGATTGAGGTCTTGGAGTTTAGCAAGAATGGCTTGAGAAGAAGGATCTTGTGGGAATTTATCCGCTCAAACTCGTTCATATCCAGAAACTTCTTCCTCTTGGAGATTGATCTTGTGATCTGAATTTAAGACAAAAACAAATCTAAAGTCATGATGAAAATGTTCATCTTCATTCTTTTTTTTGCTATGAGGAATGTAATGGGTATCAATATCCAGTGGCAACATTTCATGCTCTTTATGCCAGGGATGGAGTTCTGCGTGTTTGATTCATGCTTCCTCGCTGAGTTCTCTCATGGCAGTATGATAGAGTTCGTTGTCTCCCTCTTCTCGATGGCCTCCAGGAGCAAGCCATTTATCAAGCCCAATATGATGAATTTTTAGGCATTTTCTATTATTGATAAGATATGCACATGCTGTCATATGACCGTTAAAGTTTTTTCTTGATCAAATATTTTCTCAGTTGGTGAGCTGTTTTTCCAGAATTGTGAATCTCTGATTTTCTTCAGGGAAAATTGCAAGATAGCTGTTAAGTGTGTGTTGTACATAGGAGTTAAGATTGAAGGAGGTCATATTTGTTTTTTGATTTATACGAGATAAAGGTAGTTGGATACAGCTGGATTCTCTTTTGAATCTTTGTTTTAGTCCTTGTTTACAAACTCTTCTACAAGGTTTTGTGGTGCAACGAGTATACAGTGCGTCGTATTGATTTTGAGACCGAGTGTTTCAGCTTTTGAGATCACAGAATCATCAAAAGAACCTGGCTGGAACCAGACTTTTTTGACTTTTTTTGTTGCTACTTGATCCAAAAGAGTAAGACTAATCTGAGGATTAGTCATAAAAACAACTAAATCAGGCATTTCAGGAAGCGAAGTTAGGTCAGGATAGGTTTTAATCCCATCAATTTCCTCGTATTTTGGATTAATAGGGAGAAAAGTCTGATTCCAACTGATGGTATGATTTTGAATTTTGAGTGCGAGGCTATCAGGGCGGGGAGAGGCTCCAAAGAGTGCAATTTTCATGAGCAAGGTAAGTGAAGGGAAATAAAAGGAGAGCTTTTTTACTCTCCAATGATTTTATCGATCAGTCCGTATTCTAGAGCGTCTTGAGGAGACATCCACTTGTTTCTTTCCATGTCGGCAAGGCATTTTTCATAAGAATTTCCTGTGTGTTTTGCCATGATCTTGGTTAGAGTTTCTTTGATTTTGAGCATTTCTTCGGCTTCGATTTGAATATCAGTTGCTTGACCTGAAATTCCACCTCCTGAGATGAGAGGTTGATGAATCATTACTCTAGAGTGAGGAAGTGCAAATCTCTTTCCCTTTGTTCCTCCAGCGAGAAAGATTGATCCCATCGATGCTGCTAATCCAGTACAGATTACTTGTACATCGCATTTGAGAATTTGCATTGTATCGTAAATTGCCAATCCAGAGTAAACTTCTCCACCTGGAGTATTGATATACATGATGATATCTTTGTCAGGATCTTTTTTTTCTAGATAGAGCATTTGAGCTACAATAGTATTTACCATTGCACTGTGTACCTGTTCTCCTACAAAGATAATTCTATCTTCCAAAAGTCTAGAGTAAATATCGTAGGCTCTTTCTCAGGCTTTTGTTTTTTCAATAATTGTTGGAATGAGAGTCATAGAGAATACATAAAAAATATAAAAATCGCTTTTTGTCTACTTGTATTGTTTTTTTTTCTGATTTCAACTTGAAATTGTATTAAAAAACTGTACTCATAGAATATTGTAAATCTTTACTTTGTAAAACAGGAAAAAATGAAAAAAATCTGACTAGGACTTTTTGTTCTTGTTGCTTTTATGGGAGGATTAACTTTTGCAGCTGGTTCTACTTCTTCAGAACTTAAAAGTTTTTCTAACAAGCTCGAAAATCATAAGAATTCTCTCTTGAAAAATCTCTCTGGAAGTGAAAATAAACTTCGCAGTATTGCAAGGGATAACAAGAGATTCTCTGAAAGTAGACTTTTTAATGCAGCTTCATGTCTTGGGGTGGTTACTGGAGAAAATCAGACTTTAGATTATTCTGTTTTGACAAAAAACCTTAAAAACTCAATTCTCAATGAATATATTAAACTTGATGGAGAGATTAAAAAATTGAGCTATGGTATTGCAAGCTGAGATAGTTTGATTTTTGGAAATAGTCTAGATAACTTCTATAATCAAAATGCACTTAAAATTACTGGATTAGAAAGTGATTATTATAGTAAGTCTGCTCAAGTGAGAAAGACTTATGAACAATACATTAAGAATAACGAGGCATTACTTGAAACTTTAGCAGGAAGAATTGATACTTTGGCAAAAGTTGATAAAGCTATGAATGAGGTAAATAAGTCTTTTTCTGGTTTGAATAATGCTATCGATAAGCAAACTAATCTTTGGAAGAATCTCGAAAAGACAAGAGTTGATTTGGGGAAAAGTCTTGATTCTCAGTTGAGTCAGATCATCTCTGAGGTAAATGGAAGTTGAGATGCTGAGCTTCAGGCAAAATTTCTAAGCCACAAAGTGAATTTTCTTAAAAAGTTTGAAAAGGAATCAAAAAAGGCTTTGTATGCTGTTTTCTCTGAGAACTTTGACTACGGAATCTATCAGGATTTAGCATCTAATTATGCTGAACTTCATCAAATGTTTGACAATGGTTCAGGAAAGGTAAACTGTCCTATTTTGCTTACTTCAACGCTCAATTTCAATCCTTATTTGAGAGATTTGGATCAAAAGTCAAGTGCTGTGGTGACAGGAATGGATGCTGTTACTTATGCACTTAATAATAACTCTTTGAATCTTGTTTCTCTTGAACAAAAACTTGCAGCAAAGATTTCTAGTAGTCTTTCTTCTCTTACAACAGTTTTGCTTAGAGATTTTAGATTGATGCTAAACGCTCAACTTCCACAACAAAAGGTTGAAAAGTCTGAAGTAGTGGCAAATCCTTCTCAGAATATTCCTGCTCCTACAGTTTCTAACCAATCACAGGTTTCAGAGGCTAATCCAGTAGCTCCTGTTAAGACTACCTTTACTCAAGCCTTTAAAAAAGGACAGTATCACGAGCAGGTAAAATCTCTTCAGACTTTGCTCACTAATTGGGGGCTTTATCATGGAACAATCAATGGGGTATATGATAAGGCAACTATTGAGGCGGTTTACCAATTCCAGCTTAAATATGGTGTAGTAACTGGTAAAGAAAAGAAGAAGACAGGATATGGTCGATTTGGATTTCAAACAAGAGCTAAAATCAATCAACTTATTAATGGATAACAGATAGAGTCGATGAGGAGAATTATAATTCTCCCTTCTTGATTATGAATAGGGACTCAAGATCAGATTTTTTGTTTTTTTATAGTAAAGATAGCATGAGAAAGAAGTGATTTACTCTCGTAGAAATGCTCCTAGTGGTTATTATCTCTGGGAGTCTTTTTACAACAATTTATTCTGTAATGACAACGCTCCCTAGAGTGAAACTCTTTAATGATGCAAGAATGCAACTTATTGAGCAGTCAAATGATGTGATGAATAGATTTGCTATACTTTTTCAGGACTATACTATAGATTATGAGGAATATTTTAATAGAGAACGTGTGGGAACTGGTAATTTAACCGAAGAATATTACAAGAATTTTACGAGTTATGGGAATCGGACTTCGGTTCCTGTTGAAAAACAAGAATTTCACTATGTTAGATATTTTGATTCAAATACACCAACGCTTCCTGCTAATGCTAAAAAACTTTCCTATGGGCAATATAAGGCAATGTTTTGGAATATGGGAAAAGATACTGATGGTCAGGGGAAGTTTAATCTTATCAATGAACAAAGAGACGATAGATTTACCAATGTGGGTGATGCTGATGACAAGGACCTTGGAACATGACCTGTAGCATTTTCTGATGCTCATCCTAAAGAACTTTATTTGATTTCTCATGATGGGACTAGGAGACTTTTCCTTAGAAGGAAGCAGATTTGTAAGGAGGCTACAAATCCAGAAACTTGTAGTTATACCATTCAAATGCTTAAGTTAAGGGGATTTGATGCTGGTAGTAAGCATGTTTTTGATCCTGCAGATTCTAAAACCTATGATGGTGAGATTGATACTTGGGCGGGTGATGCTGGAGAAGGATTTACCTGTAAATGAGCAGATATTCCACTCTATTCTAATTATAAGTTGCCTGAGGATGAGAATGATGGATGGGTAAATCTTTTTGATAATGCTATTAGTATTGAAAATTGGGATATTACGCTTACTCCTAATAAGAATCCAGAATATGCATGGAAGGAGTCGTCCGCTCAAATTAATCCTTATATTAGGATGGTAATGACGACAAAACTTAATACTGCTTCATTGCCGCTTGTTGTGAAAAATATGCTAAAGGATTATAGTTTTACTCTCCAGACGAGCTTTGATAGCAAGGGCTTTTATACTCGCTAATCTCTACTGATGATTTGATTTTCATCTTCTAAAATATCATTTAAAAAACATAAAAATCTGATTCAAAAATGGATGCAGTCTGAATGGATTCAGTCTTTTATAACAAGAAAGGAGCTTCAGCTTATCGGTTTTTTCTGTTTTCTATTTGTAATAATTATTATTAGGTTGGTGCAGCTACAGATTTTTGATCATCAGATGTATGATCAGCTCCTTTCTCAGCAACATTATAAGGAATCCCTTTTGGATCCAGATAGATGAAATATTTATGCTTTGGATAAGTGAGGACACCCAGTAAAGCTGACTGAAAATATTACCCTTTATGATTTGGCAGTCGATGCAAAAGAGCTTAATTGGACTTTTGAATCAGATCCGAGATTTAATTTGCCAACATCACTTAGAGGACAGCCTATGAAACCAAGATTTATCCAGCTTATTACGCCAATTGTTTACAAGCATTTGTGTGAGATTAACGGTATGAGGCAGGTTTCTCACGAGGACTGTGTGAAGAATATAGAGCTTTTTTCTGGAAAGCCTCTTTTGCCTAAAAAGCCAGATCTGTTTTATTACGGAAATGGAAGCGCCTCACCTGAGTATGATACCTTTGACTTTTCTTGATATAATGCTCAGTATCAGCAAGTGCTTTCTGGATTTACTAAAGATAAGGCGATTGCTTTGATCGTAGAGAGACTCAATGAAAAGATCCAAATCTGAATCAGAAGTCAGAATTCTTTGGGATATTTTTCTAATCAAGAGTTTTTGAATGAACTTTCTGGGCTCAATTTACCGTATTTGAAGGTAAATGGAAATTATGTGAGTATTTTGACGAGTGTTTTGACAGATGCAAATAGAGATAATGCAAGAAAAACAGTAAAAAAGCTTCTTGAGAAATGGAAGGTCCCTTTGCCGAATGGATTTGATTCTATTTTTAGTCCTAAGGAATGGAGATATATTAAGATTATTTCAGGTTTGAATCCTGCTTTAGCTCAGGAGGTTAGAGAGCTGAAAGTAAAGCATGAAAAAGAGCTTTCAACTTTGAGTAGAAAGGATGAGAAGACGATTAGAACTCCTGTTTTGTATTCTTTGGTTTTGGAGCCTTATGTGATGAGGTACTATCCGTATGGTGAGTTTTTGTCTAATGTTCTTGGATATGTGGATAAGGAGGGAAATGGACATTACGGTATTGAGGAATATTTTGATGCTGTGCTGAAGTGAGAAAAGGGAACTCTAAAATGAAGAACAACTTCTTGGTTTGGAAATATTGGGACGGATGAATTTGAAATCTCAAGTGCAACTGATGGAAATGATATTTATTTGACTATTGATGTAGGGCTTCAAAAAGAAGTAGAGAGATTAGCAAAGGCAGAAGTCTCTTCATTGAGAGCTGATTGGATTAGTGTTATGGTTTTAGATACTGAAAATGGTCAGGTTAAAGCCTCTGTTAATGCACCAACTTTTAATCCAAATGATTATAATGATGCATATACGCTTGTTCCTTTGGGAAAAGAGTATGCAGACTTGGTTGATAATCAGAGTTATGTTGATATTCCTATTTATGTTTATTCTGGAGGGGCGTACAAGCAAGCTAAATGGAATGAAAGGGCTTTGTCTGGTCAGCAGAAGTTCCTTGCGAAAAATGTTGTAGGTTCTCAGGTTTTTGTTGATAAAAATATTACGGTTCCTTTTGAGCCTGGAAGTATTGTAAAAGCTTTTACTGTGGGGATTGGACTTGATGCAGATGAGCTTAGGTTTGAAGATAAATATCAGGATGATTGATCAATTAAGATTGATAAATATACCATTAAAAATGCGTCTAAAGACTGTTCTGGATATCATGATTTTTTGCATGCATTCAGTTATTCCTGTAATGTGGGTATGGTGAGAGTGGTTCAGAAGCTTGGAAAGGCTGTCTTTTATAACTATTTGGAGAAGCTTGGATTCTGACAGTTGACCAATATTGAACTTGCAGGGGAAAAAGAAGGAAGTATTCCAAAAGCAAGTCTTGCTTATATGACACAGTTTTTTAATAATGCGTTTGGTCAGTGAGTTTCAATGACTAATATTCAGTTGGCATCTGCGTATGCTGCACTGGTAAATGGTGGATATTATCGTCAACCTACGATTATTCAGAATATTGTTGATAAGAAGAATCCAGATAATATCTATACTCAGAGAAATAATTTTGTAAAAATCTTTAAACAAGAGACGACAGAAAAACTTAAGTCAGCTTTTCATTATATTATATCTACTAATCCCGGATATAGTAAAAAATCCAATATTGAAAGTGCAAAACTTGGAGCAAAGTCTGGAACCTCTCAGGTCGCCTTTAGAGGAAGGTACCGTGGAGGAGAAGGATGGACAAATGGAACCTTTGCTGGAATTGTTACAACGGATAATCCAAAATATGTGGTTTTGATTTGGATTCGTCGTCCAAGATCAAATCAGTGGTGAGGTAATACCGCAGGTCCTATTTTCAAGCAGATTGCCCAATATATTCTCAATTATGATTTATAATAGTAATCTTTATGTATGCATAGTAGCAATCTATCTAAATTAGTAACTCATGAATATTTTTTTGAACTTTTGGAGCAAGAGAATATTCATTTTGATTGGATTATCTCAGAGAGAAAAATCGAGAGGCAGCAGGACAATCTTCTTTTCTTAGAGACGCCGATTGGAGAGCTTATTCAAGAATACAAAATAAAAAAGACTGACTCAATTCTTGTGATTTTAGATCAATTGACAGTTTCTTTTGTATTCAAGGAGCTTGAGATCTTTGAGAATGTGAAAATTCTTAATGCATTTGATGGGATCTCAAGTATTGGCTATAAGGTATCTTGTGAACTTTGAGCTTATTATCCTTTGTTGCAATCAGGTTTTGATCTTTTATTCCCTTTTGATGAAAATCAGTTTTTTACTGGACTGTTAAAGACTGGGAAAAAGTATTTTTCTCTAATCAATCAAGAAATTGCAGACTCTATCTATACTTTAGGAGCAGAGGAGGATGAGTTGGTATTTATTGATAAGGCTCTGGCAGAGCAACCGGCGATGATTTCGCTTATCAATAATCCAGATGCAGAGCATCATATCTTGATGATGGGAAACTATTTTGAAGAAGCTGTAAAACTTTCTCAGTATTTGCTTGAAAAGCCTCAGGCCTATCACTTGACTTTGCTTTGACAGACTTCGCTTTTGCATTCTGAGCAACTCAAAAATCAGATCACAAAGATGAAAAAACTGACGATAATCCTTGATCAATATCCTGATTCAGATTTAAAAAACTTTTTTGCTCAGGAATTAGGAATTTCTCACGAGTTGATAATCTTTATCACTCCAGACTATGATCAGATTAGAAGTGTATTCTCAGAATATCAGCTCTCAGAATCAGCTTTTGATGCTGAAGCTTTATTAGAGAGAATTTGATAATTTTTTGATATCCTAGGATTTTCCCATTTCTAGGATATTTTTTTAAATTTTCAATTGAAGTTTTGAGGTAAAAAGCTAAACTGAAAAGGAAATCAGATTTTAATTTTTTTGTATCAATAATGATAGATCTTAGAAAGGTACGTGAGAATGTTGCTGGATATCAGCAGATTTTGGAGAAAAGGAATATGAAGATTGATCTTGAGTCAGTTTTGACTTTGGATGATCAGAGAAAGGCGTTACAGCTTCAGATTGATCAGACAAAAGCAGAACAAAAACAGTTTTCTGCACAGCAAAACTATCAAGCTGCAAAAGAACTTAAGGGGAAAATTCAAGAACTTGAAGCTGAACATAATACAGTAACCGAAAACTTACAAGCTCAACTTTTGAAGATGCCTAATACTTCTTTACACTCAGATGTGCCAGCTGGGAAGGATGATAGTGAAAATGTAGTAGTAAAGGTTGTCGGAGAAAAGCCTGATTTTGACTTTGAGCCTCTAGATCATATGACTTTGATGAAAAAGTATGATATGGTAGATGTAGAAAGAGGAGTTAAGCTTGGAGGAGCAAGAAGTTATTTTCTCAAAGGAGATGGTATGCTCTTGGAGCAGGCAGTTTTGCAATATACGCTAAAGAGGCTTGTAGAAAGAGGATTTACTCCTATGCAAGTACCAAATATTGTAAATCCAGAGTGTCTTATTGGAACCGGTTATTTCCCAGGAGGAGAGGAGGATGCTTACTGGATGGAGAGAGATAATCAATGGCTTATTGGGACTTCTGAGATCCCTGTGACGGCTTATCATATGAAT
>JABCPD020000022.1 GCA_013333295.2 candidate division SR1 bacterium | reverse complement strand
TTCCTCGATTCTTTTTAGTTTTTCAAGAAATCTGCCAATATTTTGATCAAAAAAGAGATGTTCAGGTTTGATTTCGCCCTTGATTTGAAGTCCCTTTATGCTTGAAACTCTAGACAGTGCAGTATAAGCCTGTCCTCAGACAAAAGTATCGCTTAGGTCGATTTGACACTGATCCAAGGTTAGCCCTTGAGATTTGTGTATAGTGATCGCATAGGCGAGTTGGAGAGGAAATTGTCTAAAATAACCAATCGTATCTTCCTCTATTGTTCCATCTTCTAAGATTCTCGTCTGCGTGTTTTCCCGTGTAAACTTGGCAATTTTATGAATTTGACTTCCAATTTGGATTTCTAGGGTTTCTTTTTTGGGATCAATAGCAATGAGGGTACCAATGCTTCCATTGACTCGGCGAGCTTTTGGATCATTGGTAGTAAGCATCACTTTTGCTCATTCTTTGAGTATCAAGGTATCATCTACAATTTTCATTGCATTGCTAAAATTCCCCCACGTATTAGATTCAAATTCAAAGCGTTTCCCTGGGAGCTCTTCAAGCTTTTGCATATTGATCATATCGACTTTATTCCTGTGGGTAGAGAGGAGTATTGGATCAGAGTTGAGTTCCTTTCTTTGATTGTTTAAAAGTTGTAAGTCTGAATGAGTAGTCTGTTTTAATCTAATACGATCAAGGATTTCAGTCAGGATTTTGTCTTCTTTTTGTCTATAGTTTTTGAGGAGTTGGATCGGTTGAAATTTTAGCTTTTTGAAAGTAAAGGAGTCAAAGAATCGTTCACTTTGATAGATATCTTTAAATTTCTGAATCCAATCATTGGTTTTGACAGGGGGGAGCTGGAATACGTCTCAAACAAAAATCATTTGCTTATTCCCAAAGCTTGCCTTGTTTACCCTGAGGTAAAAGGTCATCAAAACATTGATGCAATCTATAATATTGGAGCTAAGCATGCTGATTTCATCAATAATCACGAAAGGAGCTTGTTTAAGGAGTTTAATTTTTTCTTTATTGAGTTTAAATTTTTTGTTTTCACTATCTTGGACAAAATAAACCAAGTCTTTGAAATAGATCTGCTCTACTCCTAGTGCAAAAAAGGAGTGTACGGTTTGTCCTCAGATATTTAATGCAGAAATCCCTGTTGATCCCAGGACTACAGGAAATCTTCCTTGAGATTTTGCCTCTGAGATAATATCTTTGATGAGGGTGGATTTTCCACTTCAGGCTTTCCCAGTCAAGAAAATATTCTCTTCTCCTTTTTCTACAAGATCAAGAAACTTTAGTGCAACTTCGTTATCTGACCATTTCGTTTTGAGTTTTGAGAGATCAAGACCATTCTCTTCTTCGGGATCAATAAAATCAGAAGTCTGATTTTGGGTCTCATTTTGTTTTTTGAGTTTGATTTCAGTGATTCCAAGCGTATGATCAAGTAGATTAGTGGCTCTTATTAGTTGTAAAAAGCAGTCTTTAGTTGCTCTGATGTCAGCCATTGCATCGTGAGCCCCCTCAAATGGTTTGCCAAAGAGAAAGGTATAGAGTTCTTGCAGTTTTGGTCGTTTCTTTTTGCCTGGAATAAGGTCAGTAGCGGATTTCATCGTATCTATTCGTCTTACTTGATCAAAGTTGAAATTGATATTGAGTCTTTTTGCCTCAGCTTTGAGCATGTTTTTATCAAAATCTACATTGTGTCCAATGACAAAATCAGCTTCTTGAAGGCATCACAAAAAGCCCATAATATAGTTTTCCATCATACCATAGCTTTCTAGATCTTGTTTGTAAATCCCGTGAACTCTACTGGCTTCTGGTGGAATATTGCCAGGGATGTTGATATATTGATTGAGTTCAAATCTCTGGGTAAAAGTTCAGTTCTCAGGATCATATTCTCCAAAAATTCCTCCAAACTGAATGATGCGATCAAAATAGGGATTTATTCAGGTAGTTTCGGTATCAAAGAAAAAAAGTTTCATAAGTCTGATGTTTGATAAAGTTTATTTCCTATGATAAGAAAACACCTTTTGATGTCAAAAGAAAAAGATATTAGGGGTTTCTTATATAGTTATTAGCTATTTGCCAATCAGCTAATACCAAAAAGATAGGAAATAAAAAGGTCGTCCAGAATTGTAGGAATGACCTGTTGTAATTGTTTTATTTTTTAAAGTCTCGAAATAGTCCATTTTACCACTTCGCTTAGATCTGCTTGATCCAAATCTCCTTCATAATTTCTGAGGACTTCTTGCACTTTAGTCGCATCGTAGCCGAGGTTTTTGAGAGTTTTGACCACAGATTTGAAAATTTTATGCTTGGTATCTATACTTTCCGCCTGCTGAAGGTCAAAAGTACCTTTGAGTTCAAGGATGATTTTTTTTGCAAGTTTAGGTCAGATGCCAGGAATCTGTTGGAAAAACTTCGCATCGAGCTTGTCAATTGCCTCTTTGAGTTCCCCACTTGGCAACTGACAAATCTGAAACGCCGTCTTTGGTCAGACTCCAGATATTTTTAGCATCTGTTCAAAACTGCTTTTTTGATCTCGAGTATCAAAAGCAAAATAAAAAACTGACTTCCTATTCTCGTCCATATACGGATATAGGAAAAAATCCCCTTCCTTTTGAGTCCCTGCATAGAGTGCTTGAATACCGAAATTGTCAGAAATGATCAAGCTTTCAGATCAGATTTTTTGTACTTTTCAGTGGAGAAAATGAAACATATTTTTTTGCAGAGATAAAAATGATTAGTCTGTTTGTAGTGTTTTGGTCTGAGAATGCAAGTTTTTGTTTTTTGCTTGCAATTATTTCATAAAAGACTAAAAAAATATCTTGTGAAAATAAAAATATAAAACAGCTGTATTTATAGAGAGGAATTCTTTCTTAGAAAGATGGAATGTGGTGTTTGACAATAGAATAACCAACAATATTCAATGATTATCAATAAAAAATTGTTTGCAATGGAAACAAAAAAGATGATCTTACTCATAGTAGTGAGTTTAGGATTAGTAATATTCTTGACAGGATGTGAACGTGAGCTAGTGGATGGTATTCCACAGAGTGAGGTAAAACCCTTAGAGCAAATCAAAGAGACAGGAGATATGCTCCCTCGGGAAAAAGCAAAGTATGATTACTCTTATCTAGAAGGTAAGTTAGGTGAAGCTAATCAGTATTTGACAAAAAATAAGCTGACTCTGGCAGATCTGAAACAGCTTCATGATGTTGGGAATCTTCTCTTTGGTGAGTATCGTACTGCATTAGCCAGAAATTGGGAGACAAGAACTCCGGATTTTATGAATAATCTTATGGATGATGCTCTTTTTGATTCAAAATATGCAAAAAGGGAAATCTATAGTCTCATCTCTTATGATTACTCAGATTTAAAAGAAGTGGAGAATGCTCCTAATGTTCGTATTTTGACAGAACATATTGGAGAGAGAGGAGCGTATATTTTTGTGACAGTAAAAGTTTATGCTCCTCATCTTCTAGATGGAATCGGAGGGTATACGATTTTGCAGCTCAAAAAGACTCCTGAAAGTAAGTATGGTTGGAAAGTCTATTATGATGATCAGGAGATTCCTGGACTTACAGACAGGGGAAAAATAGGTCCTTGGACAACAGAAATCAATGAACAAGATGATTTTAGTGAGAAGGCGTGGTTAAAGGATCAAGGTGTAGTCACTGATGAGGAGTGGGAGACACGATTTACTAGGTCAAGAGCAGTTTCTTTCAGAAGCCTTGATCATATGATGACGCGGAGTAATCAGTCTTCAAAGTACAATCGTCAGGCTGCTGCAAGCTATGCTTACACTTATGCTCTGTCTTACAATCCTGATTATTATTTTTGGAAGGATGCGAATAATACTGACTGTGCAAATTTTGCTTCTCAGTGCTTGGCTGCAGGGGGGCTTCCTCAAGATGTTACATGGAAGTATTTTTACAACAAAAAAGATCCTAGATATTCATTTTCAACTCATGCAAATGACCGTAGAAGTCTAGATATTGCTGGATTAGATTTTGGGGATTTGAGAAGTAGTGCTCTAGGTGTAAAAAATTGAATATTAATCTAATTTTAGGGAGGAGTTTTTCCTATTCTTTTTACAATTCTTTTTCTCTTGCAATCAAAAGCAAAATCCCTATCTTAGAGTCAGATTTTTATTTTTTCTATTTCTCAAGACAAATGATGAATATGGTAAATGATATCGCAACTTATGCCGATAAAGAAGCTGGAACTCTCAATGTAGTAATTGATATCCCTGCAGGGAGTAATAATAAGTATGAATACGATCACGAAATGGGATGTTTTGTGCTTGATAGAGTAGTTCATCACTCTATGTTCTATCCATTCAATTATGGTTTTCTTCCTCAGACGCTTTCAAAGGATGGAGATCCTTGTGATGTATGTCTTTATACTACCAATCCACTTTTCACAGGTTGTGTAGTAAAGGCAAGACCTATCGGAATTCTTTATACTTCAGATGACGCTGGAGAAGATCCAAAGATCATTGCAGTGCCAGTAAGTAAGGTTGATCCTAGATTTGATGAAATCCAGACGATCGATGATCTTGGAGCTCACAAGAAAAAGGAGCTTGAAATCCTCTTCAAAGAAATCAAAAAACTTGAAGTGAAGAAATATGATAAAATTGTAATTGGAGGATTTGGAGATCTTGATGCAGTAAAAGAAGAACTTGAAACCTCTATTGCTAGATATAATGAAGAAGGACATCACTAAGGTGTCTTTTTTATTAAAAATAAGATTGACATTTTATAGGAAAAGGATATTGTAATCCATCGCTGTTAAACAAAAAAGTATAATAATATGATATAGTGATAGCTAGTTTGTTTATTTCTTTCTTTATAGAAAAGAGTTAAACTACCATTTACAAAAACACAAAGTAAAAAATACTCATTCAAAACAAATATGATGAATAGAAACTTTTTAAAAAAAGTATTCCTTAGTAATCTGATTTCTTCAATCTTTTTATTAGGAGTATTTTCTTCTTGTTCTCAAGGAGCTCAAAAATCTGACCATGATGATAGTACACAAGAAAAGAGTCAGAAAAAATCTGTAGAAGAGCTGGAGATGGAGCATTTCGGTATGTCGGATAGTGCTTATGATCCTATGATTGCAGCCTATTATAAAATCCTTCCTCTAGATAAGTGTGCTAATCATAACTATCGATTCAAAGTAAGGGCAATTTATTGTTCTCGATACGATATTTGGATAAAATGGACTACTCCCTCAGGAAAAATTACCTATCAGAAGCTTATTCCCAATAGGAAATATTCCGAATTTATTGGGAAAGTTGTCTTAAAAGAAACTGGAGAGTATAAATATCGTTTCTTTGTCTCCAAGAAGAATGGAACTCATCCCTCTATCCACAAAAGGAGTTTTTCGTTAAAAAATCTGTCATTGGTAGAAAAGGCTCTATGAATTAAAAACTCTCTAGGTATTTCCTAGGGAGATTTTTTTATAGCGGAATATTATGTATTTCTAGCTGGAAGATCTAGGTAGTGTTTCATTTATTTACATTAATAACTAAATATTTATCAGATCAGTTATGAGTTGCTTGTTTAAAATCAAATGGAATATGAGGTTATATAAGTTTAGAGTAAGCATATGGAAGTTAGGAAAAAAGAAGAATGAATTATCTCTAATACCTGGTATCTTATCCTCCTTTCCTCTTGATTTTTTGCTAAAATTGAATACTCTTCGGTGGATTTTATCATAATAAGATATGATGACAAAAGCTAAAAAAGAGAAAAAATTCTGATTTTTCCGTGTGTTAAAATTAATGATTTTGTTATATGAAAGATCTATCGTGTGGTCCCTATGTGTAATATGTGGAAGTGTACTTTTCACAGTTTATGAGATTCGAATTATGAGGAATTATTCAGATTTACTGAATATTCTTGCAGAAAGCCATATAACAGCTTTAGCGTATTCATGGGCATCGGAAGAAGTAAAACGACTTATGAATTATTCAGATTGGTTCAATATTTTTCAGGACGGTAGAGGGATGTCTCTAGCATTTCAATATGCAATTGCTGTTCTTCTTCTCATTTTTTGATATAAAATATTTAATCGCTTGATATTTTTTAGTGTATATAAATGGGGCTTAGTTAAGCTAAAAATATCTATTCAACAAACAATTTACAGTTTAATTTTTTTAGGGATACATAAGCATAATCATCAATATTTTATAGATAACTCTTCAGAAAAAATCCTTTCCCAGACTAGAAGAATGATTCGAGCATTAGAAGAATTTACTGATAGAATGGTAGATTTTCATATATTTTTTTACAGTATTTTCTTCATGCTATTTACAATATCAATGGAAAGTATAAGGATTGCATTAGGGATTTTACTTTTTATTATATTTTTCTTATTGATACAATATCGAGCTATTGAATGGTTTAAAAAATATCAGGATAGAACAGATAGGTTAGAAGACGATTTGATGGAATGCTTATCAGATACGATTGCTCTTAAACCGCTTTCTACGTTTCAGAGAGAAAATCAATGTTTTGCCGAGCGTAATAATGCTCTAAGTAAATCAAGAACTAAACAGTATCTTCTTCTTTATCTTATACGGATGCTTTCATTAGTAGTAGGAGTATTTTTAGAGACTATAGTAGTACGATATGGTATTACGCTTTGGGGAAGGTGAGAGTTAGATATTGGAACAATAGTATTAGTGCAGATTTATGTTTTTAGAATTCTTAATTTAATAGTAAAGTTTGGATGGAGTATTAAGAGTTGTGCTAGTGCCGCCAATGAGATTGGAGAGTGACTGAAAATGATCCAAACCCCACGAGAAATCAAGGATATAGAAAATGCTCCTTCTCTCAGGATCAATGAAGCAAAAATCAGATTTCAGGATGTTGATTTTTCTTATCAGGATGAGCAGCTTTTTCATGGGCTTGATTTTGAGATCAAACCGGGAGAGCATGTGGCTCTTGTTGGGGCTTCTGGAAGTGGAAAATCAACAATCACCAAGCTTCTTTTTAGATTTTACGATATTCAAAAGGGGAAAATTCTGATTGATGATCAGGATATTTCCCAAGTTACACAAGAGAGCCTCAGAAGTCACATTTCACTAGTGCCACAGGATCCTATTCTTTTTCACCGTTCTATTAGAGAAAATATTGCTTATGCTCGTCCAGATGCAAGCGATGATGAAATCAAAGCTGCTGCCAAGATGGCAAGGTGTGATCTCTTTGTCGATCATTTAGAAGATAAATATGAAACCTTGGTGGGAGAAAGGGGAATTAAGCTTTCGTGAGGAGAGAGGCAGAGAATTGCTATAGCTAGGGCGATTATAGAAAATGCTCCAATTCTGATTATGGATGAAGCAACTTCAGCATTGGATAGTGAATCGGAAAAATATATTCAGGAGGCAATGGCAGAAGTCATGAAAAATAAGACCTCAATTGTTATAGCACACAGGCTTTCTACGATTATGAAAATGGATCGTATTATCGTAATGGATAAGGGGAAAATAGTTGAAAGCTGAACGCATTCAGAGCTTATCCAAAAACCAGATGGTATCTATAAAAAATTACGAGATATCCAGTCTGGAGGATTTATAAAATAAATAGTTTAATAAAACCAAAAAAACACTGACTTCAATCAGCGTTTTTTCTTTTTTTATGGATTAGGAATTTTTTTTGCGACAATCATCATTCTCTTGTCTGCAGTTCCGATTGGATAACATCCCATCAAAGTAAGATAACTTTCGTTTTGTTCTGAGAACTGATGATAATAGTCTTCTACATTTTTTGGTAAAACAACTTTTCTTTCAACCATTTCATAGGTTGTGAGTTGCCCATTTCGTACGACTTGAAATTTTTGTCCTACTTTGAGTTTTGGAATATTCCTAAAGACTACACCGTATTCATTCTTTTTCCACCATTCAGTAGAGGTATGCCCAAAGATAAGGGTATTTCCTTTGCTTCCTGGAGTAGGGGTGGTTGGATATTTTACGACACCTTTTGTGAGTTCATCATCAAAATTCTCTTGAGAAAAATCAACTCTTCCATTGCTTTCTGTATCTATAAGAGGAACGTTGATATTGAGATCGGGGATGATAAGTCTATTAGTTGGAGGGAGGATATTGTAGTTGAGGTCTTGAGACTTCCCTTGTACAAGTTCGTCCATTCCTAGAGAGAGGATATTTCCTGTTGTGTGTTCATTTTGGATTTCAGCAAACCTTTTTTCAATTTGTTTAATATTGTCTTCTTGTGTATTATCTGCAGCATTGTGCATCAGGGTTTCTGAAATTTGATGGAGCTCTGCGGCATTTACGCTAGTGAAAGCATCTTTAAAAGTATAAAATACTAGTTGCGCATTGGTGAAAAAGTAGAAAACACACAAAATACTTAAAAAGATAATAATCATTGCTTTGGTTTCTTTGAAAAAGTTTTTCAACTTTTCTCTGAGTAATCAAAGAGGTAAAAAGTCAGACTTATTCTTCTTTTTGTTTTCAGTCTTTTGTTTTGATGGTGCAAGAAAAACTCTAGGAGAATCTACCTTCTCTTCAAGAGTTGTTTGAACTTCAGTTTTTTGCGTTTCTACCACCTGCTCTGGTATTACAGGAGTGGATACTTTAGGAGTAGTTTCTTGAGTCTTTTCTATAGAAACTTTAGTTTCTTGAGGAAGCTCTCCAAAGAGTATTGAAAATGCATCATTGTTCATTTTTGCATCGCATCAAAGATAAATCACCTAAGTATATCTATTTTTTTCAAAAAGAGAAAATTCTGATCTCGTTTTTTATTTCTTCCCCTTGACATAAGAATGTTTGATATATAAAATACGCTGTATTCAATTTTTTATTAAAAATAAATTCTAGAAAAAAATAGTATTAAGTTGCAAATTAAGAAAATATTATTATACTCTTTTCTGGTGTGAAAAGTTTGAAAAAACTAAAAGGTATTATCTACTTTATTTAGAGAAAAACCTTTGACGCCCTCAAGAATGTTTTATTTTTTACTATATGTTATACTTATGACAACGATCGATGTAAGAAAATTTGTCTATGAAAACATCACTCCTTATACAGGAGATGCATCTTTTCTCTCAGGTCCTACCGAAAGAACTAAGGAGCTTTGGGATGAAGTAAAAAAATGTCTCAAAGAAGAAAGAGACGGAAACGGGCTCAGATCTGCTGATCCTGAAACCATTTCAACTATCACTTCGCACAAGCCTGGATATATTAAAAAGGAACTCGAAACTATTGTTGGTCTTCAAACTGGTGCTCCATTGAGAAGAGGTATCAAGCCATTTGGAGGAGTAAGAGTAGTAGAAAATGCACTTAAGGAGAGAGGAATTGAACTAGCTCCTAGAGTAAAAGATATTTTCCATTATGCAAAAAACCACAACGATGCAGTATTCTCAGCATATGATGCAGAATCTAGACTCTATAGATCAAAACATATCGTAACTGGACTTCCAGACAATTATGCTAGAGGTAGAATCATCGGAGACTATAGAAGACTTGCACTTTACGGAGCTGATGCACTCATAGCAGTTAAAAAAGCTGATTTTGAGGCTATTGGTGGTAATATGACTGATGCAAAAGTAAGCCTTAGAGAAGAAATCTCTATGCAAATCTCAGCATTGAAAGATATTGTAAAGATGGCAGCTGATCATGGATTTGATGTATCTAGACCAGCAGAAACAGCTCAAGAAGCAATTCAATGGACTTACTTTGCATACCTTGCAGGTATTAAAGAACAAGATGGCGCAGCGATGTCTCTTGGAAATGTATCTTCATTCCTAGATATCTATATTGAAAGAGATCTTCAATCTGGAAAAATTACAGAAGCTGAAGCTCAAGAATTCATTGATCACTTTGTGATGAAACTCAGACTCGTAAGACATCTTAGACCAGGAGCTTATGATGAAATCTTTGGTGGAGATCCTACTTGGGTGACTGAATCTATCGGAGGAATGTTCCACGATGGAAAAACAAAGGTAACCAAGACTTCATTCAGATTTCTTCAAACTTTGTACAACCTTGGCCCTTCTCCAGAACCAAATCTAACTGTACTTTGGTCAAATGCTTTGCCAGAAGGATTCAAGAAGTTCTGTGCTCAGGTTTCTATCGATACCTCATCTGTTCAGTATGAAAATGATGATATCATGAGACCTATTAGAGGAGGTGATGACTACGGTATCGCATGTTGTGTATCATACCAAGAAATCGGAAAGAGAATCCAGCACTTTGGTGCAAGATGTAATCTTGGAAAAACACTTCTCCTTGCTATCAATGGAGGTAAAGAAGAAGATGAAGGAGTACAAGTAATGGATCCTACACTTTTTGAGTCAGTAGATAATGAAGATGGAAGTCTGAATTATGATAAAGTTTGGGCTAACTTCAAAAAGGCTATGGAAAATGTAGCAAGAGTATATGCAAAGACAATGTATATTATCCACTACATGCACGACAAATACTACTATGAAAAGGCTCAGATGGCATTTATGGACTCAAATTACGGAGTAGATATTGCTTATGGTATTGCTGGACTTTCTATTGTAGCTGATTCGCTTTCTGCAATTAGATTTGCAAAGACAAAGGCTATTAGAGATGAAAATGGAGTTGCAAAATCATTTGAGACTGAAGGAGAATTCCCAATGTATGGAAACGATGATGATAGAGTAGATTCTATGGCTGTAGAAGTACAAAAGTTCTTCATGGAAGAGCTTAGAAAGTATAAGGCATATAAAGATGCTACTCCAACCCTTTCACTCCTTACTATTACTTCAAATGTAATGTATGGTAGAAATACTGGAGCTACCCCAGATGGAAGAAAAGCTGGAGAACCTTATGCTCCAGGAGCAAATCCAATGCATGGTAGAGACCATTCAGGAGCTATTGCTTCACTCAACTCAGTTGCAAAGCTTGACTACCATTACTCTCAAGATGGTATCTCAAATACTTTCTCAATGATTCCAACTTCACTTGGACAAGCAAGAGATGAACAAATCGAAAACCTTGTATCTGTAATGGATGGATACTTTGGAAAGGGGGCTCATCATCTCAATGTAAATGTACTTACCAGAGAAACACTTATGGATGCGTATGAACATCCAGAAGAGTATCCTCAACTCACTATTAGAGTATCTGGATATGCAGTAAACTTTGTAAGACTTTCAAAGGCTCATCAGCTTGAGGTGATTGAAAGAACTTTCCACACAAAGATGTAGTTTATTCCCAATACTATCATAAAAACACTGACATAAGTCAGTGTTTTTTTATAGGTTATTTTAAAATTTTATACTTTACAAATCCAAAAGTCTCTCTTTAATCCTCTTATCTCCCAAAACCTTCATCACTGAGAAGAGGTCTGGAGTTTGCTTTGCTCAGCAGAGCTGGATTCTGAGGAACATTGCGAGATCTCCTACCTTTCCTACAAAACCTCCTTGCTTAAATTCTGCATTATTTGCAGCAAATCCGTATTTTTTTCAGATAGTCTTGAGTTGCTCAAATCGAGTAAGCACATCCCCATCCAAGCTATAATTGGCGGCATAATCTTCAGCAAAGGCTTTCCAGGTCGTAAGTTCAATCCCTTCTGGGAAGTCAGCCTTTTCAGCTTTTATAGTTTCCCATTCACTATCGTAAAAGAATTTAATATTCTTCTCAATATCGCTATAGAGAGTAAATCTCTTCGGATCTTTTTCGGTGTGTCTCTCGATATCTAGCGCAGCAAGAGTGTATTCTTTCTCCTCAGTCATAAGTTGTGCTAATGCAGGTTGATACTGCTGAGCTCGCTTGAGTCCTTGATTGTAGAGTTCTTGAGTCGAGAGCGCAGAGAGGTAGTTATTGTTGATACTTTGCAATTTCACAAAATCAAAGAGAGGGCCTGATACATTCATTCTCTCCAAAGAAAAATCAAAGTCTGAGAATTGACGATGTTCGTCTTCTCTTTTCCGGTCTTCATAGCTTGGATCTGCGAGGGTCATAATGTATTCAAGTACTGCTTGAGGAGCGTATCCTGCCTCAAAAAAGTATTCTACATTTGCTTCAGGATCTTTTCTTTTTGAGAGTTTTCTCTTTTTCCCATCTTCAAGCTTGCAGATTGGTGCCAGATGTCCGTATTGTGGTGCTGGCAGATCGAATGCAGCAAAAAGCTGTAAGTGGAGCGGTACAGAAGTTAACCATTCTTCTCCTCTAAGTACCAAAGTTGTCCTCATCAAAGTATCATCAACCAAATGAGCAAAGTGGTAAGTTGGCAGTCCATCTCCCTTGATAATTACGATATCGTTATAATTGTCGATCATATTGATTTCTCCTCTGAGAAGATCAGAAAAAGTGATTTTCTTGCTGGTATCAGCATGAGAACGAAATCTCAAAACAGGAAAACTCTTTCCCTCATTTTCAAATTTCTCTAAAAGTTGGTCAGGAGTCGCATTTCTTCGTTCTGAATATTGTCCGTAGATACCTGGAATAATTTTGTTTGCAGTTTGAAACTCTCTGATCTCATTGAGCTTTTCTTCACTCATTCGGCATGGATAGGCAAGTCCTTGAGCTACTAGATGCTTTGCAAATACACGATAGATATCACCTCTTTGAGACTGAGCATAGGGGCCATAAGATCAGATTTCTTCATTGTTTTCTCCGATAGGTCCTTCATCAAAGCTAATCCCAAATTTCTTGAGAGAGTTGATCAAGAGTGCAGTAGCTCATTCTACTTCTCTTTTCTGATCAGTATCTTCGATTCTAAGGTAGATGGTTCCTCCAGTTTGTTTGGCATATTTCCAGCACAAAAAACTCGTATACAATCCCCCAAAGTGCAAAAAACCTGTAGGCGATGGGGCAAAACGCAGAACAGGGTTGGTATTTGACCTGGCAGGATAGCGATCAAGGAGATCTTGGATACTCTCTTTTGTGTCAGGGAAAAGAGCTTCAGCCAGTTGAGCTCGAGTCGTCATATTTCACAATATTAAAATCTAAAAGTCTGTCAGTATTTTATGAAAAAAAAACTCAAAAACAAGCTGAAAAATCAGAATTATGTATTGCATTACTCCTTAAAATGGATATAGCTAAACT
This sequence comes from candidate division SR1 bacterium, assembly GCA_013333295.2. GTDB lineage: Bacteria > Patescibacteriota > Gracilibacteria > Absconditabacterales > Absconditicoccaceae > HOT-345. The sequence goes on along the minus strand of JABCPD020000022.1, from coordinate 10,541 downwards.
ATTCTTTATCTTCTAAAGTGATCGCCATGAATAAAATCAGATTTCTCTTCTGTTTGTTGGGGATTGGGATGTTGGCAGGTTGTTTGCCATCGTCTTCAGTGCCTTCAAGCAATCCTTGAGTCCCATCTTCTGGTTGAAGTCTCTTTGGAACGACTTGATCAAATCTTAGCTATGAGAAGGCTATGAAAAAGCCTGACTTCTCACAGATGATCAATGGTCAAGATATCCAGCAAGCAGAATACAACAAGCCATGGACTAGAAAATACTCTCTAACCAAGGAAGATGTAAAACAACTCAAAGAATGCTGAGGTCCAGCAAGCCTTGTTCCCTATCCTGGGACTTCAAGTATAGAAATCCCAGCAAAAGATCTCCAAGTAGGAAAAACCTTTACGCTTACAGGAGAATACGATGGTATCAATAATCATCCCCTTACTTGAACCATTATTGCTCAGATCAAAAAGTATGGAGTAGGAATTATGCCTTTTAATCTATGAAGTTTTCCGACCCCTTCGTATACTGAGGAGTTTGGACAGTATGCACAAGAGGAGTGGGTTCAGAGAGCCCATGAAATAAGTGCTCAAATGTCTTTTTATGGAGAGTCTGTCGATCCAAAGCTTTATATCAAAAGATATCCTTTCAATACCCTCTTTGTGACCAATGATCTTTTGCTCCATACTTTTCACAAGATTTTTTCCAATGAGCTTAAGTATTTCGAAGAAAGTTCAGCAAGAGTTACGCTTAGCGATTTGAGTGAAAAGGCTTTCAAACATTTCTTAGCATTGTCCAAGTCTACCAAACAGGATAAAAATCTGAATGAAAAAGCTTCGTTTCTCACTGCGTATTGGGCGATTCCTTATGCACTCCTCCCAAGCAACGATGAACTCAAAGCTCTTTTTGAAAAAAGGCAAGAAGGACTCTATACTTCAGAGTCTACTGTGGAAGATCCAGAGCTTGAATGAGAAATGACCGACAATGAACTCAAAAAGTACCTTGGAGTCAGATTTGAATCTATTGCAAAACAAGTTCCTGCCAAATATCAAAGTGCATTGAGACAAACTTGGCTTGAAATCTGGAAAGCAGAAAGTTATGATGGATTAGATCCACTTTTGTTGGCATATAGTCCACCTTTTATCCAGCAGAAACAAATCAAGCAGGATTTCACCCAGTTTAAGCCAAGATCTCATTATACCACAAGCTCTTTTCTCAAAACCTACTTTATAGCCAGCAAATGGCTCATGAGAGAAAAATTCTACTTCTGAGACCAAAAATTAGCGGAAACCGCACTCTATATGATCAAAAATATGTCTTCAGATCTCCTTAAACCAATCCTTGCATTGCAGGAGAGTATTTGAGTTTTGATCGGAGATAGTGACGATGTTGGTATCCCTCAGCTCCAAAAATTTATTGCTTCAAGAGATGGAAAGATCTCGCTCAGTGAGTCAGATTTAGAGACATTATCCAACTTAAAACCTCAAAAGATCGCATCTGCGCGTTATGTTACCCAAGAACTTTGATCTACAGATAAGGATTCTGCCAAAAAGATGCTTGAAGGATTTGTGTTCTTTGGAGAGAAATTTACGATAGACAGTTTCATTTTTGATCAGCTTACCGCAGGAAGTGCAACCAAAGAAATGCTTACTCTCCCTAATATGCAAACTTCTTTGATCGTTCCTGATGTTTTGGAAAATTATCAACCGGCTCATGAGCTTGTAAATCTCTGGCTTTCAGAGAGAGCTCAGTCCAAACAGGTCCTAGAAAATGAAGAGTGCTCAATAGGAACTTGCAAGCAAGTTTCCAGTTATCCTGCTGAGAAAATCAAAGCACAAGAAAAAATTAAATCTGAACTCGCCGATGATTCACTCCTCAAGACGGTTTATCATCAGTGGTTAGCAATGCTTGGACAGCTCTTTGTCCCTGTAAATAATGCTCCTTACTTCAAGCAAATTCCACTCTACATTTACAAAAATCTTGCAACTTACCTTGGATCCTATACTGAACTTAAGCACGATACCCTCCTTTATACCAAACAATCCTATGCGGAGATGTGAGCAGGAGGTGATAGTGATTGTGATCTTACTGTGTATCCTCCGACTTTGCCAGTCCCAAAAGGATATATAGAAGCAGATACCGCCTTCCTTGATCGCCTTATCTCACTCAATGAATCTATGAAAAACTGGTTTACAGACAAGGATAATTTTGAAGGATTTGGACAGTATTTGCAAAAAATTAGAGCTATGAGTCAAAAACAGATGAAAAATCAGACTATCTCCGATGATGATTTTGAACGACTTAGAACTTCATATCGTCAGCTTTCAGACCTTACTTTCCCAAGAAAACTCTTTGGAGAACCTCTTGGTAAGGAAGAGAGAGGGGCATTGATTGCTGATATATTCACATCAGAAGATGGAAACCCTCTTTATCAAGCTACTGGAAGGCCTCTCCTTATGGCAGTGATGATCGATGATATTAATGGTAAGAGAGTAGTGATGTGACCTATCTTTTCTCATTATGAATTTTACAAGAAAGATAAGGTGCTTGATGGAGATCAGAGATATTCAGATCTAGACTGGCAACATGCCTATGATGCTCTTTCTGGTACTCAAAAAACCAAGGCTACAAGCCTAACAAGCAAAAAAATGCGAGAACAGCTCAAAAAATAGTCCTAACCAGCTTTGTCATATTTATGAAAATAAGCAATGAAAATACGATATCAAAAAAACATAAAAATCTGATTTCTGATTTTGGGAATGCTCTTGATCTGTGGATTGGGAGCTTCTCTTTTCTCTGCTATCAAAAAGGAGGTGAGAACAGATCATTTATATTTGGCAGTTATTCCTCACTTTATGATTAGATCACAGAGAGTGTCAGATTTTTATAGCTTTTTACAAAAAAAATACTTTGCTACAAATTCTCCAGATCAGATTGTGCTAATTTCGCCCAACCATTTTTTCCCAGATATGCAGAGACCGGTTTCTATTTGTGAGTCGAGGGAAGTGAAATTTAAAGATGCAAGTTTGCTGGCTCAGGCGCGAAAACATGAGAGGATTACTTGCGAGCAAAATGTCTTTTATCAACAGGGAACTCAACGATATACCAGAGACCATGGATTGGGAGTCCATTTCCCATTTATCAATCGCTATTTTCCTTCTGTCTCAAAGATTTTTATCCTCGTAGTGCCTAGCTATCGTCTGTACCATTCCGGGTGGATTGCTGATCAGATAGCTCAATTTCATGGCAATACTTTGCTGATCGGATCTGTGGATTTCTCTCATTACAAATCAGAAGACATAGCAGATCAAAATGATCAGATTTCTTTAGGTCTCTTGTCTCAGACTGGAGATATCGAGCGCTTGAGAAATTTGGATGTAGATTGCCCTGCATGTCTTGGGGTTTTAGATACGCTTGCTCAGAGACAGGGGCAGCATATTCATCAGCGATTGAGGGATTCCTCTAGCACGATTCTCGGCAAAGATATGAAAGAAGAAAATACTTCAAGGCAATTCCTCTGGCGAGAATAAATAAAAAAAGACTCTGACTTACTTCAGAGTTTTTTCTGATAATTGAAGGTATTGTATTAACTCTTTACCAGCTCTTCGAGTCTAGCAAAAAACTTTTCTAAATCTGAGATATCGTTGTTGAGATAAGCGCTCATTCTGCAGGTTCCGCCAAGATGATAATGCTTATGCAGAGGATAAGCACAGTGTCCGCCACAACGAATGCAAAGATTCTTTTCTGCAAAAAATTCTCCAATCTGGTTAAAGTTTGACTTATCCTTGAGAGTGAAAGAAAATAAAGATACTCTCTGCTCTTTTGGCCCAATGAGATTAACCTTATCTTCGAGCTGTGCAAATCTCTCTAAAGCATAGTGGGTGAGTGATTGTTCATGAAATCAGATTTTTTCTATTCATTTTCTGAGGTTTCAACTCTCATCAAGACTTTTGACAAAATTTAACGCAGCCTCGAGTGAGACTGCACCAATGATATTTGGAGTCCCAGCTTCTCGTTTCTCCGCATTATTCTGAAGAGAAAAAGATGAAATGCTGACATCCTTGATGGTTCCTCCTCAGAGGATAAGCGGAGTCCATTCCTTGATCCAGTGATTTTTCAAAGCCAGTACCCCAAGCCCAGTTGAAGCCATAATCTTGTGTGCAGTGAAAACAACCGCATCAGCTCCTAGATCTTCCATATCGACAATCATATTAGGTACTGACTGAGATCCGTCAATGAGGAAAAAGGTTTCAGGTCTGATTTTTGATCTTACTTTTTTCAAATCATAGATTGCACCCGTTACATTTGACACTTGCCCTATCGCTACTACCTTGACTTTTTCAGTATATTTTTGATCAAAATCATTCCAATCAATTTGATAGTTCTCGTCCGTTGCGACAAATTGCACTTCAAATCCGATCATTTCTGCTAGATTCATCCAAGGCAAGACATTGGCATGATGATCCCGCATTCCGAGAAGCACCACATCTCCCTTTTGCAAAAACTTGCTTTTGACCATCGCTTGTGCAAGCAAATTGATCGCATAGGTCGTATTGTAGCTATAAATCACTTCTTTTGCAGAACATCAGAGGAGCTCAGCAACCAGTCTCTTGCTCTCATGATAGTGCTGTTCAGAAGCTTCTGATAGGCCATATAGTCCTCTATGAATGTTGGCATATTCATTTGCCATAAAATCACTCATCGCATTGATAACAAGCTGAGGTTTTTGTGTACTCGCAGCGTTGTCCAAATAGATGATCTCTGGATGATTGTTGCATAAAGGGAAAAAATGTTTCATATTCAACAAAAAAAGATTAAAAATCTGATAAAGGTCAGTTTTTTATTACTTATACTTAAGTACAAAAGATAAGAAACCTCTAAGGTCATAGCTTATCTATACTTTATAAATAAATGTCGAGATTTCAATATAAAAAATCGTCCTTTTTTATATATTTTGTCTTGACATTATATTGAAAAAATATATAACATGTGTGTTGTTATCAACCACAAAATAAATATTTACGTATGAATAAGAATCAAAAACTTGTCAAGAAATTCCTAGCAGGGAATCTAGACGGAACTCGAACCTTTGAGCACTTCACCTCCGAGAATGAAGAGGAAATCAAGAGGGCAGAGGAGACACGAGATAAGCGTAAAGAGTACCTGGAGAGGTTCTTTCAAGCCCACCAAGGAGGAACGGTTTGCGACATTTCTGATCCTGAGGAAGTGTTTCTGACCACGCAGCTCTGTCTTCAAGAGAGTCTCGAATGGAGAAAGCAGTCCTATACCCAAGCATGCTCTATTGCTATAGAGTCAGGAGTACTTCGCTGTCAGGTCCCTGTAGAGGGGAAAAATTGTGGGAATCTTGCTTCTATCAGAGTCCCCGGGAGAAGCTTCTTCTCCATCGAGAAGTCCTTCGCTATCCCTGAAGAATTTACGGGGAAGGATCCTCTCGAATGCGAAGCATTTGCAGACTGGATCATTCAGACCATGATCATGGAAGGCAATTTCTTCGTGTGGGTTGTCCTTCGGGATGAACTCAACAGCTAGCAATTAGAGGTCTACCTCTAAACGCTATAAAAAATGATCTCTATAGGCACCCTATAGAGATCGTTTTTGTATTGATTATTATTTAATATCTAATATAAGAGTGCTCTCAAAAAAACAAAAAAGCCTGATTCCCTCAAGAGGTAAATTCTACTTTTTTTATTCTTTGATGATGACTCTATTTTGTGTCTGACTTCCGAGGTCGATTTCGTAGATGCCAGCAAAGTTTTTGTAGTTATTTTTGAGCCAAAGATATTTTTGGAGCTGATAGTCAAGGTTATCTCTATGGAGGTAGATCGTTTTCCCATTTTCAAAGACGATAAAGTTTGGAGATCCAGCCAGATAGACAAATCTCTCAATATTCGTAAAGGTCTGTTTGATCTTTGGAATATTTTGCTCATATCGTTCAAAGTTTACCTCATAGAAAAATCCTGATAAACTCTCAGTTCCACTTAGATAGGCAGGGGTATCAATGGTCACTCCTGTTTGAGCTAATGCTCGTCAGCTTTGGAGTTCTCCGGTATTTTTCCCATTCCAAACTCCCCAAAATTTCTCTCCTATCTTTACACGAAATTTATGATAATCAAAAGTGAAATCTACCTTGATAGATTGTGGGCTCTGATATTCAATCTTCATATTGCGGACAAAAGGGTATTGCTCTTGGATTTTTGAAAGGATTTTCCCCTTTTCTCCAAGTTGGATCGTGTTGAGGTATTGCCCTCTGAGGTATTTTGAAGTGAGGACAAAGAGTTCTGTATTTTCGTATTGAGCTCTGGTTTCAGGGCTATAAGTAATATTTTGGATGAGATAGTTAGGATTATACCAAGTTCCTTTCAGAAAAAAAAGTCCAAGTAAGATCAAAATGATACTTACGATAACCCATCCTGCATAACTCTTGGCAACCAAGAGGAGAAATCAGTTTTTTTGGATGGTATTAGCTCTTTTGCTTCAGATGATTCTTCCCGCAGAAAAAGAAGGAGTCGAAGACTTCTTTTTGACAAAGGGTCTTGGTTGGACGAGTCCTCTTGCCATCTACGAGAAAAAGAAATAAAAACCTGAAAACAAAGATACGAAAATCCTTTCCCTTTGCAATCTGAATAAGTAGTTTTTATAATAAGAAGTAGGAAAAAAAGTTTTTGTCAATAAAATTCTCCTCTAAAATAAAAAAATCCCATATAAAAAATGGTTTAAACATAAAAAATCAGGATTTTTTCTCCTTTTTTAGTATAATAAGATATAATTTATTCAGAATACTATCATTTTTCGATGGATCAAAAATCTGTTCAAAAGGTAAAAAGTCTTTCTTGGCTCAAAAAAAAACTTCCTCCCAAATTGGGAAGTATTCTTTTCTGAATTAGAGTAATTGGAGGAATTTTTGTTGTATTTTGGGTGGGATTTTTGTTTTTAGAAAGTAAGTATGGTATTAGCAAGCACCTTGCTACTTCTGTAAATTCTGTACTTTCAACAAATCTTTCTGGAGAGCAGGAGACTGGAGTTCAAGTTACTGATTTTCTTGAAAATACCCAAAGCTGAGTTTTTTCTGCGGATAAGCTCGAAACTCTAGGATCACTTAAGGAAAAGATTGTACTCCTAGAAAAACTCTATGCCCAAAATCCTACTGAGGAAATCAAGCTTTTACTTATCAATACTTATCAGCTTAATCACCAGTATATTCAAGCTAGAAAGCTTTTTTATACCCTCACTCCAGAGCAAAAAAAGAAGCTTCCACTTGCTTCAGAATTTTTGATTTTTTTGCAAAGTTTTTCTCAGTCTTCAGCTAGTGAATATCAGCATCTCAAAGAGTTATTTGAGATATCAGTCAAACAGGGCTATCTCAGTGGAGAAGAGGTCGTCTATTATCAGTCTGCGCTCGAACTTTCTGAGGGAAATTACCAAAAAGCAAAAAATCTGATTGCAGAGCTCGTTTCTCCTCAATATCAGGACTACAAAACGAGTATCATGACCGCATTTAAGCAGTATGAATCATTGCAAGATATTCCGAGCTATTATCAAGAGGGACTGATTGCGCTACAGCTCATGAATCATGGATTTTTTGGACTTGCCAAAAAAATTGCACTTCCTCTCCTCAATCAGCATCCTTCCTATATTTTGCCTTATCAGGTACTTGCAAATGCTGATTTTGAGCTAGGAAGAAGAGATTCAGCACTTGTTTATTTCCAGCAGTTACTCAAGCTTGACTATCAGCAAAAAAACAACTATCTTTATCATTTGTGAGTGCTTAGTTATGAGGTTGGAGATTATTCACAGGCAGTGATGTTTTTTTCTCAGATAACAGATCAAAAGCTGACTTTGGATGGAGATAGATATTTGGTGCTTAGTTATCTTGCTCTCCAGCAGGAGCAAAAGGCACTTATCAGTTGGCAAAGACTTATTGGATATACCGAACTTCAAAAATCTGACTTTTATACTTTTTTTCAGGAAGCTTTTTGGAAGCCGTATCGTGAGTGAAAATCATCTTCTTATCTCGCAAAAGATCCAAAACTGGTCAAAACCTATCTCACTCAGTGTAAAAAATTGCTTGCTGAGAAGGATCAGGTAGTCTGTCAGTATGGAGAACTGGGATATGCGATGCATACAGGAAAGACAAAGTCAGACTTTTTTGCACAAGCACATCGCCGAGCAAGGCTCTATCAACTTGCAGAATTTTATCAATTGCAATGAGAGATTTTTGCAGAGAAGTGACATACCAACTATGCACAGGAAAATTATTTACAAGCACTTAAACTTGTAGACTCTCAATCTGAGCGTGAATATCTCAAATCACTTATTCTTAAGCTCTCTAGTGAGGAATAATACATACGGCACCTATTAAGTTCTCATGACAGAAACTTTTTACTTCATATTGTTGATTGTTCAGCTCTAGGAAAAGAATCTTATCAAAATACACCTGGAAAGATGGTTCTGAGGTGTTTTTTTCTTTTACGAGTTGAATATTCCAGATTTGGTCCAGATTTTCTGCGTTGGCTGCTTTGAGGAGCGCTTCTTTTGCAGTCCAGAGGCGATAAAAATTGTCCCAACTTTCTTCTCACAGAAGCTTGAGTTCCTCAGATCGTTTATCAAGAAGCGAGGAAGTTCTCGGTTTGATTTGTTCAATATCTACTCAGATCTTTTCTTCTGAAAATGCAAGGAATAGCCATCTATCACTATAAGAAGCAGAAAAAAAATCTGATTTTTTCCCATGATTTTTCTCTATTTGTTCAAGGAGAACTCAATCATTTTCTCAGAGCTGATAATGGTCAATTAGAATCTGATTTTTAGCCTGTTTGTGGAGAGCGTAAGGGGAGTCTGATTTTTCTCCTATTGGTTTATCAAACTTTCTCAAAAAAAGATCCATCTTGGCCTATTTCAATATAAAAATTGCCTTCAGTTTGGTGAAAAGGGATTCTTTTTCAAGGGAATATGAGTGGAAATATTGAGCGCTTTTAAAATAAAAAACTCCACAAATTTTTGACAAAATACTTTGTGCTGAGTATAATAGAGATGAAAATTTTATCCCATTATGCTTTGGATATGAATCAAAAAACAAAAATCTCAACAAAATTTCCTCGATCAAAAGTCGGGGTAGCTACAGCGGTCCTTTCTCTTGGAGGTGTGCTTGTTTATAGTGTGGGGATGATCAATCCTCTCTATGCTTCTCAAAGAACAAATTTAGAGGTAAATGGAGTGCAAAATAGAGTTCAGTATCTCAATACTCTTATTGTCACTGGAGAAACCAATGGAGTAAAGCTGCAATATGATAAAGACTCTGTACAGGCTCTAGGATCTCTCAATATGCAAAATCTCGTTGTAGGAAAGGGGAACAGTTCGAGTACAAGTTCTGTAGTTTTTGGAGGAACAAACAACGCAAATAACGGAGAAAATTCATTTATTGCATGAGGAGAAGGGGTTAGAGTAGACTCTTCTGCCCAAAATGTTGCGGTGATTTCTTCTCAAAGAGCAAATGTAAATGCTTCTAATACTATAGTTATGCATGGAAATAATATTAATACCTCACAAGGAAGCAATATTATGGTCTTGAATGCAGAAGACAAAACTATCAATGGAAATTATGTAACGGTTTTGGGAAACTCTTCGGCATCTGCAGATAGAACTTTTGTTCTCGGAGATAATATAGTAAATGAAAAGTCAAATACTTTTGTCTTTAATGGGAAAGATGGAGCATTTTCTCCTTTCCAGGATTCAGCTTTTTATGCTAATTCAAAGGTTGCTATCAATGCAGATAATGCCAAAGCACAGCTTGATGTCAATGGAGGTGCAATGATTGGAATAAGAGGGAATACCTCAGTTCCAAAGTGAAATTATAAAGGAACTATTGCTCGTTTTGAGAGAGGTCATGAAATTGGACTCTGTGCGCTAGATGGGAAAAATAATCAGCGAATTCCTCTTTCAGAATCAGCAAGAAAATTCTGACTCTGTACAGAGACTCACTTTGTAGAGCTTCCAAGAAATGCAGTAGCAAATGATACAAATAGAAATCTCCCAGGGGTTTGGAATCAACAAACAGGAAGATGGCAAAAAGGTCTCTGGGTATATGGATCTAAAAACAAGAAAGGACACTTTCTCTGTGCTGATGGATTTGTCCCAGATAACTCAGACCCTATTGGAAAAACTGGTGTAGAGTGTATCGCATGTGAGTGAGCAAAATCAGGTGATCTCAACTGTGGAGAGAAAAAGAAAGTAGAGGAAACTACTCGAACTTGTCCAGAAGGAACAACAAGGTCAGACCCCTCTTCTAAAAAATGTGAAAAGGTAACTACTTGTATGGTCTTTCCAGGGAAACAGGGAACTTATAGTCCAGATAAAACTATAGAGGAGTTTGTTGGTAATAAGTGGGTAGTAAAGCAGAAATGTCAGCTTACTTGTCCTACTGGATATCTAAAGAAGACAGATTCCACTACACAAACTGAATACTGTGAAAAAACAGGGAAAACATTAAGAGTTAGATTTATGTATCCTAATGAATGAAGATATACTGACTATTTCAG
>JABCPD020000021.1 GCA_013333295.2 candidate division SR1 bacterium | reverse complement strand
CTAAATAATATGGGAAAGAAGGTATTTAAGGTGTTGCTAGTTCTCTTTCTAGTTTTAGCACTTATAGTCATCCTTATAGGATGTGGGATTGTCTTTGAAGATCAAAGACTCAACGCCTTGCTCGTGAAAAGCTTTGGAGGTCTAGAGCTTGTCTTGCTCGGCATACTTTTGGGATCGCGCTTTATCCCAAAGGAAGACTCTAGGAAAGATTCTCGAGATATCTCCGATGTAGTCTAATCTCTTATTACTCTCCAACTCACCAACTCTCTTTGTCTTTTTTTATGAAAGATGGAGAGAGTTTTTTCTTGTATTTTGAGAGGAGAAGTGTATACTTTCTTTCCCCACATAAAATAGATATGATATGAAAAAAAATCTTTTTGCTATTATGGCGCTGGTGTTGAGCTCTTGTACTGAGAATGGTTCTGGTATTGGAGAGTTTTTTTTGAGGATAGGAAACATTGTCATAGGCCTAGTTGCCTGTGTGTTGTTTGCAGTTTTTTTCTTCTTGCTCTCTGTGGCCTTTTTAGATAAACCTTGTCGAGATCAGTTTTGGAAAGCATTGAAATGCAACAAAAAAAAGTAACTTGTATCAAGTTACTTTCAAGAGTCCTTATTTGGACTCTTTTTTCTGTTTTTGAGGGAGAATTGCGTATTTGATGAGGTAAGGAAAAAGTTTCAAAGAATTCAGAATTTTTTTGAAGTTTCTCTTTGGATCAGAGATGAAACGATAGAGCCATTCAAGTTTGAGCGTTCTAATAATTTTTGGAGCTCTTTTTTGTACTCAGGCGATAAAATCTAGGAGTCAAGCGGTATTGAGAACGATCAGTTTTTTTTGTTGGATTTTTTGAAAATTTCTACTAGCTCGGAGCTCTTGGAGAGGAATTTCGGGAGTGGATCTTCCTTGAATAAGGACATTGATCGTGTCTTGGTATTCGTTCATAGCGGCTTCAGCTTTTTCTCGGTCAAAATCGCTATATCCATCCTGGGCATAGATGATGTTATATCCTTGGTATTTGAGTTTTTCAACTACTTTTTCAAGATATTCAGCTTTGGTTCCATAGATGAGGATGTTTAGTTTTTGACTTCCATACTTTTTTCTAATGCTTTGCAAAAGGTAGGGGATAAAGTCAGTTCCGTTGAGATTTTGGAGCCAAGAGGTAGGACTTTGAATTTTTCCCATAAAGTGAGCGACATAGTAGAAGATTTGGAGGGCAATACCATCGGGCAAAAGGAAGTCAGACTTTAAGAGAATTTTTTTGTATTCTTTGAGTTTTTCTGTTTTTGCTGTTTGGTCAAAAAGGCGGTGTGAAACAATGTTTGCAAAGTAGATAAAGTTGACTACTACGGATTCCTCTTGATCATAAAAAGAGAGGATGTCATTGATCGCTTGATCACGAGAGTAGGGGTAGAGTTTTTGGAGGATTTCGTTCATGGGAGTGATTAGGGGTAAAAAAACTTTTGAGAGTATAGGAAAAAGAGGGTATCTTTCAAGAGAAATGTTTTTTCTTGCAATTTTGCTTGGAAGTGTTAAAATGAAAGCTGGTTTTAAATTCTTTGAAAAGAAAAATGCAGGAAAATTTACAAAAAATAAGAGAGATATTAGAAGGAAAACAGACTTTTGCCCTTTTTGGTCATGAGAATATTGATGGAGATGCTCTTGGTGCGATTTTGGGATTAGGAAAGCTCCTTGAAAAGCAGGGAAAAACCGTGTCGTATTTTACTCCAAACAAGCCAAGTAGAGTCTTTGATTTCCTTAACTTGTGAGATAAGGTTAAATATGAATTTGACTATGGAAAGTATGATGTATTGGTATTTTTGGATTTTAATCATTACAAGAGAATTTCCGCTTTTACTAATGGAAGAGAAGACTATTTTGATCCACAGCTCAAAATTATCATGGATCATCATCAGCCAGATGCTGAGGTTCCAAATACCATAATCTATCGTGATACGAGTGAGATTAGTACTTGTTCTTTGCTTTATGGAGTGACAAGGCAGTGGCGAAATGATCTTTTGGATGCGGAGATTGCTACTTGGTGGTATATGGGAATTTCTACAGATAGTGGGAATTTCCGTTATGATGAGGGAGAGCAATCTGTAAGGCTTTTTCACTTAACCGCGGATCTTTTGGCTCTTGGGGCAAATAAAAAGCTTGTGATTGATGAAATTTTCCGTAATAAAACTTATCGTAGTGTGCAATTTATGCAGCAGATTCTTCAAAGAATGCAAAAAGTTAAGGTTATGTGTAATGGATTTGGAGGTGCTCAAGAGTGAAGTCAAGAAGGTGATAGTAATGGAGTAGTGAATGTGATTTATAGTTACTATGTGGATGATGAGCTTAAGGCATTGTGAGTAGATCATGATGAGGCGGATATGGCACTGTATGTTATGCAGGATATTAGAAATAATGATTTAGTTGTCTTGATCAAGAAGGTTGGGATATATCTTAAAGCTTCGATTAGAAGTAGAGGAGCTGTTGATTGTTCTTTGTTGGCGAGAAGTTTTGGTGGATGAGGACACAAAAATGCAGCAGGATTTAAGATCCAAGGGAAAGACTATATTGAACAAGACTTGCAATTTGTGATTGAGCAAATTCAAGAGCATTTGGGAAGTTTGTAATAAAAACTTGATATGAAAGAATATCGAAAAGAGGAGTCAGACTTCTCTTTTTTCTTGTATTTTGGTGTAATTTTTGTAGACTGAATAGGTACTATCTTTTTGCAAAAAGTGAAAATCGTTTTGCGCGTTTTTATCCTGAGAAAAAAGCATAAAATGCTGGATTTGTTGGCAGTTTCGTATTGGAATATTGGGCCATTTAGAGATCAAAAAAAGACGCTCTTTTTTCACAAAGGGAAATATCTCATCAAAGCGCCAATTGGAAGTGGAAAGAGTTTTCTCTTTTTTGATGGTCCGAGCTATGCTCTCTACAAAAGTGCTAGTAGAAACTTGCTCAATATTCAATCCAAAATTGGTATGATCAAGCTCCTTTTTGCTTACAATGATCAGGTTTTTTTGATCAAAAGAACGCTTAAAAAGGGAAAGAGCAAGGATTCTTGTGCCTCTCAGCTCTTTCAGATATCAGAAGGTCCAGAAGTCTTAGAAGAAAAATTTTTGTGAAAACCGGTTTTGCAGGAGAATTTAGATTTAGAAGAGTATTTGCAAGAGCTTGGAGTCCAAATGGAGGAAGAAAGTTTTAAAAATGAATCAGATTTGCAGGCTCATTTGGATGATTTTTTGCCACCGCAGGCGGTTTTTACGAGTACGGCGATTTTGCTCCAGGATGCCAAAAATATTTTTGAACTGCAGCCTGCTGAGAGGCTTGAGGTGCTCAAAAATGTCTTTAATCTTATGAGTATCGATGAGACTAAAGAAGTTGTAAAAGAGAAGAGAAATGAGGTAAAATATCAGATCAAGGCTTATGAAGATACTTCTCTTGTGCAAGAAAAGTTGAAAAACTGACTCAAGACCTTGATCTCAACTCGGAAAATGATTGATGAAAAGGGGCAGCTTTCTGCTCAGATAGCTCCTGCTAAAGATGTTTTTGAAGAGTTAGAGATGCTTGTTGAGAAGCTCGGAATTGATCAATTTGAGCTTGATGAGGTGGTAGGTGGTGTGATAGCGCCTATGCAAAGCGTAATAACTCAGCATCAAGAGCATTATCAGCAACAAAAGAGTCAGATTTCTGCTTTTTTGACTCAAAAAAATGATTTGGAAAGGCAGGTGCTAAATGCCAAGACTGATATTGAGAAAAGCGAGAGGAGAATTGGAGAGATTGATCGTTTGCTAGAAAAGGTAAGCTTGGAGGGAATTGCTCAGCTAAGGAATGAGAAACTGCAGCTTCAAAATCAACAAAAGGAGCTTGAGAAAGAGGGATTTGCAGAGCAGATTCAGCGTTTTTGGCAAGAGAATGGACCAAAGCTAGATCTGGAAGCGAGGTCAGATTTTGGACTCTTACAAAACTGGCTAGCGGTGCAGAGTTTGATTGCATTGGGGAAGAATTTGAAGTCCTGATCCGAACTTTTGACAGAGCAGGTGGAAAACCTAAAAGCTAAAGCACAAACCGAGCAAACCCGTCTCCAAGATCAGATCAAAAGCTTGATGGAGAGAGAGCAGTTTTATACTCAGCAACTGGAAAATCTGACTAAAAAGATTGCGGATTTTGATGCGGCGACAGAGGAGAGTGCGCACTATGAGTGTCAAGAGATTGGTGCTGCTTGCCCGTTTATCAAGGCGATCAATAAGCAGCATTTTGAGCAGAGAGAACAAGAAAAGCAAAAAATTCTGAAGGAGGATAGCGATCTAAAAGCGAGGATACAGGCCGAAAATCTTGCTCAAAAGCTTCAAATAGCACAGCAGGAGCTCGAAAAGATTAAAACATGAGTAGGGCTAACTGAGCAGATGCAAACTATCACCTTAAAACAAAAGGAGAATGAGGAAAAAATTCAGATTTTGAGAGCTTTTTTACTCAAGATTGATTTTAAAAAGCTGGAGGAGCTAGCTGGGAAATACAAGGAACTGTCTGTAAAGATTGCGACTATCGAAAGGGAGCTTGTCACTCAGGAACAACTAGCAAATCAAGCTCAGACCTATCAACAGGAGAAATCTCAGCTCCAAGGTATGATGAGGACACAAAGTATACAGATAGAGCAGTTGATGACTCAGAAATCTCAGATAGAGGAGCAAATGACAGTTTTGCAAGTACAGATCAGTCAATATCAGCAGGATAACTGGGATCTCCAAATGCAACTGGTTCAGAGGTATGAGGCGACTTATCAGAGTTTGCAAACATTGATCGTTGATTACAAAAATTTGCAGATCAAGATTAAGTGATTGGCAGAGCAAGGTAAAATCTTGGATAATCTCTATGCGATACTCAATAAGGAGTTGCTACTGTTTGTATTGAGTGAATATTTGCCAATCTTGAGTGATGTGGTCAATAGTTATTTGGTCGGTGTGGTGGACTATCAGATCAGTATTAGGCTCATGGAGACTAGCGAAAAACTTGAGTTGGAAACTAAGATATTGGATGCGAAGGGAGAAAGAGATATCAAGAGTCTTAGTGGAGGTCAGAGAGCAGTGCTCAAGCTTGTTTGGATGTTGGCGATTAGTTCATATATGAAGACAAAACTCCTTTTCCTCGATGAGACGATCAATAATCTTGATAATGAAACGGTAGGTAGAGTCTCAGAAATGTTGACTGCTTTTGTCAAGCAGAGGGATATGAAGTTTTATACGATTACGCATAATGCTGAGATTCAAGAGATGAAGATTTGGGATGATACGATAGAAGTGAAACCATAGTCGAGGACAGAACAAAGATATAAATCAGATTTTTACTTTTTTTATACGATATTAGTTATGAGCATCTATTTCATATCAGGAAATAAACACAAGTATGGCGAACTTAAGGCAGTATTGCCAGATTTGGAGATGAGATCGATTGATCTACCAGAGATCCAGGAGACAGATCCAAAGGCGATTATCAAGGCAAAGCTTGAGGAAGCAATGAAATATTGCGATGAGCCGATGATTGTTGAAGATACGAGCTTGTATTTTGAGGCGATGGGAGGAAAATTGCCTGGTCCATTGATCAAATGGTTTGTAGAGAGTATTGGAAGTGAGGGACTAGTAAATCTTGCTCAAAAGCTTGGAAATATCCAAGCAACTGCCAAGACCGTGATTGGCTATGCTCCCAATAAAGAAGAGATGTATTTTTTTGAAGGAGCGGTGGAAGGTGAGATCGTCAATCCAAGAGTAGATTCGGCCTTTGGGTGGGATCCGATTTTTAAGCCTAATGGATATGAGGAGACTTTTGCTGAGATGGGAACTGATCAAAAAAATCAGATTTCTCAGAGAAGATTGGCTGCAGAGGAGTTGAAAAGATTTTTAGCAGATAAAAATATAGCGTAATGAAGTTGATTGTAGGACTCTGAAATCCTGGGCAAAAATATGATAAAACTAGGCACAATATTGGATTTGCAATGCTTGATGCTCGAGCAGCTCAAGAAGGATTCTCTCGAAAATATGAAAGTAAATACAAAGCTGACATTGCTCTATGAGAGCGATGAGGGGAGAAGATTCTCCTCTGCAAGCCTCAGACCTATATGAATCTCTCAGGAGAGGCAGTAGCCCCCCTGGTGAGGTTTTACAAGATTGAGGTGAAAGATATCTTGGTGGTGCATGATGAGATCGACTTTGTAACGGGAAGGCTTGCACTGAAGCTTGGATGAAGTGCTGCTGGGCACAATGGGCTCAAAAGCATTATTCAAAAACTTGGAAATGCCGACTTTTATAGGCTCAGAATTGGGGTTGATAGGCCTGCTGTGAGTAGTCAGGTAGCTGACTGGGTTTTGAGTGGATTTAAGCCTGAGGAGAGGACCTTGCTCCAAGATAGGCAGGGAGAGGTTTTTGCGTTGATAGAGGAATTTTTGAAATACTAGAGTGTGCTGAGAGGAGGATCAAAATATATTGACTTTTGACCTAGGATCTCTACACTCAAGTCGTTTTATCTTGCATAAAGTTTGGGGATGCTGGCCAAAAAGCTCAGAGTATCGGGAAAGGAAGTTCGCTTTCTGACCAAAAAAAGGCAGCTGTTTTCTCAGGGGTTGTTTATGATTTTTTTTGTAGAGCAGTATCCCAATCGTCATTTTCATCAGATTTCGTTTCATATTCCTCTGGCTATCTCCAAAAGAGCAGTGCATAGGCATCTGGTCAAGAGGATTTTGATAGCAGCATTTGAGCAGAGTGTGCAAAAACTTGGTGCAGGACCGCAGTTTTACAAGTGTTTTGTTAGTCTCAACAAGCATAGGTTAGAACCGTTGATTGCGCTTGTGCAGCAAAAGTCAACAGTTCAGCTCAAGGATTATTTGACTAAGCAACGAGAGTCAGTTTTTAGTTCTTTTTTTCTTTCTTCTCATGAAAAAAACCACTCCTGAACTAGTAGAAAATACTCCCATTCCAGAAACTCTTCACAGAGAAGAACAGGAAACTAGTCCTGTTGCCTCATCTTCGGCGACTTTGCTCAATCTCTCGCTCAAATCGACTTTGAGATTTTGGCTGATAGGTGCGGTAGTGGTGATGCTCGGATATCGATTTTATCAGACATTGGAGTTGATTTATTTGATCTTTTCGGCGTTGATCATTGCATTTTCGATTGAGGGGATTGTGCTTTGACTGGAAAAGAGGCTCAAAAGCAGATCTTTGTCGATAGCAATCAGTTATTTTGCGCTGTTTGTGTTTGTGTTTTCAGGGGTGATCTTTGTGATTCCGTTTTTTGTTTCTCAGGTGTCTTATTTGATTAGTTGGACGAGCTCGTTGATTGTGAGTGTGCAAAATTTTGTTTTGAGTAATTCACGACCTGCAGGGATTCAAAATATCACTTGGCTTCCTCACTTTGCAAAGGCATTTTTGCTCGAGCATCGAAATGATTTGCCTTGGGATAGCAAGAGTGTGCAATCGACACTTGTTTCGGGTCTCAACTCGCTTCTCAATGCCTCTACGACTTCACTCAAGCAGTTTTCGCTAAGTATTGTGGCTGCGATAGGAGGGCTGTTCTCAGTACTGACCAATATTATGATCGTTTTTACCACGGCGGTGTTTTTCTCTCTGGAGAAGGAATATTTGATCAAACTCTTTTTGAAGTTTGGGAAATCTGAGTCCAAAGCTCGTAATCTTCAAAAGATAACCAATATCTATCAGAAACTTTCTCTCTGGCTCAAGGCGAGAATCTTTCTCTCCCTATTTGTAACGGTATCAATGTATATTGCATTTTGGATTTTGTCTTGGTGTGGATTGCAGTTGCCAAGTATCTTTTCATTGTCGTTGATTACTGGGCTTTTGGATATTATTCCATATGTTGGGCCATTTTTGTCAGTGATTCCGGTGGTTTTGTTGGCATTGATTCATCATGGGCGAGCGGGAATGCTCATCGCAGGAGTGATTTTCCTCGCTATCCAATGGGTACAAAACAATATTATTACTCCGATCTTGATGGAAAAGCAGCTCGGTACCAACTCGATTTTGATCATCGTGTCTGCGCTGCTGGGAGCGGTGATTATGGGATTTTGGGGAGTGATCTTGTCGGTACCGTTAGCAGTGATTATTGGGCTGTTCCTCGATGAGGAAGAGTAAAAAAACAGTTGCAAAGTCTGACTTTTTTCGTAGGATTAGTTTGCTGATAGAGAGATTGATCTTTGTCAGGGGAAAAATGTACGATGGAGTCAGATTTTTTCTTTTTTTGAAAAAAAGAGACTGGCAAGCTTTTATTTTATGATACTGATTAGCAATGACTTTTGAAAAACAACCGTTGCCATATGCAAAAGGAGCATTGGCGCCTTATATTTCAGAGGAGACGATGTCTTATCACTACGACAAGCATCATCAAGCCTATGTAGATAATCTCAATAAACTCATCGTAGGAACTGAGTTTGAGGGGCTTTCTTTGGAAGAGATCGTAAAAAAGAGTAGTGGAGCGATTTTTAACAATGCGGCACAGCACTGGAATCATAATTTTTTTCGAGGAATAATGAGTCCAAACTTTGCTCAAATGCCAAGTGGAAAGCTCAAGCAAGATCTGGATCAGAGTTTTGGATCTTTTGAGGGATTTAAGGAGCAGTTTATCGCTGCGGCGGTGGGAAATTTTGGATCAGGGCGAACTTGGCTGATCAAGACTACAGATGGTCAGCTCAAGATCCTCAATACCTCTAATGCAGACAACCCTCTCACCAAGCCTGAGACTGAGCAAGTACTGCTCGGAGTAGATGTGTGGGAGCATGCCTACTATATCGATACTAGAAATAATAGAGCTCAGTATTTGCAAAATTTTTTCCAAGTGATCAACTGGGATCTGATCAGTCAAAATTATGCATAGTGATAAAAAACACCTCAAATGTACGCTGAGGTGTTTTTTTGTAAAGATATTTTTTGAGCGATTTAAGGGGTTTTAGGTTTTTGAGGGCCTTGAGGAGCGGCTTTTTGTCCGAGTTCTACTCTCTTGCTAAGGTCGGCTGGAGTCGGGATATCAAAGGTGATCGTCTTGATACCAGAGCCTTTACATTCTGCGGTACCAGCGAGGTTGTCCCAGCTCTGTCCATCAGAACATGCATAGAAGCATCCATTTCTAAAGATGAGTGTTCCGATCTTGTCAGGAGAGCAGTTGCCTGCTTCATCTCCGAGCTGTACCATCTGTCCTACGCTGAGCGTCGCACTAGGAGTCGCGGTATTGATCATGACTCCGTTTTCGCTTCTGAGGTAGAGAGTGTTTGAGGTTTGAGGGTAGAGGATATTCTCAAATCTGTTTCTATCGTTTTTATTATCGCTCCAGACAAAGGTATTTTTGACCTTGTTGTCTGCAATGTTGATATTGCTTCCTGCGATAGTATTGTGCGATCCCTGGACTGTACTCTTGTTTGCTCCGAGGGAGATGTTTTTTTGTGATGAGAGCCTCGTATCTTGTCCTCAGATGATGGTGTTGAGTTCTCCTTCTGCAACATTATTCATTCCTCAAGCTATTATTGAGTTTTTTCATTTTCCATCATGTGTCGTTCCCCCTAAGATTATTGCTTTTTCTCCTTTTATTATATTATTTTTTCCTACGATAATTATTGCATCTTTTCCAGAATTTTTGTTTCCTTTTTCTCAGATTGTATTTTCTTTTCCTCAGATGAGGAGTGAGTTTTCTCAGTTGTTGCTATTGGTCTTTGCCTCTTCGGTGTTTGTAGCAGAAAATTTTCCCTCTAGATGGATGACTCCTTGCTGATTGCTCAGAGGGATGGCTGAGCTGTCTCCTTGGATACCTTGACTCGAAAAGATGATCTTTTCGATACTCTGTACGGTATGGGAGAGATCAGGCTTGATGATCGTCTCTCTGATGGAGTCGTTGGCAAGAGCGAGGCTAGAGAGGCTCAGCGTGAGGGCTGAGAGTGATAGGATTTTTGTTTTTGTTGAGATTTTCATGAGTATGTGGTGAATGAGATAAAATTCACCCTCAAGTATATCCGTGGGCGAGGAGTTTGTCAAATTTTTGGAGCTTTTTTTGTGCTCAAGGGTAGGGGTGAGAGGGGGAAGTTAGCACCCTCGAGGAGATAAATGCTTGACTTTTGGACAAAAAATGATATGCTCGATATCGGTGATGAGATCTTTACCAAGTGGAGAAGAAGATGAGTACTGTGGTACTTAGTTTTTTTGCTAGATAAAGAAGCTTTTAGCCAAACCAATGCTCTCTGCTGAGAGCGTAAACGAAAGTAATAACCCATAAAAATAAAAAGCAATGAAAAAGAAAATTTTAAGGATCGTCATGATCCTTATGCTGGTGCTGATGGGATCAGCGCAGGCAGTGGCACAGGGGCTTAAAATCAAAAGATTCTCCTATGCCAAGAGTGGTGAACTCCTCAGGGGTGAACAGCTCTATGCGAGAACTAGAGATGCTATGTCTACGGAGCGAGAGCAGGGCTATGCAGCTACTCCCTGGATCCTCTATCTGGAAAATGGGGGAACTGTACAGCTCGAGCTTCCTGATGCTCAGAAGTATCAGGTAGGGCTAGGATATCATAATTTCACTTATGATAAAAATGGTGAAAAAATGTTTATCCATGTGAATGTGGTCCCCTATGCTGTGCCGTATCTGGGGCAGCTGAGACTACAGGGAGCTGTGAGTGATGATAATGTGCATCTAGAAAAGACGGTAAGTGAGGAAGATTTCTTTACTTATACGATCACATCTGATGCAGATCTGATGAAGACGATTAAGATTCAGTCAGGTGGAGGACGAGAGGTCAATGGTAATAAGGGGATCTATGCGACTATCATTAAGGAATTTCCGCAAGGAAATTATCGCTATGCCCCTGAATTGCCTCATCCGGAACTCTTTGCTCAAGGAGTTTCTGTTCAATACCTGAAGGAACAAGCCCATAATCGTGGTCTTGATCCTCATGATTTTGTTCTGCAGATTGGCTTAGATTGTTTTGGATCTACTGCTGTGTTCTCTGATGTTTATCGAGCTCAAGCTAGAGATGAACTCAAGACGACCTTCCTTCGTATCATCGACAAGCGACAGAAGTATTATACTTTGAAGGCTTCCTCTAATGATGAGGCTCTGGGTACTGTAGAACCTGCAACGCTCACAGTGAAAGCTGGAGGCGAAGCTACCTTCACTGCAAAAGCCAAGGAAAATGCAATTTTCAAGGGCTGGAAGGAGAAGGGATCGGCAGAAGTAACGGTTACTGAGTCAGTTCTGAAATTGACTAATGTTCAAGAGGCTTCCGAATGGACAGCAGTCTTTGAGAAGAAAGCAGAAGAGAAGTATTATACTTTGAAGGCTTCCTCTAATGATGAGGCTCTGGGTAGTGTAAATCCTGCAGAGCTCACAGTCAAAGCTGGAGATGAAGCTAGCTTCACTGCCACAGCCAAGGAAAATGCAATTTTCAAGGGCTGGAAGCAAAAAGGAGCTGGAAGTCTGAGTTCTACTCAGGCAGTCTTGCACTTGACGAATATCCAGGGCTCTTCCGAATGGATTGCTGTCTTTGAACCCAAGCCAGAAGAGACACGTACGCTAACGGTTAAGGTATCCCCTGAACAGGTTGGCAAGGTACTCCTGAATGGTAAGGATCAAAGCAGTATAACTGTCAAGAGAGGAACCCCTGTCCGTCTCAAGGCTGAAGTAGTCGATCAGAACTATGAATTCCGTCGCTGGGAAACTGCTGGGCAGGTCTCGCTCGGAAAACAGGTTCAATTTGACTATCTCGTCCAAGAGACAGAAACGATTTTTGCTATCTTTGAGAAGAAAGCCTCAACTCCTCAAGTTGGTCCTGTAGAGATCAATTTTGGTCAGAGAGAGGCTCTCTTGACTTGGGCTGCTGGCTCGGCAACGAGCTGGACTGTCAAGGTCTATCAAGGAGAGCAGATTGTCTTTGATCAGGAGATTCAGACTCCTCAACTGGTGCTCGTCGGGCTCAAGCCTGGAGAGAACTATCGTTATGAGATTGTTGCTAAGATGAGTGGGAAGCTTCCTTCTCAGGCTGTGCAGGGATCTTTTAGAACGGATCAGTTTGATGTCAATGATAGTCTGACTCCTCATCTCAAGAACTTCTCTAAGCTCGAGAGAAATAAGTCATTCCCGATTATTTTGCTTGATGTAGATCCTCGTGATTTCCCTCAAGGGATGACGGTAGAGGCTTATTCGCTCGATGAAAGAGAGGTAAAATCCTCGCTCACACTTCGTAATGATGGAAAGATTTATTGGATGATCCTCCCAGAGGGAAAGGCAAAGGCTCTAGTCTTTGTCCTTAAATCTGGCTCGGAGATCCGTTATGAATTGACCTATGACTTATCGAAGTAAAGTTTTCAGTCAGACTCTGGAGATCATTTGGTCTCTAGGGTCTGGCTTCCTCCTATGTAAAACAAAAAAAACATATCTATCATGAACAAAATGTTTAAACTCTTTGCTCTGATAGGGGTATTGTTGGTTGTGATTTCTTGTCACTCTTGTGGCAAAGATGATCCTCTGCCTCCTACCCCTCCTGAGAAGCCAATCCGCTTCTCCACAGAGCAGGTTGATCTCACTCTTGAGAACAACTCAACGAGCGTTACTCTTGAAAACTTCAAGGGTACTCTCACACAGGACGGTCAGGTAACTGGCTTCAAGGTAACCATCACGGGCAATATCATCAGGATTACTGCAGAGCAGTATGTTCCTGGCGACTACACCTTTATCTTTAAGGGGAATGGCAAGAGCTATCCTCTGAAGGTTCGGCTGCAGAAAATGCCTGAAATGCGATTGACCGGGGTATTTACTAGTACTGGAGAGGAATTGATCCGTGCTAGATTTACCTCAAAGAAGTTTGACCAAGGGCGAGTTTCTCGTTTTGTGGTCTCTAGTAACCAAGACAACCCTAAAGAGCAATATGTCTTGATCTCGGATATTCAGATTTCTGGGAAAGAGATTTCCTTTACTCTCAAGGCTCATGGAATTCAGAAGATGTCTGATGGAGCGCGTTATTTGCCAGATGGTGAACAGCGTGGTCTCAAGGGATCTATTATTTCAGAGCCATCAGATGCAAAGCTTAGGATTTATGCCAAGCTGAGCAATGGTAAGGGGATCAATATCCTGATTCCTAATTCTTGATCTTGACTGAGAAAACTAGGCTCTTTGCTTAATTCTTCTACACTCCCTTTTGGGTAGCGAGTATCCTTGCTCTTCAAAAGGTACTTTGATTCAGGTTTTCCTGATGATAAGTATGATCTCTCACACAGAAGGCAGTTTTTGGAGTATAATCCAGAGACTGTCTTTTTTGTTTGTTGGGAAAAATGCTTGCTTTTTGTGGGTATAAAAAAACACCTCAGATCGAGGTGTCTTTTGGATTATTTTGCTTTTTTAGAGGATCTGGATTTAGCGTCTGATTTCTGATCCTTTTTTTCGTATTTTTCTTTTCTCTCTGATTTTTCAAAGTGATCAGAGCGAGGTTTTCTCTCTCCAAAGTGTTTTTTGGAGTTTCTTTCTCCTGAAGATTGAGGCATTTTTGCTTTGGTAATGAGTGATTTGCCTTTTACTTTCTTGGATTTGAAGCTAAAGAGTACGTGTTCTGCTTCCAAATACGGCAAAGTTACAAAACTGAAGTCTTCCATTACTCTGACATCATCGATATCTCTGGCTTTGACTCAGGTTTCTTTGATGAGCATATCAACCAGTCCACGAGGAGAGTAGCCTGCCTTTTTTCCAAGAGCAATGAAAAGTCTGGTCTTCCCCGTGGTATCAATTTTGACTTCGGAGAGGTCTTCATAAGATTCAGGATTTAGGCTCTCTTCATAGTTGAGTCTGAGGAGGGCAGCGATGATTTGCTCTGGAGAGTAGGTTTTGAGCATCTCTTGTACAAAAGCATCATGCTCGTGATATTTGTTTCCCATTAAGACAGCATCGATGTCAGTGAGGAGCTGATCTTTTCTCTTGGCAACGATTTCTTTTGCAGAAGGGATTTTTCCTTTTTGGATATCGGTTTTGGTGATTCTCTGGAGAGAGGTGAGTTTTTTGTACTCTTGTGGAGTGACAAAACTGATTGCGATTCAGGTTTTCCCAGCTCTTCCAGTTCTTCCTACACGGTGCACATAGCTCTCAATGTCTTGAGGTAGAGCATAGTTGATCACATGAGTGATATCGTTGATATCGATTCCTCTGGCTGCAACATCAGTAGCAACGAGGACTTTGGTAGTTTTGTCTTTAAACTGAGAGAGGATAGTTTCTCTTTGTTTTTGGAGGACATCTCCGTGAAGCCCTTGAGCTTGGTAGCCTTTTTCGATGAGTCTTCTCACTACATAGTCTACATCGAGCTTAGTTTTGCAGAAGATGATTCCATAAAAATCTGGCTCCACATCGATGATTCTACAGAGCGCATTGAGTTTGTCTTTTTCGTTGACTTCAAAGTAGATCTGAGAAGTCTGAGTAGTGGTCATCTGTTCATTTTTGACAGAGATGAGCTGGTAGTCTCCCATGTATTTTTTGGCTACGCGGAGGATTTCCTTTGGCATTGTAGCAGAGAAGAGGAGGACATTGGTATTTGGATTTGCTTTTTTGAAGATGGTTTCGATATCATCGATAAATCCCATATTGAGCATTTCATCAGCTTCGTCGAGAATAAAGTTTGAAAGCTGGCTCAGATCGAGAGTTTTTCTTTCAAGGTGGTCGATGATTCTTCCTGGAGTTCCTACGATGATATCTACGCCTTTTTTGAGTGCAGAGATCTGAAGACTATAGGACTGACCTCCGTATACCGCCAGAATTTTTAAACCTTTTTCAGATTGAAAAGATGCGATCTCCTCAGCAACTTGGTTTGCAAGTTCTCTGGTTGGAGTGAGGATGAGGGCTTGAGGCTTTCCAGTAGGAGTGAGTTTCTCGATGAGAGGAATCCCAAAAGCTGCGGTTTTCCCGGTTCCTGTGGCAGCTTGTCCGATGATATTTTGGGTAGCTTTGAGGAGGAGTGGGATTACCTTTTCTTGGATAGGAGATGGGGTTTTAAATCCCTTTTTCTCTAGTGCAGTAAGGGTTTTGGCGGTGAGGCCGAGGTCTTTGAAAGTTGTTGTCATAAGTGAAAACAAAAGAATAAAAGTCTGATTTTTTTCTTCTTTATAAAAAAATGAAATATCTATAAAAAATTCAAAAAAACGGAGATCTCAAAGCCAAATTTGACTCATCAATCACCGTTTTGATAGCAAGATTTTGATAGCAATACACAGAGTAATGAAGCACTAAGCTTTGAAATTGATACTAGTATAGTGATTTGCTTGCGGATTGCTAGAGAAAATATTAGAGTTGACTCATAAGGTCATCAAGTTGTTGTTCTTGTTCTACTTTGGTTTGTTCTGCGAGCTGAGCTCTATCTTTGGTAGCAAGGAATGCAGATCGTTTTCTGAGTCTCATGTCTCTTTCGGCTTGGATTGCATTTGACTGAGTTTCTCCATTTTGGATAGCGTCTTCCTCTTCTTTGTACATTGTCTGGGTGCTCATATGATCTTCTACATAGATTTCATAGAGTCTAAGGATTTGAAAAGACCAGAGATCAGCTACATTTTTTGTAATGCTCTGAGATTCGTCACTGATAGTGATAAGGAGGTCTGGGATATTGGTCTCAGGATTGTTTACCAGTTCATAGTTGGTTGACATAGAACCGAGAATGAGTTTTTGGAGCAAATTCCAGTCAAAATCATCTTCCATCTCCTCTGGAGTGTGGTAAGGAACATATTCAAAGTTAGCAAGATAATTTTTGTACCATTCTTGTTCGTAGATGTCTCACTGGATAGGTCCATAAGCTGCCTCGTAGGCGTTGATCATTTCCTTTTTGTCTTCTTTTTCTCTCATTTCTGAGATGAATTCTTCGAAGTTGAATAAAAGCATGAGCTGATTATCAGAAATATAAAGATATTTATTTTTGGTTCATTGACTGTATAGTATCTATTTTCCCAAGAAAAACAAGAGGAAAATCTATCTCTTATTATCATTTTCAAAAGAGGGAAAAAAGTCAGATTTTTGATTTTGTTTTATTCAATGTGGTAAGATCGTCTTTGATCTCTTCTTAGATATGAGTAAAGATTTTCGATCTGTTCTCTGCTAACGGATTGATATTGGTTGATGATATCTTGAATAGTGTCGATTTTACCTTCCAAAAGTTGCTGACTACTGAGAAAATCTGCCATTTCATCACTACTTTCGATTCCCATTTGGAGAGATCAGATTTTGAAATTTCTCGCATTTTCTAGCTCTTCATCACTAAACCCTTCTGTGATAAGGTGATCGATCTCTTGGTGGATTTTTTCGACTCCTTCGATAAATTTATTTTTATCAAGTCCTGCACTGATATAAAAGTATCCGTATTCTTCATTGCTCGCATGTCCAGCGTGAATAGAGTAGCACAATCCTGATTTTTCTCTGATATTTTGAAAGAGTCTAGAAGACATATTTCCTCACAGGATAGTGCAGAGCAGGTTTGCTGCTGGGAGGAGTTTTTCATCCTTGATACTAAATCCTGGGGCAGATATGATAATACGATTTTGTTCAGTATTTTTGATGAAGAAATCTGAGTGCTTTTCTGGAAGCATTCGATGAAAATCAGGCTTTTGTCTGCTTTTTCTCTCAGGGAGAGATGAGAAAAGTTTTTCGATTTGTTCTTCTAGTTTGGCTTGGTCTGAGATATTTCCTGCGATGGTAATCAGGATATTATCCTTGGTATAGAGTTTTTCTTTGTAGGCAAAGAGCATTTCTCTGCTAAAGGTATTGATGGTCTCTTCATATCAGATGATCGGTCTTCCAAAGGCATTGTCTCCGATAAAAAAAGTAGCTCGTTTTTTTCAAAGGACTTGTTGAGGATTGTCCTCATACATTTTGAGTTCTTGGATAACAACTCCCTTTTCTCTTTCAAGTTCTTCTGATTGAAAGGTCGCATCTATTAGCATATCAGCGAGCATTTCGAGTCCATTGAGTGCAAACTGAGGTGCGCATTTGACATAATAGCTTGTTGATGCTTTCCCGGTAGAGGCATTGAAGTACGCTCAGATTTTGTCCATGGCAATAGCAACTTCTTGAGGTGTTTTTCGTTTCTTTCCTCATTTAAAAAACATATGTTCGAGAAAATGAGAGATTCCTGCTTCCTCAGGAGTTTCGTAGAGTGATCATGCCTTGATGGAGATATCAATGGTGATGCTGTTTCCCTCTTGCATAGGAGCAAAGAGACAGTCAATCCCTGCTATTTTTTTGAGTTCGTAGTGCATTAAGTATTGGAATAATGATAAATGAGATCAGCTTTTTTAATTTTTTTATCAAAAATTTGATTTATAGAGCTTTTTTGCTTTTGAGTTGTTGTTCTAATTTTCTTAGGGCTTAAGTATTTTGATTTCACCATCAAAAGCAAGAGAAATATACTCCCATATCTTCTTAATAAGATAAATTTGAGATATTATTCATCTTATGTCAAGTTTTTTTACGAAAAAAACAGCCAACTCTTCTTATAAAAATTGCTTTTTACTCCAAAAACGCTATACTTAATTTGATTTTTATTTCATCTTATTTGATGGCACAGAATCTAATGTATCTGGTGATTAGCTTATTGGCAACTGGATTTTTGCGAATGGCTGGAGTTGGCATATATAGGGTCATCTTTTTGCATATGCAGAGAAATCATAGAAAACAGCAGGCTTCAGAGATTAGATTTTTGCAAGTACAAATCCCTAAAAATGCAGTAGCTCGTAGTTCAGATATTGATGCAAAAGATCATATCCAGTCAATGAAACAAAATATCGAACTGATGAATCAGGTTTATAAAAATTTTTATGCGATTTTTGATTGAGGTTGGAGAAATAAAAAATTTGGAAATAATGCGATTAGTATGGAGATCTTGGTAGAAAAGGAAGTGATCAAATTTATCCTTTGAGTACCTAGAGATCATATTGTAACGGTTGAGAAGATGATTGCTTCGTTTTATTCTGGGGCGATTGTTGCCCATATTAAGCAGCCAAAGCTTTTGGAGGCAGGGAAGTATTTTGCAGGAGGTGAGTTTACTCTGACCAAAAAGAGTGTTTATCCGCTCAAGACCTATGAGGCTTTTGAAGCAGATCCGATGGATAGTATTTTGTCTGCCTTTTCGAATTTGAATAAAGATGAAAAAGTCTGAATTCAAATTTTGGTCGAGCCTTTGCATGAAGATTGGCTCAAAAAAATGAGAAAGTCTGCAGAAGATATCAAAAATGGCAAAAAAGAGCTTGGATTTCGAGGTTGGGTTAAAAAAATTCGATTTACTCCAGAGGAAAAACAAAACAAGAAAGAATCCGAGGAAAAGAAGCATTCCTTTTCTCAACAACAATTATCAGATTTTGATAAGAAGATGGATGATGAACTCTTCCGTGTAAAGATGAGAACATTGGCGACCTCTACTGATCGCAATCGTCCAAAAAAGATTATCGATGATATTTCCAGACTTTTCAATCAATATAATTATATTGGGCTTAATACCTTGAAGTTTAAAAAGGCGACAAATCTGAAGTCTTTTGCGAGAAATTATGTATTGAGATTGTTCTATTCTGATGAGACCTTGCTTGCAGATGTGTTAAATTTTGGTAAGGAGACCGTGCTCAATATCAAGGAACTTTCTTCGATTATTCATTTTCCTCATGGAAGATTCAATCAGAATCCAAGAATTGCTTGGCAAAAATTTAAGATTGTCCCAGCTCCAGATGATCTTCCTAGCGAGTGAATTGTTGTGGGATACAATAATTATGGAGGAGTAAATAGGGAAATTAGAATTACGGATAAAGATAGATTTAGGCATATTTATATTCTGGGACAGACGGGAACTGGAAAATCTACCATTATGCTTACTCAGGCTATTGATGATATGGAAAATGGTAGAGGTTTTACTTTTATCGATCCACATGGAGAAGCTGTTGAGTTTTTGCTCAAGCATTATCCAAAGGAGAGAATTGATGATTTGATCTATTTTGATCTGGGAAATACTTCTTATCCTATTGGACTAAACCCTCTCGAAGTAAATCCAGAAGATAACGATGAAAAGGATGTGGTGACTAATGATCTGGTGGAAATGTTTATCCAGATGTATGGGCATGAAATTTTTGGGCCAAGAATTCAGGATTACTTTAGAAATGCTTGTTTGCTCCTTATGGATCAGCCTGAAGGAGGAACTATCGTAGATATCATGAGGCTTTTTACTGATGAGGCATTTGCAGAGGCAAAGATTAGAAATCTGAAAGATCCCGTGGTAGCCTCTTGGTGGAATAGAACTTATAAAGGTATGGGAGATCGTGAGAAAGCTGAGATTATCCCATTTATTCAGGCAAAATTTGGTCCATTTACTACTGGAGTTTACGTGAGAAATATTATCGGTCAACCAAAGTCAGCATTCAAAATGTATGATGCCATGCAGCAAAAAAAGATTATTCTCATGAATCTGGCAAAGGGTATTTCTGGTGAGGAGACCTCAAAACTAATTGGAAAAATTATTGCAATGCAGGTGAAACTTTCTGCGCTCAAGAGAGCAAAAATTGAAGAAAAAGATAGAGTACCTCACTATTTGTATGTAGATGAGTTTCAGAACTATGTATCGCAGTCTTTTGAGTCAATCTTGTCAGAGGCGAGAAAGTATAGACTAGGGCTCGTGGTTGCTCATCAGTATACTGATCAGCTCAAGCAAGAAGGTCTCTGAGGGAATTTAGATCTTTCTAAGACAATCTTTGGGAATATTGGAAATATGTTTGTATATAAAGTTGGTGCTCCAGATGCTGAATTTTTGGCAAAGGAGTTTGAACCTGAGTTTAATCAAACTGATCTCACTTCGACAGAGGCTTTTATGGGAGCTTGTAAGATTTCTATCAATAATCAGCAGACTCGTCCATTCTCATTTAAGGCGAAGATTCCGTATGTGTTGGAAGCAAGGAATTCTCCAGAAAAAGTGCAGATTATCAAGCAGATTTCATCACTCAAATGGGGAACTAAAAGAGAACTCGTTGATAAAGAAATGTATTATAGGATTGGAGTTTAGTCAATTCTTTCGTTTAAATCTAAGAGCAGACAGTGATGTCTGCTTTTTTTACTCTGGTGAAAGTTTGAAAAGAGGAATAAAAGTCTGACTTTTTTTGCTTTTTTTGTTTTTTGTAGTTATAATTTGGAAGAAAATTTATTTGTTGAATTTGTGCCTTATGCCAAAGAAAAGAAAGTATGAAAGAAAACCCCATCATTTGACAAGACCTAGGATTTTGTCGTTTATTGCGTATGTGCTGATTTTGTTTTTTGGATCTATGATTATTGCAAATATCAATCCAGATGCCAATCAGGAATATCGTGAAGACCGAGCCAAGAAAAATGGACTCATGATGCAATGGGTATTTGTAGATGAAGGAGGAAATAAGTATGATTTGGATAAAACTGACGCTATTGGAGAACATGGATCAGCTCAGGATTTTGACTATCTTTTGTCTACATGAAGTGTTGGATGATCTGGGCAAAAAGAGCAAAAATGTTCGCCAAATGCTTGTGAATCTTCAAAAACTGACTCAGATCTCGATGAATCTTGACCAAAAAGATATAAGAAAGGTTATGCCCTTCTTTGGTGAGCAATAGAAGATCGTAGCTTGTTTATCAATGCAGTGTATACTTATTTGGTGACTGGAAAGCTTGATGCTTTGCCAGATGGAGCAATGAGATATGTAGTGGCAATGTATGGACTTAGCGATGAGGACAAGGATCAACTTTTGGAATATCAATGATGTATGAGCCCTTGGGGATATGAGATGGAGCATGGAGCGTCTGTCTTAGCCTATCAACAGAGGGCGGATGCTCCTAATATTTGTAATATCCAGAGAAGAAGCTGTTGGAATGGAAAATTGTCAGGTTCATTTACTCAAAGGTCTTGTGATGAATCCCTCGGTAAAGTCGAGAAATCATCCTTTGTAACTAAAAATCTCCCTTTTGATCAGACTGAGCTTCAGGGAAATGTTGCTGCACAAGAAGCAAGAAGAGAGAAGCTTAGAGCAGAATGATTTATTCAGCCGAGTAAAACAGCGGCTAATGCAGATGCTCATTTTAACCTATTGGGGCATGTCGGCAAAAATCCTGATCCAACGACTGTGGGAGTTCCATCGACTCCGAAAGTTAACGAAGAACCTTGAGTACAGCCTACTCCTCAAAGTAAAACTTCCTGTCTCACTCCGTGGTGAGAAAAGGTAAAAGCTGGGCAATTTGTCAAAGCTTATAGGTTTAAAAATGGATTTACCGATATCCCATGTCAGGTGCAAATTAGAATTTGTGCATATGGAGATCTAGAGGGCAGTTATCAACATGCAAGTTGTAAGCCTTGGAATACGAGTTATGAGGATTTTAAGCATGGATATCTCAATGGAGATGAACCTTCCCCTCAAAGACTTCTTAAGATGTTGGATACGGAGTATACTCCAGATCCAGAGTACGGAAATACCCTTGATCCTGTAACTGCTGATCAGATGGCAACTACGCTTCAGAGTATAAAATAATATTTTTTATTTTATTACTACAAGCATATGAAAAATACTCTCAAAAGTATCAAAGAATTTATTAAATCAGATTGGAAAAAGACCTGTGAAGAAATGGCACATTTTCCATCAAAAATCAAAAAAATAATTTGAAAAATCTGATCTTATCGAAGATTTGGAGTCTGATTTTTAGTTCTTTTATTGCTATATGTGATATGGTGGATGAGACCTGCGAACTTCCCAGATCATATGCCAGAGGAAAGTGATTTTATTCTACCTGAGATTGCTCATGTTAGTACTGGAGAAAATTTGGTCTATAGCTTTGTTAAGCCAGAACTGAAAGACTTTAGGGAAAGGTATGAAGCATTGATGCAGAGAATGTGGTGAAGGAAAGACCCTACTATCTATAATTTTCCTAGGATAATTAAAGAGATAAAATTGTTGCAAAGACCTTTTGCGGTAGATGCTTATCACCTTAAAGATCTTGATCAAGATATATTGAGTGGACGAGTTGTTGATGTGAGTTTTGATGGGTATTTTGCTGCCTTGAGTTGAGAGGAGATAGCACAATTAGAGTCAGTTTTTGAACTTGTTTCATGAATGATGCCTGAAATTGAGTCGAAAGATCGAATATTTGAGCAAACAGGCTTTGGAAGGGGTTTTGATGGACTCAATAATGCGAAAGCTTATGCTAAGACGCTCAATTTTTTAGCTGGATATGCATGTAGCAAAGGAGAGACTCAAAAGTGTATTGACTATCTCAAGACTTCGTATCTGCTCGGTGCTAAGATGGCTGAGAGAAATATTGCTATGGGAGTTAGTTATGGACTAGGAATCAAGCAAGATGCTTTGCTGATGATGCTGTATCTGGATCAGAAGGGTAAGATCAATCTCAAACAGTCAGATTTAATGTCTCTTATTCAAAAATGGACTTTTGATGCGGATAAACTTACTGATCAAACTATCAAGATGACTTATTGGTGGATGAAGAGCCGAATTGAAGGTACTTCTGATTATATGGAGGGAGTTTTGCCATTACTTTTTGATAAGCAAGAGACCTTTAAGCTGCTTCAGGTATTGAGTTATTGGCAACTCAAGGAGCATAAGCAATGAGAAAAAGAACTTCGAAGATGGGCTCGTAATTTGGATAGTAGGCTTTTTGACTGGGGGAGAGAGGCCCCAATAGATGCTTATGAAGATTGATGGTGAGATACGCATAAGGATGAATTTAAGGTCTTTTGGAGGAAAAATATCATAGGACTTAGAATGATCAATAACTTTGATGCATCCCCCTATTTACAAGCGAAGATCGTGGAAGATTATGAGTATTATATTTTGCATTATTTACAATAATTTTAGATAAAATATTGAAATCAAAATGACGAATGATGAATCAATAATCAGCTTTCTAGCTTATTTTAATCAGATAGATAAGCATCTGGATAAAGTTTTGGGAGACGATGGATTTGCTCCTTACAATGAAAAACTCAAAAAGGTCGCAGAAGGTCGCTTTTCGATTACTAATTTTATTCGTAAGCATATTTATCAGCTCAGAAATATGGGAGAGCTGAGAAACTTTATCACTCATGGGATCAAAACTAATGGGGAAACTTATGCTATCCCAACTCAAGCAGCATTAGAAAAGATTCGTCAGTATGCAGAAATTATTATCGAGCCTCCAAAAGTAGGGCAAGTCTTTAGAAAGGAAGTCTTTACTGCAAAGACAACAGACTTGATCTCTGATATCATTCCTCTAATGAAAAAGCATAGCTATACGCATATCCCTATTTATGATGAAAAGGGGGCATTTGTAGGAGTCTTGAGTGAATCAAGGCTTTTGCATTGGATTGCAGATGCTGTGATTGAGAATCATTATGCTAATTTTGAATTGCTCAAGGTTGAACATTGTCCTCTTGATCAGGAGTCAGATTTCATTTTTGTAAGTAAAAAGATGAGCATTTATGAGGCAGATCTGTATTTTACAGAAAAAAAGCTTAAAAATCAGAAATTTGATGTCATGTTTATTACGGAGATGGGAGATAGTGAGTCTCAGCTTTTGGGAATGATCACTTCTAGTGATGCTAATGTAATTGATCAGTATTTGATTTTCTAGGATTCTCTTGCATTTTATGAGAAAAATAGTAGTCTAAAACAGTATTTTTATTATTTATTTGAATGCAATGAAAAAATCAAAAACTATGAAAATTGTAACTCTTGTAATTTTGGCAATTGCTGGGTTCAGTTTGATTTTTGGTAGTGCGATTATGTTGCTCGGGAGCGTGGCAGGGAAATAGTTTTATTCTCTATCTTGGATAAAGATGAAAAAGAGTCTTAAAGTCTGATTTTTGAGTATGGTTTTGCTTTGCGGGGTGATGTTTTTGTCAAGCAGTGTTTTTGCTACTGAGTCAAGAAGATTAGAATCAATTAGAATTACTCCCCAAGATCTGACTGTATCTCCAAATATCGAGAAAAAAATAAAGCAGGATTTAGATAAATGAATGAAAGATCTCAGAAATAAGCAAGAAGCAGAAAAAATGAAACAAGAACAACAAAAAAAACAAAAAGCATTGGATGCTCAAAACAGGGAAGTATGAATTACGATCAATACTGAATGTATGTGAGGTGTTGGTTGTGGATTGTCTGTTTATGACTCTTTGGGGATCCGTAAAGGAAGGGCAGAAGGAGAAAGAACTTCCGTAATGCTCTTTTTGCAGGATATTATCTTGGGGGCGAGTATGTTTATTGGTACGGTAGCTGCTGTTGCGTTTATTCTTTCGGGAGTGTATTATGTTTTTTCAGCAAGTGATGCCAGTTATAAAAAGAAGGCTCAAGAATGAATGAAATATGCAGTTTATGGGCTTGTTCTGGTGACTCTGGCTATAGTGATCGTAAGAATTACACAATTTATCGCAAGAGGAGGCTCTTAATTGTAATAAATAAAAGAAAAAAGGGAAAGAAGTCAGAATTTTGATTGTTATTTGAATCAGATTTTGATTTCTTTTTTCTTGATTTTGCTTGGAAAATTAACATAATAGATCTAGGTTTAGACGAGAGTCTCTCTTTGAGAGATTTTTTGTATTAAAAAATCATCACTTTAACTATTAAAATATTGGTATGCAAGAGCAGGAAAGACAACAAATTTTCAGTATTTTATCAAATCTTGAGCAAAGTAAGAAATATTTGCCGTATTTTTCTGATCTGCAAAAACATCCAGTTTTTTGAGCAGTGATTGGCTCTTTGGCAAAGCAAGAGCAAGAGGAAGTAAAAAAGCTCTGTGATGACTATGTTCTTGAGAAGCTTAAAAATTCTCAAAAAACCAAAGGAGGACAACTTTTTAATAGATTTGTAGAAAGTAAAAATGAACTTTTTTGGCAGTTTAGGAGGATGAATGATTTTTCTGTAGAGGACAAAGATTTCCAAGTAGTAGGAAAACAGGTAGAAACTGAGATGTTTAAGCTTGAGGGAATCTTGACAGAAAAGATGCTCAAGCAAGAAAAAGGCTTAGAATCTGTGATTTCATCGTTTTATAATTTGGTGTATGCTTTTTTTCCTAGGTACAATGAGATTGAGGGATAAATAGTCTAAAATAACAAAAAGATTGAAAAAAAACTGACTTTCCTCTTGAAAAAAATAAGATAAACAGTACAAGAGAAGTCAGACTTTAATTTGTTTTTTCTGAGAGATGAAATTATTGGTAAGTAAGCCACAAAGATATGCAAAAAAAAGAGCCCATACTGCTACGCATCTTTTGCATTCAGAGCTTGGGAGAATTTTTCCAGATACCAAGCAGGCTGGTTCTCTTGTAGATAGTGATTTATTGAGATTTGATTTTTATGCAGAGAGGCTTTTGAGTGAGCAGGAGCTTGCTCAAATTCAAAAGAGAATCAATCAGATGATCTATCTTGGACTTGATATTAAAACAGAGGAAATGAGCATTGATGAAGCGGCAAAGCTTGGTGCAAAGATGTTTTTTGAGGAAAAATATGGCGATAGGGTTCGTGTTGTTCAAGTAGAAAATGTTGATCTATGAGAGGAATTTGACGATGAGGATAAAGCTTATTTCGCAGGTTATGGAAGGTTTATTTCTATTGAACTCTGTGGGGGAACTCATGTAGATACAACAGATCAGATCTGAGGATTTACGATAGTCTCTCAGGAGGCAGTAGCTTCAGGAATTAAGAGAATTACTGCATTGACAGGACCGAGAGTGAATGAGAGAGTTTGAGCTTTGGGAGCCATTTTGGATCAGCTTAATGCGGATCTTCAAGTTAAAGCAGCGACTCAACTTCCAGAAAAGGCTAAAAAGCTTGTTAAAGAATTAGCTGATGCTCAATCTAAAGTAGAGTCATTGGAAACTCAGGTTATTACTGCGCTTTTGAAGTCTGGGGAGAAAAAGTCAAATGCTGACTTTGATGTGGTGATGTGTCTTCCTTCTACGACTAATTTTAAAAGTCTACCATGATTGGCAAGAGCTCAGTTTGAAAATCAGAATTGTTGTTTCTATACTTCAGAAGGGAATTACTTGATTTTGACTGTTGAGGGGAAAAATGCAAAAGATCTTGCTCAAAAACTCTCTCTTAAGGGTGGGGGAAATCCTCAACAAGTACAGTGAAGAGATGAAAAAATTGTAGATCTTTTCTAAAAAAAGAAACTCTAGTTGATTACTAGAGTTTTTTGTTTAACTGATAAACATACTGGTGAGGATTTTTAGTATAGCATAGGAGAAAGAGATCACTAGAATTCCCTTGATTGCTTGTTCGATAGCTGTTTTTGCTCATTTTACATCTCAGAATCCAAATATAGTTCCCGCATAGAGATATCCAGCATAGACAACCATAATACCTCAGATAAGCATTCCAAGCTGAGAGAGGAATTGCACAAGATATGCTATATATAGGAGGATAAGATCTCGATTGAAAATTCCAGTTGCAAATGCTGATCCCAGATCGCCTTTTTGGGCTAATTCATCAGCTTTGTTATTGTAGGTTTCTAGGACTTTTCCTGGATTTTTTGCAATATCTTTTACTTTTTTATCAAGTTCTTCGTTGCTCTCTTGGGTTTCAGGAATGATATGGAGATCGTTTCTTGTATTTGCTAGAGATGCAAAGGTTGGAGTAGAAAGGATAAAAGAGACCAGAAGTCAGAATACTATCTTTTTAATCATGGGAATTAGGATAGGAAAATAAATTAGTTACATTTAGGTACAAGGTAAGGGATTTGTCTTGAGGTAGAGAGGAGTTGGGTATTGAGTTTATCGATTTGAGTTTGTAGATATCTGAGGCGTGATCAGAAGTAATTAAGTGCATAGTTCTCAATACTATCTGTTGTTGCCTTGTTGGATTTGTAGGTAATGACTCTACTTAATAGGTTAATCTGTTTATTGATTTCTTGATTGATAAGTTTGGTACAAAGAGGATTGGCTTTTGTAAGGTCTGGGACCATAGTTTTTGATTCTGTATCAAGAATTGCTGTTAGATAGCTTGCAATTGAACACGTGTTTAGAAGCTTTGATCTGAGATTTCGAGAGTTTGCATTTGTTAGAGCAGAAGAGTCTCTAATTGCTTGACGGAAATCTTGAGCTGAGTGATCGATGTATCTGGGAAGTAAATGTTGATCATTATAGCTTCGATTTTCTGGATAAGAAGCCAAAAATGTTTGAGGAAGTGTTCATTTAGGATCGAGCATAGTTTCTTTGACTTTTGTATGCCAGTTTTGAAATTGTTGATCGGCAGGGACTCCGCTATAATTGTTGAGATCATTTGTCCAGCGGCGCATTTGTACATCTACAAACTGATCGAAAAGCGCTGCAGATTCTGGGACGTAAGCATTGTTTTGTCGATTGTTTTTTGACTCAATACAAGATTTAGTTGTTTTTGAGAGGATTTCGCTACTGCAACAGTAGGAATGTAAGTTATCTAGTGCTTTTTCTATTGCTTGAAGAGGAATAGCTCATTTGCTAACTATAGGGTCAGTTCTTAAATTAGCAATGATTGTCGGAACTTTTCCTTGGGTAAAAAGAGAGCAGTTGTTGTAGGTATTTGCATAGGAAAATCAAGAAAACGAGAAAAAGATTCAAACCAGACTCAAAAGTCAGATTTTAATTTTGTTTTGTGATCTTTGGAAATAAGGTTTGAATCCTGCTTTTCTCATTGTATATCCTCTGATAAAGATAGTTTAAGTATAGTTAATTTTAGGATTTTTGCAAGAAATGCGGGGAGATTACATCGGCTTAACCTTGAGTTGTACGGATGCAATCTCCTCTCCAAAGCGATGAAGATGAATCTTATAAGTTACGCTTTGTGATTTCTCGTTAAATTGATAGCTTGCATAGAGATTTTGTGGGCTTGAAAGTTGTCCTTTTGGTCCAATGTAGAGAACTGGAGTCTGATCTATGAGAAGTACCTTTCCTCATTGATATTCACCAAATCTCTTTGAAGAGAGAGGCACAAGTTCTCCTTTTTTATGTTCTAGACTTAATAATTGTTCTGGTCTAAGGACGATTTGAAATAGTTTTTTATTTCCTTCCATAAGATTAACTATTGGATAGTGCTTTTCAAAACTGACTTCAAGAGAGAGTTTGTTTTGATAGGCTGGGAGAATGGTGATTTCTCCATTTTCAGAATCGATGTTTCCATAGAGACTTCCTGACTGGTTAAACATTCCGATCAAATTTCCGTAGTCAAAGTATGCTCATTGGACTTGGGTTTGATGTGTAGAAACTGGGAAGTTAGTGAGTTTCTTGCCTCCAGAGAGTGCTGAAATGTCACTTAGAGTCTGATTTCTTTCTCTTTGAAAAGTAACGGTTCATCTATCTATATCAGTATTGAGGAGCGCATCAATTTGAATTGGGTTTTTAAGTCATTCTTTTCGTCAAGAGAAACGAGAGACATCCTCGATAGAAATCAATGGAGAATCGATAGTAAGAGCAATCTGCTCTGATACCTCGTTACCTTCGCTGTCAACTGCTGAGACTTCATAGTATCTGGTCTGTGGCTCAGTGAAGAAGAGATTTTCAAGGAGAATATCTCACTTTTGACTATTGATGATCTTGGAAGTCAGGATTTTATTATTTTCTTTGATGTTTGCATTATTTACAAGGACATTATCTTTTCGCTCAATTCTTAGATCATAGTAAGTTCCTACATATCCGTTTAGTTCTGCTCCTTGATCAGCGATAGTCTTTTTGGTTTTTCTGATTAGTGTGATATTTGGTTTTGGAGGTTGGGTATCTCAAAGGATTTGGCGACCTCCAAGGAGTTGATTGGATCGTGGAGAGGCAATATGATAGGTATTTCCACTATGTTTTAGACTCGCAATTTGTAGATAGGTTCGTTCACGAGGAAGCTCAGAGATACTGAAGTTTAAGCTCTCAGATGATGGATTGTAGCTTCTCAATGCATAGATGAAGTTTGCATTTAAGAGAGAGGTAATATTTGCTTTTTTGTTCTCTTGATATTCTAGTGATGAACCTGTATTTACTCAAGACTGAGGTAGGAAGAGTGCATAACGATAGGCATCAGCATTAAACTTTTCTTTTTGAGTGTCAATACGATTTGAGATTCTGATTAAGTATCCATCTGGTGCATTTTCATTATTGTGGGTTCGGCTAAACTTGAGAGCATCAAAGTTTTGTCCTTTTAGTTCAAAGTTTTTGACCTCTGGATAGATATCATAAAGTTTAAAGGCTGATCCCTGTGAAGATTCGTAAGTTTGTCATTGCTTTTTGAGTGATGGGGTGATAAGATAATATTTACTATTGTGTTTTTTTGTTTTGTTTTCTGCATCATCAGCATATTTGATCCATACGGTGTGAGTATCTCGAGTGATAAGATCAGATTTTTTATCATTATTCATATCTTGTTGATAGTATCCTTGGAATTGCTCTGAGTTATATTCGGAATTTACAACATTAATATTTGATTGTTTGTCGTTGGTTTTGATAAGAACCCCTTTGATATAGCTTGAATAATCAGAACTTGTTGTTGTTTTTGATGGTATTTGATTGCTATTTGCAGTTAAGAGAGGCTTTTGAGAAGTTGATCCTGCTGTCTTAGTGATGAGAGGAAGAGTCCCAGCGTATTCTGTTTTTTGTAGTGAATTAAACTGGTGAATCTTGTCCTTGATAGCAAGAAGATAGTTTTTGGATTTATCATAGCTATCTTGATTCATCCTTAGATCTGTTGGTGTGTGGTATTGAGTGCATTTAGATATCCATCAACATTTTTTTGCTCAGTCTGAATATAGACTTGCGCTGGGGTTTCTTTTGAGATGAGTTGCTGGAGTTCTGGGTTTTTATTAAGGAATGAGGTAGAGTAGGTGAGTTGGTAAGGTTTTTGATTTTGGTTGTGGGTATCGAGGGTTAGAAGGAATTGTTTATAGTCCTTTTTGATGAGATCTGAGAGTTGAAGAGAATTTTCTGTGTGTTGTGCAATAATGTTCTCCAACTCAGATTTGATCTTTTGTGTTTGTGGAGTATTTGCTGTGATAGTGGTGTTTTTTTGAGTGAGGTTGATTACTTGTTGAATACGATCTTTTTCTGTTTGAGAATGGAGCGATTCTTTAGCTTGAGATAACTGGGCAAGGAGATCAGATTTAGTATTATTTTTCTCTGTTTGTTGGTTTGAGAAGGAAATAGTAGTGTTTAGATCTACTTTGAGATAGTCTTGTGCTTGATTTATGAGGTCATCAGCTCCTCCTTCAACATTAGATGAAAAATTATTTGCACTTCATACTCCTTTATTTGCCAGTGTTGTGAGTGCTGTGGAGGTATTGTTGATTTCATCGGTTACTCCTTTAAGGAAAGCATAGAACTGGTCAAAATTATATTGAAGATTGACATAACTATCGACTTGATAATCAACTCCTTTAAGATTGGTCTTTCGAAGCTTTGATTGGATGAGGGCTCCAAGATCTAGGTTATCAACCCATGGAACATTGTAAGATCTCTGAGTGATTTGTTCAACCTTTGCTTTTACTGAAGATTCTCCAACCAGCCCAAATCCTTGTTTTACGATACAGTAGATCTGTCCTAGTTTAGTTGCAAGATTTAGTACTGATGTGATTTGCTTTGGTAATTCTGGAATTTTTGGAGCAGGAGGTAGAACTGGTAGGCTCATCTTTACCTTTGGAATGAGTGATGGTAGAGGAGGCAGTGTTGGTGGCTCTGGGAGCACAGGGAGGTCTGGAATTTCAAAATCAATATTTAGATTTAATCCGATGGCAGGAGGTTGTGGGAGGTTTGGAATCTGAATAAGGTCAATACTTTGAGGAGAAAATCTAAAGTTAGGAAGTACAATATCAAGTCAAAGATCTAGATGAGAAAGATCAACTGTGAGATTTGGAAGTTTGATATTTGGGATAGGAAGTGGGTCTAATGAGATACCAGAGCAGAGGAAGCTTAGTTTACAAGTATATTGGTCATAAGTATCATTAGTACATGTTCCACATTTTTTTCCTCGGTTTGCTGAAAAATCTACGATTACTTGGTAGGTCTTTACAATTGCAAGGATTGTGATGATGGCATCAACATATTGAGAGAATCTGGTAGCATTTAGATCCATCCAGTAATTGATGTATCCAAAGAAGTTTGTAATTACTGAGCTTAGTTCAGCTATATACTTTTCTGTGATGTGGATATATTCGTAAAGTTCAAGAGGGAATCTCTTGTATTTATCTAGAATGACTATATTTTCTCTAATTTGTTCTGAGATTTTATTGAAGTCTTGAGTCAGTTTTATTACTTTTTGAGCTGCTTCTTGGGCAAGTTTACATTCTTTAGCTTTCTTCTCAAATGCAGCTTGATCTCAACTTTTCTTGAGTTTCTCAAGTGCTGCAGGACACGCATTGTATACTTGGTCGATACGAGCTTTCCATGCTAATAATGTTGCTCATTGAGTATCTTTCCAGATGAGGAGGTGATTTTTGTAAGCCTCAATGTCTTCCCCATAAATTCGTGGAACTTTGATAAAGATGTCTTGAGTACGCACTGAGACGATTTCTGATTGGTTGAAGAGGGATTTCATTTCTGAGAAAAGATTGTCTCCATTGAGAAGATTGATTTGAGATAGATTTTCTTTTTTTGGAGAAAACGTTTTTAGCGTATTGCTAAATCCTGTTCCTTGAGATTTAAAGAGGTTTTTTAGTCCTTCGTTGAGATTGAGAGGGCTACCCAGTTTCTTTTGAATTTTTTGGTTTTTTTGATTTTCTTTTGCTTTGTTCGGAGCACTAGCAACTGATGAAATCTGATTTCCTACTTTTTGTAAATCAGGAAGGTACAGATTAAATTCTCGACGGAGAAGATTATTTTTGGTATATTGAAGCTGATTATCTAGGAATCCCATCAAGATTTTCATGACACCTCATTCCATTCCTCAGAGAATTTTGTTTTTTATAACATTAGGTGCAGAAATCTGAACTCCTCCGATGGTATTTTCTCCTTCAGAAACAATAGATACTTCCTGATCAATACGAATCAGTCCTCCCATTAGTCCCATTTCAACTGGGCTAGAGGCTTCAGGAGCAGAAGCATTATCTAGAAGTTTCGCAAGTCCTGATTTTTCTTGTTTTGGAGTTGTTTGTACGCTACGGAATGGTGATGATCCTTGTTTTGTGTTACAAGAATTGGTGTCTCCGTATGCTTTGGATCGGCTATGGAGTGGTGCATTTATGCTATCAGAGTCTGAATTTCAGTCTTTTTTTGATCCACATGGAAGTGCTACGGAAGTTACAATACAATTTCCAGCAATATCTGAGAGTGGAGATGGGAGGTTGATTCCTGCGCTATATGGTCCCATACAGATTGCTAGTCCTAGTTGCGCAGTGAGTGTTGGCATAGCGTAGATTCTGATCATAGATGGATAGGAACCTCATGGAGCTCGGAGAAATTGGTCTCAAGGTCCTTTTAACCCTCGAGGCATCGGAATTGGTCATACTGGGGTTGGTAGAGTTCCAGGAAAATGGAAGACTGGGAGTCCCTTTCCGAGGGTTTGTGTTAGTGGCTCAAGAGGAATACATCACATGATATGATATTTCCCTGGTCCAAGGAAGGCTTGATTAAATGGAATAGGGAGTCCTTTACAGCTATTGTTTTTATCTCAGAAAGTAAATCCTTTACATGCCTTGTCTGCTATGTCAGTTAGCTGCGATTGGATATTATCGAGGTTTCCCTCTAGTTTTTCGCTATCGATTCCTAGTGCTTCCAGAGCTGATCCGATTACATTTATGTTTCCTAGGTCCAGACTTCAGCCTTCTAGAGCTTTTTTTCGTGCATCAGAGAGGAATTCTTTTGTAGGGATTTTTTCTCCAATACTTGAGAGTCCAGGGATAGTATCAATCCCGTTTGTTTGTGCTGATGTTGCTTGTTCTATGATTTTTTCTTGATTCTTTTTTTGCTCAATGGCAATGTCTTGAGTATAACGATCAGAGAGCTCTTGGAGATTTACAGACTTGAGGTTGTAGGTTTTTGCTGCATTTTGTTTGGAATTGAAAAGGATA
Organism: candidate division SR1 bacterium; assembly: GCA_013333295.2. GTDB lineage: Bacteria > Patescibacteriota > Gracilibacteria > Absconditabacterales > Absconditicoccaceae > HOT-345. The sequence continues at coordinate 31,768 of JABCPD020000021.1, read as the reverse complement.
GATTGCTGTTTAAAACATCAGTCTGTTGGAGAGATCGTGATATCTGGGTAACCATCTAGAGTTTCTCAGTCTTTTGGAGCTTTTTTTATAATACTTGGTACTTCTGGTGATTTTGCACTATATTGGTAATCTAGGATATCTTTGTCATGAACTGCAATTTTATACGCATTTCACAGATCATGGTAGTTTACGGTATAGCTTCGAACAAGTTCTTTATTGATATTTGGGATAAAGGATATTGCATAGGGATAGCTTCCGACTTGACCGTGATATTGATAATCTCATCCTTGTTCGATTTTAAAGTTTTGAATTTTCCCTTGTTGGTTGATTTTTAGTTTCCAAGGTCATTCAACAGTGTCCAAAAAGCTGATTTCTTTGGTGGTTTTTGCTTTGAGGTGAACGGTAATTTTTACCTGATCTCCATCAATAAGATTTCCTCAATTGAGGTCTTGATAAGTTTTATATACTTCTACCAGGTCAGAATTATCTAGATTATTTATTTGGATAAAGGCTTGGTCTTGCGGAGAAAGTCCATCATTTTGAAGTGTTTGTTCCTCAAAAGGATTGCTAAGATATTTTTCAAAATTAGCAACGGTGTTCCCTGCATATTGATTAGCATTAAAGTGTTTGCTAATATCCATTATATTTTTTGGATTGAAGTTTTTATCTGGATTTTGGAGCTGTTTTTGGATATGAGCAGGAATTGAATTTTGAATTTCTTGATTGTTCTCGGATGCAGATTGATTGCTTAAGTTTTCAGCATTTGGAGAGATGAGTCCAGCCCAACGTACAATACTTTTGTCGGTAATTTTGTCTTTAGAAAGTTGAACTCCGATATTATGAACCAGATTTATATTATTTTTTTGTCTATTATATCGATCGGTATCGCAGGTATATGCATTATTTGAGAGGAAAGAGTGGGCGTCTCCTTTTCCATTGGCATAGAAGATCTTGATGTCTCCTCTTTTGTCATAAGTTACCAAGTCTGAAGCTTTATCTAGGTTCATATCTTCAAGGAAAAATTGAGAGACTCCTGAGAGATATTGAGCCTGTGGATTAATGCTATCTTTGGAAGCGTTGGTATTGAGACATACTAGTTGTCCATCAACAGGGAATTTTCCTCCTTGATTGAGATACGCTCTAAGTTGATTAGAAGAGGTATGGATCAAGATATCTTGATAATTATTTCCATCCAAATCTCAGACATAAATCTCTTTAATCTCTTGAGCAGTAAGGATTAGCGTTTCAAGATCTTTGAAAGAGTGGTCTGAATATTGTTTTTGAAGTTTTACTGTTCCGTCGCGATAGACGATTAGGAGATCTTTAAGTCCGTCATTATTATAATCAATATCGATGACTTTGAAGATTTCGTTATTTGGATCAGAATATATTGTTTTTTCTAAACCTCAGTTATGGTTTGTGTTTGGAATATTGGTATTGGTAGATATTCTCTCCAAGAGAGGGTCTCAAATATTGATCAAGAATTCTGATCCAAATGGCAGAGTTGATTCTCCAACGGTTTTTCCCGCAGCAAAGTTTGTAATGTTTTTGAAGTTTCCTCTAAAACCAATGTATTTATCGAGGGTGTCACTATTTTGTATAGAATCATATCCTTGATAAGTGTCAGCAAGGTTTGAAGAGGTATTAAAGAGGGCATTTGCTTTGATATTTGTTGAACCAGATTGAAATGTAGGAGCAAAAGTATAGTTTGGATCTTTGATTTTTGCTTGGCTGAGTGTAAAGTTCATACTTGGAAAATAAACATTAGCGATAGCCTCTCAGTTTAAAAGCATATTCCAACGACTTACTCAAAAATCTTCCTCTGCTGTAAGCGCAAAAGTCAATCCATTATCGAGTGTAGCGAGTGGATTTCACTGGAGAGAGGAAAGTGTTTGATTTTTGAATTGGTAATTCTCATCTAGATTTGTAATGACAAGAGGATTTCCTGTTGCCCTTAAAAGGGAAGACTGGAGGTTTGTCGTTTGAACGATTTTATCCAAAGGAGATAAAATACTGATTTCTCAGATTGTCCCTAGTGAAATCTTGATTTTTCTATTTTCAATTGAGGCAGATAGAGGAAGAGTATCAGTATTTTGAATTTTTCCTTTTGTGAGCAAAAGTAGACTTGGTTTTCCAAGTTTTTTGAGGTCAATGAGTTGAGTTGTGATCGCAAGTGTTTTTTCTGATTTTGAGATGATTTTTTCTGCATAGGATGAGAAGTCTGATTGATATCCTCGTTGGTTTCCTCGGTCAGAACCAAAGAGATTAAGATACATTACATTGAGTCCATTTTCAACTGCAGAGGAAAGAAAGTTTTTTTTGCTCTTTAGAACTGCATTTGTAGAGATTTGTGTACCAGGAATGAGTGCTTGAATTTGTAGTTGAGAGGCTCATTCTGGAATGCTTGTACTGATTTTTTGATTTCCTCATTTGATAGTGATGTTTTTTGTCTTTGTTTCTTTACTGATCAGGTTAAGTGAAATGGTCTGTTCTTTTTCGATTGTATTTCCTCGCTGATCGGTCAGTGTAATGAGTCATCCTATATTTGTTCAGACGGGAGCAGTATCTTTATCCATTTTAATCTCAATTTTTGAGAGGGGTCCAGGATGAAGTCTGATTTTTATTTTTTCTTCTTTGAGGCCCGGAATTGAAAGAGATAGTGTTTCTATTCCAGCAATTCCTTTTGGAATAATGTAGAGATCGACTTGCCCATTTTTGAGGATAGGGTTATTGTCTTCCATTAGTTTGATTCAATTTTTATCTTGGTCTAATGTTGCCAGGTTAATCAGATTTTTTTCTGTTTTGAGAGAGGCTCTGGTTGTGATAGCAATAGGTTGATTACTCTGATCCAAAAGTTTGATTTGGATTTTGAGAGCATGGTTTTCATTTACTTTTTTATCCTTGGTATAGAGCGGAAGAGTATTGAGATAGTAGTTGATTTCTTTTGCGTTTTTGTCCTTGTATTGGAGCGATAGATGAGCAGGAATGATGGTTCCTTGAGTTTGTCAGAGAATTTTATTGGATTCTCCTTTCTGATTTGATTTTACGGTAAAAGTAACTGTTCCATTATCATTTGAATCAGCTCTATAGATAAGATTGGTATTTAAAAAATCGTTTATTTCAATCGACTTTTGACTTTTCCCTCCTAGGATAAATCCTCCCTTGCTCGCAGTGAGGATATAAGGAGTAAGGGATCTTGAGATTGGGTTTTTGTATTTGTCTAATGCGTTAAGATTTACCAGACTATATACTCCCGCAGCAAATTGTCTTTTTTCTCCTATATTGATAGAAAAAGATTCTATCTGATTTGGTAGGGCAGAGAAGGTATAAGTTTTTTGTCCGCATTCAGATCAAAGGTTTGAGCAGACAGTGATTGATGATTGAAAGCTTCAGGCTTTTGTGGTTGTTAAGTTGAGAGGAATTTCCCATCCTGCTGGAGTAGCTGTTCATCTAATATTTACGCTAGAAGAACAACTATTTTTACCATTGATCAGAAAGCAATTTTCCCCAGTAGATTTAAAGCTAATTGAAAGATTTTGTGTTTGACTTCCTGGCGTAGTTAAAATCAGGTTTGTGGTGCTTTTTTCACCTATAGTAATAGCAGTGGAAGAAGGTTTAATGCTGATTTTCTCTAGGATAGTCCCTATAATCTTGTCTGGTCAAAAAGAAGGCGTAGGTGAAGTAGTTGTCGCAATAAGCTGATTATCGTTTGTAGGATCTTCTGGTTTGATAAGTTTAGAAAGGATAGAATTGTCATCTCGAGAAAGCGAGAGTTCAAAAGGTTTTTTCCTTACTTGTTTTCGTCGGCATTGAAATCCTTTTAACCAAGGGGAATTTCCTTTAGAAATATCAAAGAGGAGGAGAGTGTCGTTGTAATTAAATCAGCATTCTAATTCATCTTTTTGTGACTGATCAGAGAGGGGAGAGTCTTCATTTGTATTATTTGATATGGTGTTTATTGGTTGAGCTATTTCTGTTGCGGGTGGAATATTTTCGGAAGAAATGCTGTCGCTGTCATTTGAATTGATGAAACCTACTTCATATCCTTTTTTGGTATGAGTTGGAATGCTAAGTGCTGAGATATTTTGAGGGTCACGAGCTCAGTTACTATTTTGTGTTAGATAGTCTGAAAGGATAACATCTATTTTATGATTGATATCGAATGCCGATTTTGTGAGCTTTAGATCATCCATGATTTGATCTGAAAAACTTCTTGATTGAACAGGAGCATTGTGGTAGGCAAGGAGATAAGCAAGTGTTGAGATCATTTTTTCTCCTCAGAGTGCACTAACTAATTCTTCATAAGTAAATGGTTGATACTTACGAGCATTAAGGCTTGGGGTTGCAAGGGGATCAATTGTTTTGAGATACTTAAAATGAGGAGAATCTTGAAGGGCTTGATTCTTTTCTTGAATAAGGATAGTGTTATATTCATTTACTTTATTTTTTAGATAATTTTGGATTGCTGTTTTAAATTGATCTGGTGTTTTTAGGATTAGATTTTCTCCTTTTTGTAAAAAGGCTTCTACCTTGAAGAGGTTTGGATAAATGAGTTTGATCTCATGTCCACCGATTCCCTGAAAGCTTAGGTATCTTGGTGAATCAATTGGTCTGTCATAGGTTGTAGCATTAATTGCCTCAATTTTTACACTAGGATTATTTGGATCAGCAGAAAAGGTTTTTTTGAAAATATTTTCTCATTCCTCTAGGAGAGTGAGCTGATCTTTAAGGTGGTTATTTGCTGTTTCATTACTTGATCCTGAGCCTTCTGTTTCATTATCTATTTTACATTGAGCTGAGTTTGCATTTGGAGAGGAAATAATGTCTGTTTGTTTACCGAGAAGAGACCCTAATGTTTCGTGATTTGTCTCACATTCAGAGATTTCATTTACTTTTGATAGTTCTTGTGAAATAATCATTGATCTTGTTTTTAACTTTTCTCGTTCTCATAGTAGATCTACTAGATTTTTGATTTGAGTTTGATTTTGAGTGAGATTATTTCTGAGTATATTGATTTGGTTTTCTAGAGAGGTTATTTTATTGTTGATGAGCGTTCAGATTTCTTTATTTAATCTATCAAGGGTTATAAAACCATTAAAGATAGTTTCAGAGATTGGGATTTGTCTAGTTAAAAACGACTTTGATGTATTTATATTTTTTAGAATCTGATCGTGCTGACTTTTGTGAAGTGATAATTGCGGTTCTTTTTCAATTTGTTTAAATTTGATATTTTCTATTGTATTGGTAAAATTTGAGCTGATCTCTTGTGAGATAATTTGGTTATACTCACTGAAAATATTATTAAGCCCACTAGAAAGTTTAGAAAAATCTGATCTTTCTTCATCTGTCCGTATCTTTTGAACTTGGGATTTCGTTGATGAAGTTTGAATTGAATTTCTGATTGATGTAAGTTGTGTTTTGATTTTTGAGAATGCGTTGATTAGAGGTGCTGATGCAGTATCGTTTGGGGTTTTGAGAGAGGAAGAAAGTTGAAGGTAATTATTGTAGTTCTCTGTCCCTTGTCCGTATTTTGCTCTTTCTCCTCCGTTGATTTGGTCTGATGTTGTAGCGGTATGCTTAATCGTAGAATCGATGATTTTGTATTGATAACGCAGTTCTAGATCTGTTTTTGAACTTTTTGTTTTATGAAAACTGAAAGAGGAATTTGAAAGTCTGTTAAAATTGAGATTATTCAGTTTGAGATTGAAGTAATCGAGAGGTTCTGCGGCGATATGTTCTGTTGGTTTAGTTAGGGCTCATTCTTTTCGTTGTGTTTTTGTTGGTGAAATATAGTGTTTAAGTCCTAAAAATGAAGTTGCTGGAGTTTCTGCTTTATCTAGAGCAAGGCTTCCCGCAATATTAAAGATAGGTTTTCGTGCAGATTTTGGATCATAAGGAGACTGGATGCGAGGAGATTGTTCTGATATCCCGGTTATATTAAGTGGAGTAGCTCCTCCTCGTACTCTATTTCCAAATTCTTGAAAGTTTTCACAATCGGCTTGGTCTTTTTGATTTGATGAGTTTGGATTACATTTTCAGATTCCTTTTCGTTCGACTCTGGAGCACGGAACTCGCTTCCATTTGAGTCCAAATCGTCTTTTTGTACAATGATAATCCACTTTTGCATAGGTTTTTTCTTTTTGGTAGAGATTGTATTCTTCCTGAGTTTTTAGCATATTGAAGGCTCTATTGGCTTGTACTTGAGTAGAAAAAAGATCATAGGAGGCTCATAGATTTTTTGAAGTGAGATTTGTTTGATCATTCTTTGTTTTTGCGGGATTATTTGGATCAGAGATGATTGAAGAATAGGATCAGATTTTTTGTAAATTTCTAAAAGTTCCCCTAAAAATTGAGGCTTGCTCTGCATTTTCTAGAGTATTTGCATCTTGTCAAAAATAGAAAAACCTATAAGTATCTCTGAACTCTGGAAAGTATCGCTTTCGAACGAGGAATTTTTTACGGTAATCTTTATTGCTAAAATATTCTGTAGGTATTACAGATTTCATAGCATAATTTTCCTGTTTAACTTTTTGATCAATAAAAGTTTCTAATTTATCATTCAGTGATTTTAAAAGTCATTGCGTTTCATTATCTCATAGGAGAAGAGTATCTTTGAGCTGGAGTTTTTTGTAATGGGTATCTGCTCAGGTGGAACTTCGTCTATCAGAAGCTTTGATATTTTCGTTTAGAGTTCTTTGATATTCAGTACTTATGCTGGAAATGTAATCTTTGGTCAGACTTTCTGTTTTTTGTTTAAGAAAGGCGGTCGGTGTTTTTGTTTGATTATTCAGTCCTGAAGTTGAGAGGTTTGAATTGTCTCATAGTTCTTTTAGAGCATCGGAGAGTCATGAGATGATCTCATTGTTTTCTTGGGTATTGTCTGATTGTAAGGTATTGAAAAGGAGGTCGGTGTAGCGATGATAGAGGAGGTCTTCAGTGAAGATTATTTTATTTTTATAAAGGCTATTTGCTTCTTGGAGAAAGTTATTTTGTAGAGCAAGGAAGTCATCATATCGGATTTTTTTATCTACAAATTTTCCTGGATTCTCACTGTAGGTTTTTAACTTAGAAAAGAAATTATGGTATTTTGATGCATCATTTTTAAAATTAATAAGTCAGTGCCAGATTTCAGCTTGTCAAGAATCTTTGTTTTGAGTAAAAAAGCCTTCATGTTCGTTCCAAGTATATTTTTGCTCAAGAAAATCTACATAGGGGTAAACTGATGGGAAAATGTAATCTTGATATTTAAGTACTGGAAGTGGGATTTCTCCTACCATAATAACTCAGATCAATTGGCTAGAAGTGCCTTTTTCTCAATTGAAATAGAGATTTTCTAGCATTTTGGTGATCTCAGGAGCGGTATATTCAGAAGTGTTTATTTTGAGGACTAAGGCTTTGCTATTTTCATACTTTTTTTGGATATATTGAGTGGTATATCGTTTAAGGTCTGTTTCAATTTGAGGATAAATTTTATCGTCTACTAAAACAGCAACGAGATTTGTCATTGTGTTTTGGTTGTTTTCTGCAGCGAATACTTGATTTCGTTGAATAGTCCCCGTTGCTGAAAGGACTTGAGTAATAGTATAGATAAGAAGTACGATTATTCAAAGTGTTTTTTTTCTGAACATATTATTTGTTGTAAGTGTAAATAATACCTATAAAAGTATAGAAGAATGAGATGAAAAGTAAAGATAAAGTCAGAAATCTGAACGATTTTTTCTTGCGAATTATGGGGGAGATTATTTAATCATTGACAAAAGGAAAATAGAGATAAATCTATCTAAATCATAGACATAGAATGGATTAACTTTAATTCAGATTTTTTTTCTTGTTTTTTTTGCTAAGAATGGTATAAGGGAGGTATTTTGATTTGTAAAGATGAATAATTATGCGATATGGTAATGAAGAATCTAGAACCATTATTGAAAAAATTTTAAACCATCACCATGACCAAGAAAAACCTTTGTTTGTTCTTCTTGTTTGAGAGTCAGGACTAGGTAAGACTTCTTACTTGCTTCAGCTTTTGGGAGAATTTCTTTGACCTTATAGGCATCAGGATCTGCTTTGGATAAGAGATTGTAGTAAGGATCTAGAAAAAACACATACCTTGGCAGTGGAAACTCCTTCTAGTCAGAAAATAATACCATTGTCAAACTGAGAAAATTATGAAAATAAGTGAGTAAGAGAGATTTCTACTTGGCTTCAACAGTCTGCATTTAGTGGGAAAAAGTGTTTATTGATTGAGAATCTCGAAAGAATGAGCAATGCTGCTATGAATGCATTTCTCAAAACTTGTGAAGAGCCCCTGAAAAATAGGTTTATTTTTGCTACTGTTTCTGATGAGTCGGCAATTTTACCAACTATTTTCTCTAGAGCCTTGGTTGTAAGATTTTCTCCTCTGTCTATATCTCAAATGCTCGATTTTTTGCAAAACAAAACACTAATCAATAACCAGGAACTTATTGATATGGTTGTGAAAATGGCAAGAGGTAGATCTTGACTTTGATTGACATTTTTGAAAGAGCTTGAGAAGGATGGAGATTTGGCTGAATTTTTTGTTGATGGGTTTTCTCAGTTTTTGCACAGGATTCTCAATATTTAAAGTTACAGTTTTTGAAAAAAATTCAGGAATTTTGAATGTTGGATTTATTTATTGATGCTTTGATTTCGTATTATGTTGATGCTTGAGATCAAAGTTCTATTGAGGCTTGGATAGAAGTAAAAAAAATGAGAAATCAGTCTATAAATGAAGAAAATCTTTTGCGATATGGTATTTTATCTTAAAAATTGTCTAGTTATGTCTACTTATTTGGGGCAGAATTTTTTGAAGGATAGCAGTATGAGAAGCTATATTGGCTCAGCAATAGCAAAAATGTATGAGGAAGTGCAGGCGCAGGCACTTATGGAGATTGGTCCAGGGAAGTGAGCTATTACTAGGAAGATTAAGGATGTCTCTAGAGATTTTTTTGTTGTTGAAAAAGATTTGACGATGGAGCCATATTTATTAGAGGTTTGACTTGAGAAAAAACAGATTGTTTTTGGTGATTTTTTGGAGGTAGATGTTGTTGGTCAGTTACAAGGACTTTGAAAAAATATTAAAGAGACTTTGGCTGTTGGAAACCTTCCTTATTATATTACTTCTCCTATTTTTAGAAAGCTTTTTACTGATGGAGAGGCTTGTTTTCTCTGAGGTATTTTTATGATTCAGGATGAGGTTTGACAAAAGATTATTTCTTCTGCGCAAAAAAAATCTTATTTATGGCGGTTATTGAACTGGGCATATGAAGTCAAGTACTTAAAGATGGTCCCTCCTAAGTGTTTTTCTCCTGCACCTAAGGTAAAAAGCTGTCTTGTGAAGTTTATTAGAAAAGAGAGGGTAGAACCTGTTAATTTTCAGGATTTAGAGCTTTTTTTAAATTTGTTTGCTCCCTATAGTAGGAAGACTCTTTGAAGAATTGCTAAAATTGTTGAAAAAAAACAAGAGCATCAAAGAGTATTTAATATCTCTGAATCTCTTGCAAAAAAGAGGCTTGAGGAACTGTCTCGAGAAGAGGTTGCGCAAATTATTTGAAAATCAGATGCATAATTGTTTCTAGTTCCTTGTGTTGGGACGCAAAGTTACTATCTTTGAGCCAGTCTTCAAAGTTATGATTACAAAAATAGGCAACCTGTCCTAATCCTTTTCTTTCGACTGAAATGTAACTTTCAATTGCTCATTCTTTGAGGATAAAAACATTATCATTGTAGAGTCTTTCGATTCCTTTGATGATTGCTCTGTACTTTTTAGGACTGAATGTTAAGATTGTTCTTACTAGTCTGTTGTAGTAATCTGTGTATTTTTCATGTTTTTCTTTTTGTTTTATGGCTTTGTTTGCTAGGAGATAGAATTTGTTGAGCTCTGCTTTTGAAAAAAATCAGTAATCAACGGTATTGTCTCGGTCTCAAATAAAAAAGTTGCTAATATTAAATTTATTGAGAATCTGATCCAGGTTTTTGCTGATCATTTTCCGTTGATATTAATGACTTCATAATCTGCGATTTTATTTTTCCATTCTGGGAGAGATCTGAGATAGTTAAGGTAAAAACTGAAAAAATAGGCATCGGTGTCTCCTTCTACGAGAATAATTTTGCTCACAAAAAATATTTTTGATAGATTTTCAAATTTGAGCATGTGGATTAGCGTTGCATCATCGTAGTCGACATTGATCTTTGGACATATGATGTTAGAGGTCTGATTTTCGTCTTTATATACTCTATACACGTTGGTAATATTATTTTCATTGATGAAGAGCGGAGAGTTTGTTGAAAGAATAAATTGAGAATTTTGGTTTCCCGTGAGCTTTTCAAATGTTAATGCGAGTTCTTTTTGAATTTGTGGATGAAGGTGGAGTTCTGGTTCATTGATAATTAAAAAGCCGTTTTCTAGATCATTCCCGTAAAGAGCAAAAATAATCATCAAGAGGGATTTTTCACCACTACTGAGTTCCTTGAAATAGACTGGTCTTTTGCTTTGATCGATTAGTGAAAGACTGATGCTATGGTTGATGTATTCTACAAGGAGTTTTTTTCAGAGGAAGCGTTCAATGGTTGAAGAAAGAGAGCGGAAAAAGACAGATTTTTCTAGCTTTTTTTGCATATCGGATTCTGAATTGTCTGCGCTTAAGAGTTGGTTTTGAGAAAAATTTTCAAAAATACTTCGTAGTTTCCCTATGGTGCTAGAGTATCCTGAGAGGCTTTTTTTGTTGTAGTGAATGTCGTTGATAAGGTCGTGTGGATCAATGAAGTTGTTGAACTGAAAGGTATCTCTTTGGGTATTTATGATTGAGAAAGTCTTTTTGAGGAGATATCGTTTTCTTTCTTCAGGTTTTTTTTATTTTTCATTAAAAATAGTAATGAGAATCTGGAGGAGTTTTTGGTATTGGATACATTGAAGAATGAAGAGATCGTATTCGTCAAGAACTGTGGTGTCTATAAAAAATTCTTGGATTTTTTCGTCAAAAGTTGCATTTAATGTTAGGCTTTGTTTTTTGCTCTGGACATCAGCTAGTGAGAATGCAGGAAAACTTAATGGCAGGGTAGAGTAGGTTTTGATAAGATGATTGATTTTTTTGTAATATTTGCAGACAAATCAGATGTTTTCAAAGTCGTTTGAAGATAGTTGAATAGAAATCTGAATTTTAGAGCTTTTGTCTGGGTATTTTGTGTTGGGGTGGAGGTTTGTGGTGGTGTTTTTGAGTAGGGAAATGCATGATCTCATAGGAAAATCAGGATCAGTAAGGTAGGAGGTATTATAGTTGAAATCATAGATGAGGGTTGAGAAAAATTCCTCTATGATGGTTACAAAATTGCTTTTTCCTGAAGCGTTGTTCCCAATAAGGATTCTCATTCACTCAAAACCTCCTTGTGAAAAAAAAGAAATAGGTTCTGCTTTTCTTAGATCTGGATAGTAAGGGAAACTTAAAAGGTTTGAAATTTTGACTTCTTGGAGTAGCATGGCGATGAAGGTATCTAAACATTTGTATAGTATAGTCAGATTTTGTTTTTTTGCAAGTTTGTTTGTAAAAAACCCACCCTGATTCAGAGTGGGTTTTTTGTGTTGAGTTGTTGTGTGGTTAGGCGATCTGATATTCTAAATCAGGCGCCCATTCTGTTGCGAGAAATACACCGAACAGAACGTTGTGTCTTAGTGCGTCTAAGATCCAGTCTTGGAAATCTTCGTTTTCTCTAGGATCTTCGTTGAGAAGGTTTTCAGGAATTTCGATCTTAGCGTCGAAAAGAATAAATTTCTTTTCGCCCATTGAGATCTCTTGTGCCTTGTTTCTTTCTGTAGAGTGGGCTTCAAGGAGGTCCGCTTTTTGTTGGGGGGTGAGTCCATACGGCATTGCTTCCGTAATGGATAAGAAGAGGTGTTCTTTTTCAATCTTGATCGTACATGCTCGAGTGTATAACTCAACTTGCTTGCTGTACTTTCTTTCGATTGACTCTCTTGTGGAGGTGAAGGTTGAGTTGATAGCTTCTTTTTGACCATCAAAACCACGATCGCCATATTTTTTTATACTATCTTGTATTGCATCCCACTCCCTTTTATGTCGAGCTTGGTTCTCGGAAAGTCCATTAGCTCGGATCTCAGAAAGCTCACACATGAGCCTAGAATGCTGAATCTCTCCATCTAAGAGCATTGTTACAACGGTTGTGTTTCTTTTCATATTCTTTTTATTTTATATCTTTGCGGAATTGCAAAGATAATTTATATATATCTTTTTTTTGAGCAATGTCAAGCTTTTTTTATAATTTGCTTTTTTGAAAAAAACAGATATACTTTTAGTGTTTTTAACTTTGTTGTTTGCCTGATGGGGAGTGTTTTGAATAGCTGAGTAAGTTCTGAGGTTTTAGCTGAAAAAAGGGTTGGTAGAACTTCAGTTATTTTTACAAAAAAAGCGTTAATGCATGTTTTGGAGCAGCATAGTGAAGAAAAGGGAACTGAAAAGGCTAGGATGCTTAAAAAAATTTGTTTTCCTTGAACAGTTGAGGTTGACATGATGGGAAGAGAAATTGTTGAGAAATTACCTCAGGAGCTTGAGCGATATAGAAGAAATGGAGTAAGACTTACAGAAGACCGAAGGGAAAATTTGATTTCTCATTTGTATTTGCCATGGAGTAAGGATTGGATTGTGCAATTGAGATCTCTAAAACCTAATACTTTTGAAATTGTTTCCTTTTACAAAAAAAGACAATAAAAGTCTGATTTCTTGTCTTTTTTCATATTTTTTGTGTCTTATGCCATGATATCTCAAATTTTTTCATTGAGGAAGGCTTGGAGTTTTGGAAGTCCTTGTAGGTTTGGATATTGAGAGAGGAGCCAGTAAGCTCCTTTTTGTACCTTTTCGAGAAAGGTCATGTCTGTGAGAATTTCGATAGGAATGTCTGAGATTCCAGATTGCATTGTACCTAAAATTTCTCCAGATCAACGATTTTCTAGATCTAATTGTGCAAGTTTGAATCCATCAGTCGTTTCTTCCATAGCTTTTAGGCGGTTGTAGCTATCTCCTGATTTTTTGGGAGTTTGGAGAAAACAGTAAGATTGTAGAGATGATCTTCCTATTCTTCCTCTGAGCTGATGAAGCTGTGCAAGGCCAAACCTTTCTGCATTTTTGATAATCATAACCGTTGCTTCTGGAATATCTACTCCTACTTCGATAACGGTTGTTGAGACTAGCATTACTGTTTTCCCGTTTTTAAAGTCGGACATGATTTGATCTTTTTCTTTTGGTTTGAGTTTTCCGTGAAGGAGTCAGATTTTTCAGTCTAATTCAGGGTAAAGTGCTTGCATTTCGTAAAAGGTTGACTGTGCAGAGAGGACTTCATCAAGATTTTCCGAGTCTTCGATTAGAGGAGTTACGATAAAGATTTTTTGATTTTTGTTTATTTTGTCTAAAATCCAAGGCTTGAGTTTAGTTTCTTCATTAGTTGAAATGATTTTAGTTTGAATTGGGAGTCTTCCAGAAGGAAGTTGATCAATAATAGAAACATCGAACTCTCCAAAGAAAGCAATTGCCATTGATCTTGGAATCGGAGTAGCAGACATTTGTAGAATGTGAGGTGAGTTAAATTGTTTAAAAAAAGCTCTTTGTTTAACTCAAAATTTGTGTTGCTCATCGATGATGACATATTGGAGGTTTTGAAAATCAATTCCCTCTTGTAGGAGTGCGTGAGTTCAGATAATGACATGGATTGCTCATGATTTAAGGTCTGACTTGATTTTTTCTTTTTGAGATTTTGTTAAAGAACCGGTGATGCATTCTACTCTTATTCCTAGAGGAAGGAGAAATTTTGCTATGGTGCGGTAGTGTTGGGTCGCTAGAACTTCAAGAGGGGCTAAAAAGGCAGTTTGTCCTCAGAAAACAGTACGGATGTAATAAGCAGCAAGTGTTGCAACGATGGTTTTTCCACTTCAGACATCTCATTGGAGGAGGCGAAGCATAGGTTTCCCTGAATGAAAGTCATCAATAATCTGTTTTACAACTTTTTTTTGTGCAGTAGTAAGTTCAAAGGGGAGGAGAGAGAGCATTTTTTTGAGGATATCTCGCTGTTGATCTGTGGAAATTTGTTTAGTTGCAGATTGGTAGTTTTGTTTGTTCATTAGTGAAAAGAGTTGGACTCTGAGGAGGCGGTCAAAAAATACTCTATGAAGAGCCTGGTTTTTGAGATTATGAGAGTCTGGATAGTGGATGTTTTTAATAGTTTCAGGGACAGAAAGAAGTGAAAAATCTTTTAGAAATTGGTTTGGAAGGTATTCTGAAAAATAATTTGGGATTTGGTTTAAATTGTCTCGAATTTTTTGAGCGAATCGTCCGGGTTTGATTCCGTTCATCTCAGAATAGACTGGGAATATACGTCCTGAATTGTGGAGATATTGTACTTCTCAGCTTTCAGAAGAGGGGACGATGTCAGGATGAGAAAAGATTGTTTTCCCATATTTGAAAGTTGGTTTTCCTACAATGATGTATCGTTGATCTTCGATGATTTTGCTCGCTAAGTATCCTGAATTAAAAATTGAGATAGTTCCCAATGCTCAGTTTTCATCTGAGAAAGTGATGTCATAAAGTGTTTTGGATCAGCGGCGAATGACTTTTTTTGAGATGATTTTTCCTTTTGTAGCTGTTGTCCCTTTTTCATTAATTTGGAGGTTGTTAAGTGGCTGGATAGAGGCGCGATCTTCATAGGTTCTAGGAAAATAATTGAAAAAAGATTTGATAGTAGAAATTCCATTTTGTGCGAGAATATTGAGGTATCTTGGTGTGGTTTTAAGAAAAGGTTTGAGTTCTGTCATAGTTTTTTTTGACGAAATGAAGTTTTATTTTGAGTATGGAGATTTTTAATACAAAATCAAGCGTTTTTTATTTTTAAGTTTATTGTGCTTTGGTGAAAGGAAAACTTGAATCAGATTTCTTTTTTTTCTCTAATGAAAAACACTTGCATCTTTGAGAAAAACTCATATAAGCTTTATATTGCTCTCTATAAGTGCAAAAATTTATTTGATAAAATTATCATGAAGAGTTATTTGATTTTTAAGGGGTTGTTGTTAATGGTCCTCTGAGGAATTTTATTGTTTTTCCCAGGAGAAAGCTTGCAAATGATTGTGATTATTTTTGCTGTTGAAAGTATTTTGAGTTTGTTTTATTCTCTTTTTTTCTTGGTTGATCAACCAGATTCAAACTTAAAAAGAAATCTGATTTTAGCTGCATTTTCTCAGCTTGTTTTTAGCCTGTTGATTTTGTTTTTTCCAGCTATTATGCAGTTTATACTCTCACTTGGGGTTGTGATTTTGGCGATAATTTTAGCGATCTTTTGATATAATTTGCTTAGTATTGCAAAAGCTAGGCAAGAAGTAGGTCTTCCTTATAGTTCTCTTCTTTGGATTATGGGAGTTTTGATTATATTGAGTGCTATTTTTATTGGATTAAATAGTTTTGCAATGGTCTTAACCCTGATTTCTCTTTTTGGATTGGTGTTGATGGTTATGGGATTTTGTTTTCTTATTCAGGGAATTAGATGGGGGAGGCCTATTGTAGTTGAAGATTTTGCTGAAGATGAAGAAGAATAATGATCTTTCTCTTGATTTTTTTGTTTTCATAATTATAATCATAGCACCATCTTTATTTTGGTGATATATTTTATTCTCTTAATACAAATAAATGACAAAACTGATTCCATTGGAGGATCACATTATTGTGAAGCCTTTAGCTCAAGAAACTCAAACAAAGTCAGGAATACTTCTCCCAGAAAGTAATGAAAAACCTTCAAAGTGAGAGGTTGTTGCTGTTGGAAATGGGAAAATCCTTGAAAATGGTTCAAGAGCTCCTATCGATGTTGCAATTTGAGATATTGTATATTTTGGGAAATATGCTCTTGATGAGCTTGAAGTAGAAGAAGAATGAAAGACTGTAAAATATCTTGTTATGAAACAGTCTTATATTATGGCAAAACAGGCACAATAATCTGATTTTTAAAACTTTTTTATACAAACATGAAGAAGCGAATCTTTTGAGCTGCTATCTTAACAGCTTGTCTGGTAAATGGAACTTTTGCGCATGAGGCATTTGATTGGGCATATCAGCACAATCTTATAAATTCCTCTAGTACGGATCAAGGTCAAAAAAACATTACTAGGGCTCAGTTTGCACCTATTCTTGTGCGTTTCATAGATAAGGTTGCACTTAAAGAATACCAGGCTAGAACTTGTAATGCTAGAGACTTATCCAAGGCAGATCAGGAATATCAGGTAGATTTGCAAAAACTTTGTGCTTATGGTGTGCTCAATGGTGAAAATGGTTCTCTTTATCCCTTGCGAAAGTTGACTAATGGTCAGGCTGTAGCATTGGTAATGAGGATTATTGATGGTACTCAAGATGAGTCGATCAGGGGAGGTAGACATTGGGCTCAAGGGTATTTTGATAGGGCTTCTGCATTAGGATTAGATGTCGGAGAGCTTTCTTATAAAAAGAATGAGAGTATTACTTATGAAAAGCTTATTAAATTGCTTTATAATGTAAGAAATCAGACTTCTTGAGGAAAGTCTTCTTCTACAGTAAAATCTACCTCTTCAACTACAAAATCTACAGAAGATCCACTAAAAAGGCTTGCAGATATTATGGAAAGCTAATTAGTACAGGTATTTTATATTTAGTATATTTCTAATGTTAGAGAAATTATTGGAACATCGTCGCGCTGTTCGTAGATATAGCAAAACAAATCGTATTGATACGCAGGTTGTTCAGCATTGTCTTGAGCTTGCACAGTTGGCGCCAACTAGTTCAAATTTGCAGCTTTGGGAGGCGTATCATATTGTAGATACAAAGGTATTGGCTGAAATTGCAGAGGCATGTTTTGGGCAGTGATCTGTGAAGACCGCACAAGAGGTCATTGTTTTTGTAACTCGCCAAGATCTCTATGCTCAAAGAGCTCAAGCTGTCTTTCAAGATAATGTAGACAATATTAGACAAACTGCTCCAGAGGATAAAATAGCTTGAAGAATTCAAAAAGTTGAAGATTATTATAAAAAACTCGTTCCTAGTTTATACTCTCGTTTTTGTGGACTTTTGGGTATGCGAAGGAAAACTATTGCATGGATTGTTGGATTTTTTAGACCAATAGTTCGTGAGGTTTCAGAATCTGATATGAATACAGTTGTTCACAAAAGCTGTGCATTGGTAGCTCAAACATTTATGTTGGCAATGGCAGAACACAGTTATGATACTTGTCCATTGGAGTGATTTGATTCAAATAGAATTAAAAAGATATTGAAGCTTCCAAGAGGAGCAGAGGTTTCTCTAGTAGTTACTTGTGGAATTCGTGATGAAGGTGGAATTCATGGTCCACGTTTCCGTATCCCTTTTCAAGAGCAGTACAAGAGAATCTAAATTAAGGAATTAGACAAAAAATGGTGAAAAAATCAGAATTTTTATCTTATTTTATAAAACAATTATGGCAAAAACATTACATTTTGGCGATGATGCTAGAAAAAGTATTTTTTCAGGAATTGAAACTGTGGCAAATGCTGTTAAAGTAACGATGGGTCCAAAGGGAAGAAATGTTATTCTCGAGAGAAGTTATGGTGGTCCTATTGTGACTAATGATGGGGTAACTGTTGCAAAGGAGATTGAACTTGAAGATAAGTCAGAGAATATCGGAGCGAATATGATCAAGGAGGCAGCAGAAAAGACCAATAAAGAAGCTGGAGATGGAACAACCTCAACTGTAGTATTGGCTCATGCTATGGCAAAAGAGGGACTTAGATATGTAAGATCTGGTGTGAATCCTTTTTCTCTTGGAAAGGGGCTTCACAAGGCAGTTGAAATCCTTACTCATGAAATTCATCAAAAAGCTCAACCTGTTGATAGCCCAGAAAAGATCAGACAAGTAGCGACTATTTCTGCACAAGATGAAGAAGTTGGAAATCTGATTTCTGAGGTATTTGAAGAGATTGGGAAGGATGGAACTATTACTGTAGAAGAGGGGAAATCTATTGGACTTACCAAGGAGATCAAAACGGGAATGCAATTTGATCAAGGATATTCTAGCCCTTATCTGGTAACTGATACTCAGAGAATGGAGGCAGTAGTAGAAAAGCCATATATTCTTGTTACTGACAAGAAAGTTAGCTCTATCAAAGAAATTTTGTGAGTGCTGGAATCTGTAGCTGCTACAGGAAAAAAAGATTTTGTAATCATTGCTGAAGATGTAGATGGAGAAGCTTTGGCATCTCTTGTACTCAATAAAATTAGAGGTATGCTCAATATTCTTACGATTAAAGCTCCAGGATTTGGGGATAGGAAGAAGGAAATGCTTAGAGATATTGCTGTGGTAACTGGAGCAACTTTGATTACAGAAGAACTTGGAATCAAGCTAGAAGATACTACTATTGATATGCTCGGTAAGGCCGAGAAAGTGATCTCTTCAAAGGATAACACGGTTATTGTTTCTGGAAAAGGAAATCCTGATGAGATTGAAGCGAGAGCAAACCAGATCAAAGGTCAGCTTTCTCAAACTACTTCTGATTATGATAGAGAAAAATTGGCAGAAAGACTTGCAAAACTCGTAGGAGGTGTGGCAGTGATCCAGGTGGGAGCTGCAACTGAAATGGAAATGAAAAACAAGAAATACAAGATTGAAGATGCTCTTAATGCTACTAGAGCTGCGATTGAAGAAGGAATTGTTGCTGGAGGAGGAAGTGTTTTGCTTCAGCTTTCAAAGGTATTGGATGCGGTTAAGTTTGATGATCCAGATGAGCAGGTAGCGATTGAAATTGTAAAAAATGCTATTCAATATCCTGTAAAGCAAATTGCAGATAATGCAGGTTTCAAGTGAGATCGAGTAGTAGAAAAAGTAAAAGAATCTGATCAAGTTAACTTTGGTTTTGATGCTAAAGAAGGGACTTTCAAGGATTTGTTTACTTCAGGAATTATTGATCCAGCAAAGGTATTGAGAGTAGCGTTGGAAAATGCGGTATCGACTGCAGCAATGTTCCTCACTACGGAAACGGTTATCGTTGATCTCCCAAAGTCAGAATGTAACTGCGGACATAGTCACGGTGCAGAAGCTGGTATGTGAGGAATGGGTGGAATGTATTAATGAGGAAGATCTAAATTACCCACTATTGTGGTAATTTATTTTGAATGATTATAAATAAAGAGAGAGAGGTGCCCCCCCTTTCTTTTTTTAATTATTTTTTCTAAAAAATATTCTTAATTCTTTAGTTTGACTCTATATGCTTGCTTAAAAAGAGCAAGCAATTCGTCTCCAAGACTTTATGCAAGGATACAAGACTCATGAAGTATTCTTTAAAGAGAAAAAACGAATCTTCAGAGAGCCAACGATTAGAACACTTCTCAATATCAAAGATAAGGAAAGTGCAGAATCACTGGTAAAAGAAATTCTTATTGAGGGAAGTTATGAAGAACTCGATAAAGTCCTCGCAGAGCTTACTATCGAAAAAAGAGAAGAATTTTATACCACCCTCATGAAAGAATTGGGTTTAAAATAGGGGAAGGGAATCCAGATCCTGAATATGATCTGAAGATGATGCAATACACCCTTTGCTCTATCATGCACTTTTATCATCTCAGTAGAGAAGAAGTCTTTGATCTGACTTACTCGGTACTGAGTGTGCTAATGGAGCAAAATATCGCAATCCAGCATCCTGAGGTTCTTCCCAAGCCACAAAAGAAGATCAAAACAGAAGAAGAACTATTTGATCATTTGAGGGGGAAATATGGGATATAAAAATCTGGTCTTAATGGTCAGATTTTTTTCTTCCCTTGACTTTCTACATAAAAAACATATATACCCCTTATTTATATCTTAATTTTTTGTCATGAAAAAATGTCCTTTTTGTACTTGAGAAATACCAGAAGAGGCGGTAAAATGTAAGCACTGTTGAGAATTTATACAAGATAAGTATAAAAAAACACAAACTTTAGTAAAAAGGGGGATGTTTGAGTGGTCTAAAATGATTTTTTGCCCTGAATGTCATTATGAGGGAGAGACAAAAAATATGAAAGGAGTTGAAGTTCTGCAGTTTGATGTTTGCTCTATTTATTTTTCTTTATCCCTGGATTAATCTATGAAGCATATAGGGGGAATAACTATTTTGTTTGTCCAAAGTGTAGGAATAAGCATATAAAAGCTCTCGAATCAAATGAAAAACAAAATAAATGGAAGACGTGATGCTTACGAGCACTTGGGATTTTGTTTTGATTACCTATGCTGATAGGAATGCTATGAGCTATTTTAAGTGATGGGGAATATACTCCTACTGATAGTGCATGAACTGTTAGTGTTGAGAGCTCTTCTAAGTCAAATGAATATAGCTCTCTTGAAGATGCATATCATGCACATAAAAACTATATATGGCATGTATGTAAAGAAGGGGTAAAAGTATTGAATCCTGAATCAAAGAATTTCGATGGACCTACGTATGCAGGAGAATATAGAGGAGAATTTATTATAAAAGGAACTTCAAGTGGTATCGGATTTAGATGCGTATTTGTACCAGAGCATAATGAACGAGGAATGAATCTCAAGGATGTTACTCGACAATTCTAATGATAAAAAACATCCGGAAAAAATTAAAATCTGACTATACTGTAAGTCAGATTTTTAGTTTTTTTTGAAAAAATATGGAACAAAAAGTAGGATCAGCTTTTATTACAATGATCTTATTTTTACGCTTTTTTTAAACAAACCTCATAGCAGATATAAGCAAAAAAGAGAAGTGAAATCCACTTCTCTTTCTTTTTCTGTTGATAATTCCGCTTTATTCCAACACAGTGATACATTCGATATGATGTGTTTGGGGAAACATATCAACCGGCTGTATTTGAGAGAATTTGAATCCTTCTGTAGACAAGAGTTCGACATCTCTTGCCATTGTGATAGGGTTGCAAGAAATGTATAACAGTTTGAATTGATATTCTTTTTTCAAGTTTCCGAGGTAAGAAATTACATTTGGATGGAGTCATTCACGAGGAGGATCAATCACTACCAGTCCAATATTTTTGATCTTGGTTTCAAGTTCTGGATAGTTGATGAGCATTTTTTCTGCAGGAGAAGCTACAAAGAATACACGGTCTTCTATTCCATTGATTTTTGCGTTGTGCCAAGCGTCGGTAATAGCTTTTTCCACGATTTCTACTCCGATAAGTTCTTCTCAGAGTCCTTGTTTGAGGAGAGAAATTCCGATACTCCCTGCTCCACAGTATAGATCCAATACATTACCTTCGATTTTCCCTGCCATTTTGATTGCAGTTGAGAAGAGGAGTTGCGCTCCTAGAGTATTAGTTTGGAAGAAAGAAGAAGCTCAAATCCTGAATATCGCTTCACATTCTCCCTCTTTTTGAGTGAAAAATAATTTTTCATAGATTGATCCTTCTCACCAGAAGGTTTTGATTTCAGTTTCAGGGTTATTTACTACATCGGCAAGTCCGTTGTTGTAGCTGATGATCATTGTCGAAACTTGATCTTGAAGGAATGAGTCAGCTTTTATCTTTTCTAAAAATTGTTCTCGAAGTTGTGTTTCTCCTTTTTCATCACTGAGGTTTTCGTTGGATACGGAGAGGTTGATCATCATTTGATGCGTATTTACCCCTTCTCTTAGTACTAAGTGGCGGAAAAATCCTTGGTGAGTTTTTTGATCATAGACAGGAAGTCCAGACTCTAAGCAAAGTTTCTTAAAATAGGCAAAAACCTGATTTGCTTTTTCGCTAATCAATCCACATGAGTCTACATCTACGATTTTGCTAAACTCTCATTGTTTGTGGAAACCAATATTAAAATCAGAGTCAACAGCATATTTTTCTAGTCCTTGATCAAGAAGTTCTTGTTCTGGAGTTCAGGATTTTTTTGCTTTTTTGAAGGCATCATTAAGTTGTTTGTATACTCCAAAGCTAAATTCAATTTTATTTCTATAGCCCTTTTCTAATGGAGAGCCCACAATTGGCAAAAAGTTGATTTGATGGGTTTTACTTAGTTTTGAAAAAGCATCTTTGATAATCGATTCTTTGAGAGCAAGCTGGGATTCGTAAGTCATAACTTGCCACTTGCAACCTCCACAGCCTGTTTTGTGAGCTGGCTGATTTTGTTCCCAAATTGGAGAAAAAAAATGAGCACAAAGCGGGGTCCCATTGATGATTTTTTCATCATATTTTCTGATTTCAAGTAAGTGTGCTTCAATATAATCTTTTTTGTTTTTGACTACGCGAACATCTACGATACTTCATGGTAATGCCCCTCCTTTGATCAAAACTTTCTTTCCATCAGGAAGGCTGGCGATTCCAATTCCTCAGTATCCTATTTTGTAAACGGTTAGTCCTTTGATAATCTTTTGCATGTGCGCAAAGCAATAAATAAATCTGACTTTAACTGTAGCGATTCCTTTCTTTTTTTCAATGGAAAAAACTCTTGCATTCCTTTAGGAGAAAAACAGACTTTGAAAATCAGATTTTTAGTCTTTTTTGTTATGATGAAAGATTACAATAAGGCGTTGTATCATGAGATTTTTGTTACTGAAGAATATGCGATGATAAAACAAAGTCTTGCTTGAGCAAAAGTTGTTTTTGATATTGGAGGTCATGTCTGATATTTTTCACTTTGGGCATTGAAACAAAATCCAGAATTAGTAATTCATTTTTTTGAGCCTTTCCCTCAGCTCCTTGAGCAAGCAAAAGCGAATCTGGAGGATTTTTCAGATCAGATTGTTTTTAATAGCTTTGGATTGGCAAAACAAGCTTGAGATTATCAGTTTTTCTTTAATCCTGAGAAAACGATGCAATCATCTCAGACATCATCTTTTTTGAACTCGAAAGGTCAGCTTCAAACGGTACATTGTGAAAATCTTAATTACTACTTAGATAATCATGCTATTGATCAGATTGATGTGCTTAAGCTTGATATTGAAGGTATGGAATATGAGGTTTTATCTGATCTTTCTCCAGAGAATCGAAAAAAGATCAAAAATCTGATTGCAGAGATACATATTCTCTCAGATCTTGATCTTCAAAAATGGAATGCTCTAAAAAGTCAGCTTTCAAGCTATTTTTCTAAGGCTGATATTTTCCCTTCTCCCTATACTGATAAGATACTTCTTGTTTATGCTCAGAACTAGCTTGAGAAGATGGATTTCCATCCTCTGTAGTATCCCTTCCAAATTCAAGTCAGAATTGGGAATTTTTGACTTTGTCCGTAGTAGAGGGCTTTGATAGAAAGCCAGAGCGCTATCCCTCGAGAACTTCGCAAAATAAAGATCAAAAACTGAGCCCAATTTGCATGTTTTCTGTGTCGGATGAAAATATTTTTGATTTTTTGTTCTGCAGAGAGGGGAGTTCAGATCCAGGCTTGCTCCAAGATGTTTTTTTCTCTTTCAAAGTGTTGGATTTTGAGATTGGCAAAGGTCAGGATTTTTGCTCCTTTTTTGTGTAAACGATAAGTGAAATCTAAGTCTTCTGCGATTCGGGCGATTTGTTCGTCGTAGAGTGTGGTTTGCATAAGTTTTGCATTTGCAAATACTCCATTTCCGCTAAACATCTGAATTTGCGTTAGATCTTGATCGGGAGAGAGAAAATTGATTTGCGGTCTTGCAAGTCGATAGTTGTATTTTAAAAATCCTTGGTTTTGGATATTGGGAGTGTCTCTATAGTAGAGGCTTGGCGTGATTACTACCTCGCTTTTGAGTTCATTTTTCTTTTCTTTGTAGAGTTTAAGTGCAGTGTCTAGATAGTTTTGATCAAAGCGATTGTCATCGTCGAAGAGCTGGATGAATTCTCCCTTTGCTTGTAGTATTCCAAAGTTTCTTACATAAGAGGCTCCTCATGCTGATTTTGGAGTGAAGTCGCTATTAAAATGAGAAAAAAGTCTGATTTTTGAGGCTATTTTTGTTTTTATAGAGAGGAGATATTGTAAGATTTCCCATTCTAAGTGAGAGAAGAATCTATCACAAACAATAATTACTTCAAAATCTTGGAAAGTTTGTCTTTCTAAGCAGTGTAAAATGTCTACTAGGAGCTGAGAATTTTGTACTCTTGCGGGAATGACGATTGAGATAAGAGGAGCTTTTTCCATGGTTCTTCTCTGTAAATAAATTAGTTTTCTTATATTTAAAATATCTTCAGATACAAGCTAATTCTCTTTCAATAGTCTTGACATTTGTTATTAAAATGATATATTGTGTGTTGTTTTATTGATTCTATTCTACTCATGAAGTTAAAATATCTTCTTTTGGGAGCAGGGCTTGTTGCAACATGTCAAAATCCTACTCAGAAACACGGATCACAATTGAATAACTTTATTAGAGATGGTATTGTAAATGTTCTTAAGGAGAATGAAGGTACAGGCTCTATTGAGAATAAAACTGATGAGTCTCTAGATTTGGATTTTTCTCGTATGCAGGATAGTTTTTCGCAAAGGAGAGAACGCATGTTGCATTCTATAGAAAATAAGGTCTTTATTACTCTAGATGATGGGCCTAATAAATATACTAGAGAGATTTTAAAGATGCTTGATTCTCTTTGACAAAAGGCAACGTTTTTTCGAGTTGGGCAGAATGTTGGAGAGAAATACAAGGAAGTTGCCAAGGATTTAGTTGATGCTGGTCATGAACTCGGAAGTCACTCTTATGCTCATGAAAATTTTAAAAAATATACAAACCTTTCTGATGCTAAAGAGAATGTGGAAAAAGTTGAGACTAATTTTGCTAAGATAGGACAACCGAGGCCTAAATATTTTCGTTATCCGTATGGAGAAAAGGTAAAACAAGATTTTAGGTCAGATTTTTCTGCTTATTTGAAAGAAAGATGATATCAAAATCCTGTATTTCGAGATATTGATACCAGAGATTGGGATAAAAAAGTGTCTCGTGAAAAGATGAAGGAAGCTTTACTTAAGGTTAAACCTGGAGATATTATTTTATTGCATGAAAATAAGAGAGCACTTTGAGAAACTTTGATTTTGATTGATTCAATTTTGGATGCAAGAGAGTTTCAATCTGTTCCAGTTTCAGAAAAGTTTAATGAAGATTAGTCCCAAGTAGGAGAAAATGGGGGATTATTATAACGATGGTTTTTGGGAAGTGAAGCAATAAGATCGAAATCCTGATGATCAAGAATGATCTTTTCTGAATTTAGGTTTTGGACTAATTTTTCAGGAGTAGTTGCTTTAACGATAAGGCTTACTCATTGAGCTAAACATCGAGCAATACAGATTTGAGCTGGGGTTGCTTGATGTTTTTTTGCAATGTGCTTGATAATAGGATTTTTGAGGAGATGTCAGTGAGCAAGCGGTGAATAGGCAATGATTTGAAGATTGTTGGTTTTTGTATAATTGATCATCTCTGGATCAAAAAGACAAGGGTGGAACTCGATTTGATTGCAAGAGAGAGGGATCGGGAGCTTTGAGTGAAGCTGTTTGAGGTAAGAGAGCGGAAAATTTGATACTCAAATATGTTTGATGATTCCCTTTTGTTGGTAGGAGGAGAGGATTTCAAGTAGGGCAAGATCGTTTTCTTCTCGAGTAGGTCGATGAATTAAGAGTTCATCTAGATAGTCTGTTTCTAATTCTTGTAAGTGTTTTTCAAATCTTTGATTTCGTAAAGAGTAAGAAAAGTCTGACTTTTGAAATTGGTGTTTTTGGTAGTTGGGAATGTAGTCAAATCGTGTTTTACTCGTGATGAATAGTTCTGATCTAGGAACTCATGATTCTTTGATGGCAGAGGCGATTTCTGGGGCATTTTGGTAGATCCAGGCTGTATCTATAGTGCGATATCCTAGTTTGAGAGCAGAGTTGATCGTATCAATAGTTTGAGGTCAGGAGAGTTTCCAGGTTCAGAGTCAGATTTTTTGTCTTTTAGTGGACATTATTGCATCGTATCGATGGTATAAAGTGAGATAAGAAGCTGATTGTAGAGCCATTTGTCTGCGAGGGAGAGTTCAGGAGAAATCATCTTGCGGATGCGATTGATAAATTTTTGTTTATATTTGTTTTTCCCGTACATAAGGAAGATTTGATCTAGAGAGGATTGGATTTTGCTGAGTTTCTGGAAATCTCCAGAAGTTGGCAGATATCCTTGGTATCCTGTGATTTTATCAGCTTGTCCATTGGGGGTAGATCCGGTGAGTTTTTGATATTGGGATTTGGTAAGTACGACAAAAGCGTCCATTACTCTTGTTCTTGGGCTTCTATCGAGAGTTTTCCCCTCATAGACCATTGCGGTACTGGCTCAGGCATCAAGAGAGAGTGCATTTCGACATCCGAGGTGATCCTTTAGATAGGGAGCAAGTTTTTTTACGCTAATTCCTCAAACTACTCCCATATAGACTGTTTTTCAATCTTGAGTTGAGCAAATGAAGTTTCTGTTTGCGCTTCAGCTCATTTTGGAGTCGATGTAGTTTACATAAGCTTTTACTACATCTTCTCCTTCGAGCAAGAGGACAGGAAAGTTTCAAATTCAAAAATAAATCTGATCAAGTTTGTCTTGATTGATATTACTTCGGAGGCCTTCATCATGAAGTCCGCTATTTTTTTGTACAAAAAATGGCTTTCCTTCTTTGTCAAAAGAGAAAATCGCTCTAATACTCGTATCTCACCAAAAAGGGCTTCGTGATTTCCCATCTCAGAGAAAAACTCTCTCGGAAATGGTATGAGTAACCCTTTTCCCATTGATTCTACAGTTGCTGTAGTCATCTGGGCAGAAAAAAGCCGCATTGATCGCGGTATTTCCTCAGACTTTTTTTGCGAGGTTTTCTGTGGTGTCTCATCAGAGGCCAGCAGGTGAGGCAACTACAAAATGTTCTCCATCAAGAACTACTTTGATAACTCTGATAGGTTTTCCTCATCTTTCTTCAATCATGAGTTCTTGATAGGCATGTGTAGACGATATTCCTGTCCCAATAAAGGTAAACAGCAAAAAAAGTCAGATTTTTATTTTTTTATTCATTATTATGATTTTTTGATCAACTAAAAAGCAAGCGTTCGGTTTTATCCAACACTTCCTTCCATCTCAAGTTCGATGAGTCTATTGAGTTCTCCTGCATATTCGAGAGGAAGTTGTTTTACGACTCCAGAAATGAAGCCATTTACGAGTAATGACATTGCCTTCTCTTCCTCAAGTCCTCTACTCATCAGGTAAAAAATCTGATTTTCATCAACTTTTCCAGCTGAGGCTTCGTGAGATACGATTGCATCTGCGTTTTCAGATTCGATGACAGGGATGGTTTTGCTAATAGATTTTTCATCAAGGATGAGCGCATCACAGTTGATTCCAGCAAGTGCACCTGTGGCATTTTTCCCGATTTTTACCAATCCTCTATAGGTAGAAATTCCTCATTGGGTAGAGATGGATTTGGAAATGATATTTGAAGTAGTGTATTTTCCTAGGTGAATAACTTTTGCTCCTACATCTTGGTTTTGCCCTTTGGATGCCATTACTACCGAGAGATTGTCAGATTTGCTGTAGTCTCCTTTGAGTACTGAACAAGGATAGAGCATTGTCGCTCCAGAACCGAGATTCCCACCAATCCATTCCATGAGGCCATGCTCTTCAACAATGGCTCTTTTGGTATTGAGGTTGTAGGTATTGAGAGACCAGTTCTCTACTGATGAATATCTCATTTTTGCGTGCTTTCCTACAGAAATTTCTACGCATCCAGCGTGAAGCGAGAGTTTGTTGTACTTTGGAGCAGAGCATCCTTCAATGTATTGTGCTTCTGCTTCATCTTCAATGATAATGAGGGTATGTTCAAACTGTCCCCCAGCTAGCGTATTCATACGAAAGTATGCTTGTAAAGGTTGAGTTAGTTTTACGCCTTTTGGTACATAGACAAAACTTCCTCCACTCCAAACCGCTCCGTGGAGAGCTGCAAATTTATGGTCGTTGATAGGAACTGTTTTCATAAAGTATTTTTGAACGAGATCTGGGTATTTAATTACCGCTTCTTTCATATCTTCAAAGATTACGCCCTGTTTTGCTCGGATTTCTTTGATCTTGTGATAAACTGCAGTAGAGTCGAATTGTCCTCCAGCTCCGGCAAGATATTTTTGCTCTGCTTCGGGGATTCCTAGTCTTTGAAAAGTTTGTTTGATTTCGGCAGGTACTTGGTCTCGATCGTTTACATAGGTTGGAGATCAGGTTTTTGGTTTGGCGTAATAAACCAGTTCGTCAAAATTGAGATCTGAGATTTCGGGTCAGAATTTTGGCATTTCTAATTGGTGGAATACCTCAAGACTCTTGAGTCTATGCTGGAGCATTCGTTCTGGTTCTCCTAGGTCTGCTGAGATTTTGCGAATGTTTTCTTCTGTGAGACCTTTGAGATAAAGTTCGTATTCGATGTGATTTGCTTGGTCGAGATTCATATGTGAGCTATAAAATAACATAAAGTATCTTTCATAATATGAAAAGAGATTGTTTTCTCAATCTTTTTTGTAAATAATTTTATTATTAGTCCTAAAATACTGAATTTGTCAACGAAAAGTATTTGAAATGATGATTTTGAGAAAGAGAAAGGTTGATTTTGCTTTTGATAAAAATATTATCAAAGTGTCCATATTTTATTTTCATTGAGATAAGAAAATGAGACTATTTTCAAAGTTGATTTTTTCATTTTTACTAAGTTTTATTTCTATAGGATTGGCTTCTGCTCAGGTCTCTGTACCAAGTCAGACTTTTAACCTTGGGACAAATGTAGATGGAGTGTGGGATCAGACGGCACAGACTTTGACTGTTCAGGGGAATGGTAAGATTGACGCTAATAAATGGTTTCCAATGAAAAACACTCTGAAACTAGAAGTTGATTCTATTAGTAAGATTGAGTTTACTTCTGGGGTGCAATTTCCAGATGATGCATCTAAATTTTTTTGGAATGTTAAGACGCCTAATCTTGTTTTTCCTGATGGAATGGATACAAGTAATGTAGTTAATATGTGGCTTATGTTCTGAAATACGAGTTTCGACTGATCGAATATAGGAAACTGGGATGTAAGTAATGTCGTTAATTTTGTAGAAACATTTCGTGAAGCAGAAAACTTTAATCAGGATTTGAGTGCGTGGAATACTCAAAGTGCAACTGATATGAGCCATATGTTTAGAGATGCTAAATCATTGACTAAACCGGTTCATTTTAAGAATGTGGGGAATGTGATAAACATGGAACAAATGTTTAGAGATTCTTCAGTTTCTAGTGTAAAATTAGAAAAAACCTGAAAGGTTCAAAATATGAAACGAATGTTTTATCAATCTCAGGTAGAAAATGTGGAGCTTGATAATACGAGTAGTGTAACTACTATGAATGAGATGTTTTTGCGTGCTAGGAAGTTTAATGGATGAAATATCTCAAATTGGAATGTCTCTAAGGTGACAGATTTTCAGAGTATGTTTTATGATCGTGATGGTCAAATGGCATTTAATCAAGATTTGAGTAACTGGGATACTCAAAGTGCGACTAATATGAGCTATATGTTTTACTGAGCAGCAAAATTTGATCAACCAATAGGAAATTGGAATACCAGTAAGGTAACTACGATGCAGGCCATGTTTTACTGAGCAGCAAAATTTGATCAACCAATAGGGAATTGGAATACGAGTAATGTAACTCGTATGGATTCTATGTTTGCGAATGCAAAAAGTTTCAATCAACCGATAGGAAATTGGAATACGAATAAGGTTACTAATATGAATGGTATGTTTGCGAATGCAGAGAATTTCAATCAACCAATAGGAAATTGGGACGTCAGCAATGTTACTACTATGGATGGAATGTTTGCAACAGCGAGAAAATTTGATCAACCAATAGAAAACTGGAATACGAGCAAAGTTACTAATATGCGAATAATGTTTAATAGAGCATCAAGCTTTACTCAAGATATTTCAAAATGGGATTTTTCAAAACTCATTACCTTTCCAGGTATTTATATCAGAGATGATGAATTAAAGATAAAGGGTGTATATCGATATCCTAGTGAAAATTATGAAAAACTTTTAGAGGCTATAGATGCTAATTTTTCGAATCTTTCAAATCTAAAAAATATACACATTCAATCTACCTATTGTACCTTCTGAGGCTTGAGAGATAAATTAGTAAGCAAAGGTCTAAGTATTTGATATGATGAATTTGACTGTAAGCCAGAGTTCCTAATCACGCAACCGACATTGCAAAGTAGTGGAGAAATTACGGATACAAGGTTTACTTTTAAGAGTTTGTATCCATTGACACAAGCCGATCTAGATGCTGGGGTATTCTCTATTGATTCAGCACAGACCAATGTTGATTATTCTGATCTGGATTGTAAGCTTGATGATTCAGATGATAAAGTTGCACATTGTACAGTAAAAATTACCTCTACTCATGAAAGACCAAATGGAAAAATCTGAATTAAATTTTCGAAAACAGTTGAATGAGGAAGAAAAATTGAAGCATCTATACAAGCAACAGGTTATCTCATAGATACTCAAGCTCCAGAACCTGCACAACTTGGTATTGATACGACCGCAGGAATTCATACGCCAAGTGTGACATTGCATGTGGCTCAAGATGTGGGAGCATCAGGTCTTACAGGATGTGAGTTATCTTATACTGATGATGGAGGAGTAGAACAGAAAATTTCTCCGTTTGCTGTTTGAGATTCTTTGAATTTAAGCTTTAGAACTACAGAACTTGTACATACTGTTAAGGTGAAGTGTTTTGATAATGTAGGTAATGTTTCAGAAAATGAAATTAAATTCCCTCCTATTATTGAATTTGATCCTAATAATATTACGCTCAGTAATAGAGCTATGAATGGAAATTTTACAATCTATTCACCAAGTTGATTTAAAATTAAACATATTAGAGTAGAAAGTCCTGAAAAAACTGGAGTGAAAAAGATTATTTGTAATGGACAAGATTTAGGATTTAGTAAAGATGTTGATTTTGATAATGGTCCAACAAATAAGGTACAATGTAGGTTTGAAGGAGCAAATAAAACTTGAAGACTAAAAGTTTTTGCTCAAGATGAAAATGGAGCAGAGTGAACGAATAGTCTTGGACTTGTTTATGATACAAAAAAGCCAACGATTACTATTTCTCCTTTGACAGCAACTGTGAAAGATTCTATATTATTTACTATAGAAGTTGCTGATGATCAATGAGTAGATAAAACTGCTGTACTTATTGATTCTTCTACTACTTTAGATTATGCAGATTTTGATTGTACTCAAGTGTCTAAAAATATGGTGAAGTGTACTTTCACCGCTACAAATCCAATAGCTAATGGAAAAGTTAAAGTTATTGCAACAGATAAGGCAGGGAATCAAGAATCCAAAGAGCAGTGAAATTATATCATAGATAAATCCGCACCTGAAGTGACAGATATAAGCTTTAGTTTTACACCCGATAGAAGTAAGATTGAGGTTTCTTTTAAAACTCAAGATAAATGATGAGCGGGGGTTCTTCCGGATGCTATTTCTTATGGAGTGGGTTCAGATAATAATTGTAGTGATTATACTCCTGTGTATAGTCTTATTCCTTTAGCATGAACTAATGAGCCATTTCATTTTAATTTTAACTTTTCTGACTCAAGTCAAAATAATAACTATTTATGTGCTTCAGTTTCTGATAAAGTTGGGAATGTTCAATTGATTGCTCTAGACTCAACTCCTCTTAATGTAAATATTGCTCCTGAGGTAGATTGAGCAAGCTTTCAAGTAGATGAGCATCATCAGGATAAGCCTATTTCTGTTAAAACTATT
>JABCPD020000020.1 GCA_013333295.2 candidate division SR1 bacterium | reverse complement strand
TTTTTGGTGCTCCAACTTTCCGCAGCTGGAGGAACATTCCCTATAGAATTATCAAGCAAATTCTTTCAAGCTATCAATCCTTTTCTACCTTTTACCTATGCAATAGCTGCCATGAGAGAGGCAGTGTGAGGAGTGGTTTTACAAGTATATCTTCCTAATTTAGCTATTCTTCTCGGATTCTTTGGAGTATTCTTATTGATCGGGATTTTTATTAAGCCTCTGATCGCACAAAGGGTTCAGAATTTTGAACTTAAATTTTTAAAATCAGAATTAGGAGAGCATTAAATCTCTTTATTGTAGTTGAGTAAAAACGAACTCTATTGGAGTTCGTCTTTTTTAATATTTTATATTTATTAGTTCATATCTTGCTCTTTTGGTTGATAGGAATTGTTGAATCATTCTTTCATTCTTGTTAAGCTGACTTTTCCCAGTTTTTATCTCAAGAAAGATAATATCGCGAAGCTCTCCTTCTGCGAGTCCATCAAAGATAATGTAATCGACTCCTTTTCCTATAAATACTAAATCTTTGCTATGGTAGGGGAACTCTGGAAAAATAGGGAGCATTTTTTCGCTTACTTCTCCTAAAATTACACTTCTAGATTGTTTTATGGCTTGTTTCCTTTGCTTTGCAATTTTTCACCAAAAATAGATGGTTAAAATACAGCCAATGAAAGCTCCTCCAGCTACAAACGCAATAAAAAAAGATAAAAAATCTGACCTCATACTACGAACAAAGAATAAACAGTCTGATTTATATCTATTTCTCTCTTCTTGTCAAAGAAAATTTGTGATTATAAAAAAAAGACAGAAGTCTGATTTTTCTGTCTTTTTTCTGATTATACATCAAGTCATTTTACTGATTTTGCGTTGGTGAGGATGAAGTGTTTTCTCGATTGGACATCTTCTCCCATAAGAATTCTAAAGAGTCTATCTGCCTCTTCAGCATCATCTACTGTGATTTGATTGAGTTGGCGAGTTGAAGGATCCATAGTGGTTTCCCAGAGCTGCTCTGCATTCATTTCTCCAAGACCTTTATATCTTTGGATTTCCACGTTCTCATCTTCGCTGAATCCATACATAGCTGGAGTATGGTCCTCATTATAAACATAGAGGGATTTTGATCCTTTTGAAAATTTATAGATAGGAGGACAGGCCGCGTAAACATGACCTCACTCTACAAGTGGTCTCATAAATCTAAAGAAGAATGTCAAAAGCAATGTTCTAATATGTGCTCCATCTACATCGGCATCGGTCATGATGATGATTTTCTCATATCTAAGGCCGTCGAGATCGATACTATCTTTGATTCCACATCCAATGGCAGTAATAAGCGCTTTTACTTCGTTGTTTGCCATCATTTTTTGCATTACAGCTTGTTCGGTATTAAGAATTTTACCTCTCAATGGAAGGATTGCCTGAAACTTACTATCACGACCAGATTTCGCACTTCCACCCGCAGAGTCTCCCTCCACGATGAAGAGTTCTGTTCCATGCTTTCCTCTCTTGCTACAGTCGGCAAGCTTACCTGGGAGTACTCCTCCAGCAAGGACATTTTTTCTGAGTACGGTTTCTTTTGCAAATTTTGCGGCAAGTCTTGCTCTAGCAGCAAGGTCGATTTTTGCGAAGATTTTATCAAATTCTTCAGGATTTTCTGCAAAATAGTTTTTGAGATAGTCATAGGTCATATCTTCCACAGCTCCTCTTACATAGCTATTTCCAAGTCTTCCTTTTGTCTGTCATTCAAATTGAGGTTCAGGGATTTTTACAGTAACGATACCATAAAGACCGTCTGTTACATCGGAATACTGAAATTCTCAGATTTTTTTGTCTATTTTTTCTCTCTCTTTTCCGATTTCGTTCATAATTCTCAAAAGAGCTGATTTGAAACCGAGAATATGAGTTCCTCCATCTTTCGTAGGAATATTATTTACAAAAGAAAGGGTATGATCATTGTTGGTATTGAGAAATTGGAAAGAAATCTCTGCTTGACAGTTTTCTGTTTCAGCTTTGAAATAGTGGGTTGATGAAAGTGCCTGCTGATTTCAAACAAGATTTTTGAGCCAAGTTTTGATACCTCCTTCGTAGAGGAATCTATTGGTAAGTCAGGTTTTTAGGTTTTTGAATGTAAATGATACTCCCGGCGTAAGGTAGGCAGCTTGTTTCATTCTCGCTGTCTCAGAAGTCTCATTGAATTCTAGCGTTTCAAAAATTGTGCCATCTGGCATAAAAGTAACACTTGTTCCTGTTTTGTCGGTTTCACCGAGGATTTGTAAATCTCCTTGAGGAACTCCTTTTTCAAATCTGATAAAATGGATTTTACCATTTTTGTATACGGTAACCTCAAGCCAAGTAGAAAGTGCGTTTACAACAGAAGCTCCTACTCCATGAAGTCCTCCTGAAATTTTATAAGCACCTTTATCAAACTTTCCTCCAGCATGGAGCACAGTATATACGGTTTCAAGTGCAGACTTTCAGGTTTTAGGATGAATATCTACAGGGATTCCACGACCATTATCATGAACCGTTACAGAACCATCCTCATTGAGAATAGTACAAACATCTTTACAGTATCCAGCGAGTGCCTCATCTACTGCATTGTCTACAATTTCCTGAATCATATGATGAAGTCCTCTACTATCAGTACTCCCAATATACATACCAGGTCTTTGTCTTACCGGTTCAAGTCCCTCGAGAACTCTAATTTGCGAGGCATCATATTCATGAGTGGTTTCAGGTGTAGTCATCGTGTTTTTTTATTCTCAATTAATAAAAAAGTGCTTTTCTCTTTAGAGAATAAGAATATCGAGATAAAAAACAAGCTAAAATCAGACTTTTTTCCTTTTTCTTTTTTTTGATTGCGAGATTTTATTTTTTGAGATGGTGAAATGCGGTTTTTCAAAAAACAGAGAGCACTACTCTTCTCTGTCTTTTGGATTTTTAACATCTAGTGTATCTATAATATCTTCAAATTCCTTGCCTGTCAATTCTTTTTCAAATACCATTTCTTCAAGGAGGAGCGTATTTTCCCCAGGGAGTGCAAACTCTATTATCTTAGTCTTGAAATCCTTATTTTCAGGAAACTTTGGATCTGTTACTTTTTTTTGGATGATAAGTATGGTCGTCTTTTCTCCAGGTTGAAGTTCTGTTCTTCCAGGTTTCACCTTTATATTTTCTAATTTAGAAAATATTGTATCTTCTAGGAATTTAGGAAAGCCTGGAGCTTTATTTCGTTCTCCGGGTTTTTCATCGAGATTGTCTCTTTTGAGTTCGATTGCTAGGGTCTCTCCATCTTTTAGCTCGTTGAGGTGATCAAGAGGAAGTTCGCTTTGATTTTTCTTTATCCGGTTAGTAATTATTTCATCACTATCTACATATTGATCAAATTGATCAAATGCTTTGTAAATTACATCTTTCATCTCGTCAAGGCGTTCTTGATATCAGTTTTCTTTTGTTTTTGGTGCTTGATCTAGCTTATTGGAAAGAATATTTACTTTATTCATTGATTTGATAGATAGATATAAAAATTTTATTTAATTTTACTTAAATTTGTGATAAACGCAAGAAATGAGTCAGATTTTTGTTTTTTTCTTGATATTTTGATTGATTTTGATATCTTTTCAGTTCGTCTAAAATAAATATTATATTCTATGAAAACAAAAAAACTCCCTTTAATAGGAGTTCCTTCGGGAAGTATGAGTAAGAGCTTATTAACTCGAATTCTATTAGCCTTTTGTCTTCTGAGTATATTGGCGGCTATCGTTCTTAGTCGTGTTACTCAGCAGAGAGAATGGATTCTACTGATTGCTCTTGCATTGCTGGGTATCGCAATTGTTGGACCATTCCTTATGGATAAAGATCCTCAAGACGAGACTAAGCAAGATTAGTTCTGGTCTTCTCGATAATAGCCATTACTCTAGAGGCCTAATAGGCCCTAATCAAACGGAAGTGGAGCAACTCTCTACTTCTGTTTTTTTAATACCTATCTTTTCTTGACATCATGTCTTAAATGTATATATTATTTTTCGTTAAACAAATATATTCGAAATATTTTAACTTTATTATTATGAGATCATTAACTGTTTATTTTCTTCCTCCTACAGAGAAGAATCGTATTAGAGTGGGTCAGCTTCCAAAGTCTGTAGATATTCTCGCAGTCTTTCACACCAAAGGTATTGATCAATTGTCGGACTTTCACAAGAAAGCTACTTCTGAGCAAAAAACACAGCTTAATCAGTTTTTTGAGTATTGTGTCATTTGCTATTTGACAGATCAAAAAATTGATAAGAAACAAGACAGTCTTGTCTTAGACAAACCTTATCCTAGACTTGCTCGTGCACTGCAGGCGCAAGCAAAGGATATCTCAAAACAAATCAAGCAACATCCAGCGTATTTGCGCTAGTATCTAGCATTTGAGAGGAATTCCTCTCATGCCTCTTTCCAGTTGTACGGAGAGAGGCTTTTTCTTTGTGTTTTTTTTGACTTGAAAAATGAGGGGAATTAACTAGGATAAAGTCAGATTTTTTCTTATATTTTAAGAAGTAAAGGTTTTATCTTTTGGATTTGTAAACAAATATGACCGCAAGGGCCTTAATTTTTGATTCAGTATTTGATCCTTATAAAGGAGTATTGGCATATGTGAAAGTGGTAGATGGAAGTTTTAGTGCAGGAGATGAGGTGTATTTGATCCACTCAGAAAAGAGTTTTCAACCGACAGAGGTAGGACATTTTTCTCCAGACTATATCGCAGACAAGAGTCTCAATGAAGGACAGATTGGATATATCGTAACGGGGCAAAAATCAGTTCGTGATGTCCAAATCTGAGATACCATGATCAAAGCCAAGGTTGGAAAAAATGAAAATAGTCTGAATTATCATAGTTTTCTTATCCCTGGATTTAAGAAGGTAACACCATTTGTATATGCTGGGGTCTACCCTATTGACTCTACAGAATACGACAAACTCAAAGATAGTCTTGAAAAGCTTTCTCTCAATGATAGTGCTGTAGTATATGAAATGGAAGATAGCAAGGCACTTGGACTAGGGTTTAGGTGTGGTTTTTTGGGAATGCTTCATATGGATATTATCAAAGAAAGGCTTTTTCGTGAGTATGGACTTGATACGATTTTTACTATTCCAACAGTAATGTATTTAGTTAAGTCCAAAAACCTCTCAATCCCTCTGATTAAAACAGGAATGAATATCAAATCACTTATTCAAACCTGACTTTATCGTGAGATATTAAAAGAAGAAAAAAGTCTGACTCTCTCAGAAGATGAAATCGAACATTTGGAGTATTCAGAGTGAATTTTTGGAACCATGCTCGAAAATCAGAATTATAGAAAACTTTTGGAAATTTTGAAACCTCGAATTGTCGTAAAATCTGGTTCTGATATGATCGATCAAGGAATGATTGAAGAAATCCTTGAACCTATTGCAAATGTGGAAGTTGTGGGTCCAGAAGAATTTGCAGGGAATATTATGGCTCTGGCTCAAGAGTATAGAGGAAAGCTTAAAAATATGGATTATATCGATGCTACAAGAGTTGTTTGGCATTATGAGTTGCCGATGGGAGAGATTATTATTGATTTTTATGATCGTCTCAAATCTGCAACAAAGGGATACGCTACGATGAATTATGAATTTAAATGATATCAGGCAGATAATCTTGTAAAACTCGATATCTTTATCAATAACGAGAAAGTTGAGGCGCTGACTTGGGTAGTTCATTATGACAAAGCTTACTATCTTGGACGTGATGCAGTAGAAAAGCTGAAAACACTGATTCCAAAACACTTGTTTGCCATTCCTCTTCAGGCTGGACTTGGAAATAAAATCATTGCTCGTGAAAATATCTCTGCAATTAAAAAAGATGTCCTTGCAAAATGTTATGGTGGAGATGTAAGTAGAAAAAGAAAACTCCTCCAAAAACAAAAAGAAGGAAAAAAGAGAATGAAAGCAATCGGAAACGTAGAAATCCCTACTGATACCTTCGTTAAAATGATCACTAGAGACTAGGACTCTCTCTTATAAATAGAAAATCTTCTTTTATATAAAAGGAAAGCTGACTGAGCAAAAAACTCAATCAGCTTTTGATAGTGAAGACCTTAGTTGTTACAAATAAGTTTTTGCTCTCGGATAAGCTTTTAAAGCTTATCTTTTTTCTTAGAAACTGTACTCCAGTCGAATTGTTCCAAATGTTAATGGCTTCTCAGAAGTAAAGTTGTTTAGGTGATAGAAAAGAGACACGCTTGTCTTTAGACCAAGTTTCTTGGAAAGCTCTCCAGCTAGAGAATAGTTCATCCTTTGTGAGTTCATAGTCCAAGCGTATAGCTTAAAACTATAATCATTTGAAAAGGATTTTCCTATCCCTAACCTTCCTATCCAAGCATCTGATCCATGCTGAAAGGTTCTAAAATAACCTCCCATCAAGTCAAGATTTAGTGTTCCTTCCCTGCTAATTACGATGTAAGGAGCAAGAAGATTTGATTCTTTTGCGACATCTTGGAACTCAAGCTCTGCTGTAAAAGTGAGCGTATATACTCCTAGCTGCTTTTGATAAGATGGTGCTATAGCTAATACATTAGCTTCAGACTTGCCATCTAGTAGATCGGAATTCCTATAAATCGTCAATCCTAAAGATTTATACGAAGCCCTAAGACTCAGACTGATTGCAGGATTTGGACTAAAGCGCCCTCCTGTAAAAAGGGAGTTGGTTTGACTCATCAAGGCTAGAGATCCTGTAAACTTTACAGTTTCTTGTGCCCATAATGAAAGTACGCTCATCACTAGAGCTACTAACATAAAGAACCTTTTCATATCTTGTTTAGCTTTTATTTTTATTATGATTTTGTTTTTTGTAAAAATACATAATATCTCAAAAAAGTCAAGATCTTTTTGGAAAAGAGAATATTATGACTTGATTATTTTTACGAAGTAAATAACGCAAAGCGAAAAGTTCACAAAAATCAGTATTTTAGATTCATTTGAATAGTAGGAGTTTTTGATTAAAATTATTTTATAAACAGCTATTTTACTTGATGTCTTTGAAAACAATATTGCTCAAACTTGTCAATATTCTTTCCAAACTTCGGGGTTTCTTTTTTTCATCTAAAGTCCTAAATCCTTCAAATTTTCCTTCTTCATCAATGATAACATTCGGGCGTATTACAAAACCCCTTGCGAATAGATAAGGATTCCTCGCGAGTACTTTAAAATAACGATAATATCGTAGTCCTTGATTTGGAGCATAAGGACCTACACTATTAGGAGTACCTTTAATAATGCAATTTTCTCAAACATGTATTCTCCCTAAAACAGACTCATCATTTCAATTTACATAAGCACTATTTCAAATTAGAGAAACATTATCTCAAATTACAGACTTCTTTCCGATAGTTGTTCCTGATCCAAAGATCTTTACATAATTTCAGAGTCTTACATTCTCTTTAAGGAATATACCACGTCCAAGCTCCGAATGGTCTCAGAGATTAGAACCCTTTCAAACAGTTGCTTTAAATCAAATTATACATCACTTCTCAATATGACAATTATCTCAAATAGTTACTTCCGAATCCAATGTAGCTCCTTGATTGATAGTACTATGATCTCAAATATAGGTTTTACCTCATATCTCACATCACTCCTCGATAGTACTATGATTTCAAATAGTGACTTGATTTCACAAAACAACATTCTCCTCGATAGTACTATGATCTCAAATAGTGACTTGATGTCACAAAAAAACATCCTCCTTGATAGTACTATGATCTCGAATAGTTACTTGAGACTTCAACGTAGCTCCTTTCTCAATAACCACTCCTTTTCCTATTTCACATCCCTCTGGGATCTCAACTGAAGGATCAATCTGTGCAGTAGGGTGAACCTTTGCAGTAGGGTGAATATTGCTAGTTATTGGCTTTTCACCCTCAAAAGTATCCATAATCGCCTCTGAAGTAGCCTCTTTTGCTCATTCTATTTTCTGTAGAACTTCGCGATCTCTTGGAGATTCTGAAGCGGTATTCCATAGATCAGCTATAATATCTCTTGCCATCTTTATTATACACATAATTAAAAATAATGCACTTAATATACATATTTGAAAGAAGTTGTCAAGATGTAATTATATTACTATGATCGTTTTGATTTTATTTTGCTTTTGGGATGAATATCCCTACAATCTGAGTCAGATTTATTTATTTTTTTGGCTTATGAGCTCTTCGATTTTCTTCTTTACTGGAGAAAATACGATACTCAAAAAAGAGGACCTTTATCCTCTTTTTATGATGCTATGACTGAAACTTACATGTCCTTAAAAGCTATTATTATGCCGGATCGTTGCTTTAATTTTTGATCAAAAATCGCAAAAATAGTCGATAATCAAAATATATTCTCTAACGTTCTCTCTTGGATAGAATTCTATCTAAATCCCAGTAAAAGGCTTCTGGATAATGTTCTTCGTGTTGATTATCTCCAATCGTCCTATCACAAATCTCTTCTCAGTATCAAAAGAAATTATGATCTCAAATCTTTGAATCTATAACTAGTGTTTTCCCTAAAAAATCATTATGATGTCAAATTATTGCATTATAAATTGTCGTCCCACTTCAAATCTCAGTAAAGTCTCAGATTTTTACTCA
The DNA here is from genome assembly GCA_013333295.2 of candidate division SR1 bacterium. Lineage (GTDB taxonomy): Bacteria > Patescibacteriota > Gracilibacteria > Absconditabacterales > Absconditicoccaceae > HOT-345. The sequence goes on along the minus strand of JABCPD020000020.1, from coordinate 8,624 downwards.
TTCCCCAACCCAACACGCGCTAAAAAGTGTGACTCACTCTCATAGTTCTGCTCATTCATTAATAACTGTTCAAATTCAAAGAGAAACTCCAGGACCTAATTTAACTCCTTTCTTAATAGTAACATTTCTACCAATCGTGCATCCCTCTGGGATCTCAACTGAAGGATCAATCTTGGCAGTAGGGTGAATGCTAGTTATAGGCTTTTCATCCTCAAAAGTATCCATAATAGCCCCTGAAGTAGCCTCTTTCACTCATTCTATTTTCTGTTGAATTTCGAGATCTCTTGGAGATTCTGAAGCGGTATTCCATAGATCAGCTATAATATCTCTTGCCATCTTTATTATACACATAATTAAAAATAATACACTTAATATACACATTTGAAATAAGTTGTCAATATGTAATTATATTACTATGATCGTTTTGATTTTATCTTGCTTTTGGGGTGAATATCCCTACAATCTGAGTCAGATTTATTTATTTTTTTGGCTTATGAGCTCTTCGATTTTCCTCTTTACTGGAGAAAATAGTTATACCCTAAGCATGGAACTAACCAAATGGAAATCTCAGTTTGCTGAGAAGTTTGGAGAAGATGCTCTTTTTGAGTTTACCGATCAAAATTGGGATTTCTGACAGATTAAGCAGGCGCTTTATGCTTCTGGACTTTTTGTGAGTAAAAAGATGGTTGTTCTCTATGGAATCCCTAAAGATTGAGATGATGTGAATGCACTTTCCTCAGACAAGATTGATCAATTTTTTGATGATTTTTTGAAAAATAAGGATCTGATCTCTCCTGATACCCTTGTTTTGCTCGTTTCTCGCAAGCCAGATAAAAGGACAAGAGCGTATAAACGGTTTCTCGAAAATGCTCAGCTTAAGGAATTTCCCTTGTACAAAGAAATTCAGCTCAAAAATTTTCTTAAAGAAGAATTGGCTCCTTTGGCTGTGAGCGATCTAGAAACCTCTCATTTTCTTCTTAAAGTAGGAAATGATATGTTTCGTTTGCATAACGAAGCGCAAAAGCTTAAACTCTGACTTCAATCCAGAGGTGCAACGGTAGTCACAAATGCTGATATTGATGAGTTTTGCTTTGGGAAATTGGAACAGGATAGTTTTGAGATTTTTGATCAAATGTTTTCTGATCCTATTGCGACAGTAAAGATATTTGAAAAAATGCAAGATGATGGCAAAAATCGAAATGAAGTCATCGGACTATTGACTCGAGGGATCAAAATTTATTTAACTTTATTGGATTTTGATCAAAGGGGAATCACTTCTGGAAAAGAGATTATTGCCGAGACTAAATTGCATCCCTTTGTAGTCAACAAGAATTTAAAACTCGTTCCTATGCTTCGTGGACACCGTAGTTTTTTGATCGCATTTTTCAAACAACTCATTGAACTCGAATCTCAAATCATATTAGGAAAAAAATCTGATTTATACTTTTGGTTATTTCTCAAGTCACAAATTTTATCACTAAGATCGTAATTTGATGTCTTTAAATTTTACAATAAATAGATCAAAACTTTCTGTTGGAATAAAAACCGTTCTCTGAGTTCTGATTTTTCTTCCTTTTTTGATCAATGCAAGTTATGCAAGATCTAAGTTTTCAAATCGTTTGTACTGCTTGGTACAAGGGAATTCTGCCAGAGTTTACCTTATGCAGGAACCTGCGACCTACAAATGTGCCGATTACCTATCGACATTCAATTTTGAGTTTAGAAAGCGTTTCATAGATTTGCAGCAGATTGATAAAAACCGTAAGAGAGGTGATGATATAGAGTATCGAACCAATCTTTATGAAACAAAAAGAGCCAGTATTCTTAGTCTTTATGATCAAATTCAGACACTCAAAAAAACTATGGAAGAATTTGAATCAAGCTTTTTGATGCGCGCACAGGATTATGTTTCAGTGCGTGTTTTGGCGCTCAGAGATAATCTAACTCATGAGCTACTCCGTTTGCAAGAGGAGCTACTTGCTCAATATTCTCCTCAAAAACAAAAAAGACTTTTACAGATAGAAACCATCCTTGATCATTTGAGAATTGTCCAAAATACCAAGGATATTGATGAATTTTATAATTCACTTCAGCAATATTTATCTCTTTTGAATACGCTCAATCTATGAAAATAGCGCTCATCTCTAGTGCGATGGATTCTCTTGCTTTGTTTAAATTTCTTCATCGCTATGATCATGAATTTTTGATCTATTTTGATTCGCTTAATGCTCCCTATGGGGAAAAATCACTAAAAGTCTGACTTTCAGCAGCGAAAGCTTGAATTCTCCGAGCAAAAGAGCAAGGCGCAGATGCAGTTATTCTTCCTCCTGTGTTAGAATTGGCATTTTTGAACGATAAAGAAATGACAAATGAGGAAAGAAGTCTGATTTTACCTCTTTTTTCTCATTATTTGTGTGATGAGGTTTTTCCACACTCACTAGTTGGAAAGCTCGGATTATTTGGTGAGGAGGAAGTTTTAAGAGATGCACAAGAGCTGATTAGTCAGCTTTCAGCATCTTTTCAACCGACAAAAAATCAGCAAAATACGAAAAAGTTTACTTTCCCTTTTCAGTTTTGGAGCAAAGATACGAGAATTTTTTCTCATCTTTTGCAAAAACTTGCTCGAAAATCACTTCTTGTAAATACGGTCATTAAACAAGATCTTCGCTATTTTAAGGATGCGGCAGTGGATAGCTTGATTCCTCTTAATTATAGTTATTTCTTGGCAGAGAGAACTATTTCCAAGTTTCTCAATTTTAGAAAGATTAGATTCCATTGATTTGATGCTTTGGAAAGAAGTTTTAAATCTCTAACTCAAGGGAAGGAGAATTCTCCGTATGGGGTGAAGATTCATAGTACCGATTCTCCACTTGCTCTGACCTCTAGCAAAAAGATGCTCCGACTGCTTCAGAGAGGGCAACAAATTGAGATTCGATGATGTTAGGATCAGACTTTATTTTCTTTTTTTGTGATTATGTCTCTTTTCCAGGTTTCATCTGAGCACAATCAACCTCGAGCTGCTAAATATCGTCCTCAGTCATTTGAGCAGTTTTTTGGACAGGAACATTTGCTTTGAGAAAACGGAGTCCTCAAGAAGTTAATCGAAAAATGAGTCATGATGAATGCTATTTTTCGAGGGCAGCCTGGAAGTGGGAAAACAACCCTTGCAGAACTGATTGCGCAAAAGATCAATTACCATTATGAGTATTTGAATGCTACCAAGGCTTCAACAGCAGATATTAAGCAACTTTCTGCTCAATCACAGCAGAGAAGAGCTTTGGATGGAAGGGCTACTCTCCTTTTTCTCGATGAGATTCATAGATTCAATAAACTCCAGCAAGATGCTCTCCTTCCTGATCTGGAAAATGGAAATATTATCTTGATCGGTGCAACTACAGAAAACCCTTATTATAGCCTCAATAATGCCTTGCTCTCTAGATGTCTAGCCTTTGAATTTAAAAAACTTGATGAAAAGAGTCTGCTTTCGATTCTTTCTTTTATTGTAGAGAAAGAAAAGCTAGAAGTCTGATCTGAGATTTTGGAGTTTATTGCAAGTACGGTTGAAGGTGATGCTCGTTCTGCGATCAATCTTTTGCAAATGCTTGCAAATCTTGGAGCTGATCTGAGCTTAGAACAGGCAAAAAGTCTGATCCCTACCCAAAAATCCTATCATCAAACCGAGGATAAATATAACACGATCTCCGCAATGATCAAGAGTATTCGTGGCTCTGATCCGGATGCGGCAATTTATCGAATGGCAAAAATGCTCTCTGGAGGAGAAGATCCCGAATATATTGCACGTAGATTGCTAATTCTCGCTGCAGAAGATATTGGATTGGCAAATCCTCAAGCGCTCCCTATTGCTATGGCTGCTATGCATGCAGCAAAAGAACTATGAATGCCGGAAATTCGTATTCCCTTGGCTGAAGTAGCGATTTATCTAGCACTTTCTCCAAAGAGTAATTCAGCGTATAATGCGATCAATCTTGCCTTGAGTGAAGTGGAACATGCTCCTATCCAAAAAGTTCCTGCCCATCTCACCAAACTCTGAGCAAGCAACTATAAATATCCTCACGATTATCCAAATCATTGGATAGCTCAAGACTACTTGAGCAAGAAAGTTAAGTTTTATATTCCAGCAGATAATAAATTTGAAAGTGCTGCACAAGAGTGGCTCAAAAAAATTAAGAACTAAAAAACCTGATTTTGATTCAGGTTTTTACTATTTTATTGGAATAATAATTTTATTTCTTGTCAAACATATACCTATGACATAAAAAATTATTTTTTACTTTTCTTCTTGAGAAAAACGGTAATTCAAATCTGATTTTCAGGATGTTCTTGTGGAGAAACTCTACTTACCTTTGCTAATAAAATATCACCATAACCTGCTTCTAAAAGCTTTGAGATTTCTTTATTGTTGGCTCTTGGGATATAACCAATTTTAGTTTTTTTGAAATAGAGAGCTATTGCATGAGCATCATAGGGATTTTCAGGTTCATAAACAAGTTCAAGATCTACTCAAATCTTGAGTTGATCAAAAACAAAGACCCCTTCTGCAAAAGAAAATCCTGCAACATGAGAATGAAAAAGATGGATGTATTTCATAATCTATAAACAAAAGAAGGTAAAAAAATGTTATGATCATTGATAATGCTAAGGGGTATGATAGTCAAAAGCTAATGATTTTCAACCATAAATTTTTCTCTTGAAAAAGATTATATATTACTTATTCTCAGCATTGATTTTAGATACTTTTCTACAGATAGAAATGTTGAAATTCTTATGGCAGCTCTTATTTTCAACTTGGATTATTGATGGAATAGAAACTCTTCGAAAAAATGTTAAGCGTACAGAGGAAGACTATAATGACCTATCTAAAGAAGTGGAAAAATTTAACGGAACCTTTGAAGAAATAAGGAGGCTCAATGGAGAAATTGAAGAATTAACTAAAATTGAACAACAGCTAAAGGCTGCATGAATGTTTATTCATGTTATGTGAAAAGATGCTTACCATGAGTATATAGAACAACATAAAACAAGCATTGCAAAAATTATCAAATCTCACCATGAAAAAAATACTCTGACTTGGGAAAATAGAGACATTATTATCCAAGACACTGTCGAGGATATAGAGAAAGTTAATGGATCTCAATCTTCTGAAATAGAACAATATACAGATACGGTACTGATTCACTTCCTCCTCTATAACAAAAGGGATGATTTATCAGATCTTGTGTGAATTGATAAGAAAAAAATAACTCTTGAATGGAAAGAGTAAAAGGTTTCTAAAATTAGTAAAAGAAAACTGACCTCGGAATGAAGTCAGTTTTTTAGTGTTTGCTTAGTTGAAGTATAGCGAGCGATGAGGAAATTGCAAGGGGGAGTTCAGGAATTTTTCTGAAAGTTAAAAAGGCAATTCATCATCTAAATCAATTTCTTGTTTCTCAATTTTTTTATGATAATCCAATAAAAATAATCAGATTGATGATACTATATTAACAACAAAATATCCTAAACTTCTATCAGTAATCAATTGTTCATTTTTTGCTTTTCAATGAAATTCAGTTTTTGTACTTCTTAATTCCTCTATAGCTTTTGTTATATTAAGGATTCCACTTCACATTTGTTTAATTTCCTTAGGAAGTTCTGATCCTGGATATATAGAAATTTCTTTTAAAATAATATTGGTTAAACCATATAAAGTACTTGTCTTTATAGATTCATAATCAAGTCCCAATGTATCATCTTGTAGAATGGTTTTTATGATACTTTCTAATGCAGAATTTGCTAATCCAATAGCTATATTAGGATCATCAGGCACAGCTTTATAAGCCTTCATAAATGTCTGATATATATTATCATAATTATCTTTTAATCTATTTTGCAGTTCCGAAACAGCTGGTATATAATCCGGAGTCTCTATTCATAAGTCTATAGCCATTTTTACAATTAACTCAAAATCTTCTATTGAGTGCAAGGTTTCAAGTAAATCAATATTTCCATTTTTTTCAATAATTTCAAAATTACGCTTAATATTTCAGAAATTGTCCTCATATTCAACTCTTTGCCACTTCCTAATATAATACTTTACATTTTTATACTTAGATTCAGTGAAAGTATTCCACAGAAGGTCACTAATTTCTTGGATCAATGTCATAATATATTTTGGAGAAATATCCATTTTTGATGTTATTAAAGTAAAATTGTCTGATTATATGTATTCTTTTTGACTTTTTTCCTCTGATAAATATTCATAATAAGCCTCATCTAATTCATGCTCCAATTTTTGAAATTTATTACTGTCATATATTTTATAAAATTGCAATAACATTTCCCAATCAATTCTAGATTCATATTTTTCAACTATATCAACTAAATATTCTCACACCCATTCAGAATAATAATTTGCACCTATAATTTGATCATTAGATATACTGGCATTTACAATTCTAAAGATTTGCTCATCTGAAAAAGACTCAATATCATAGATTTTTCACAAATAATATCTCGCATTATCAAAAGAATTACTAGTACAAAAATGATTAATATATTTGTTATTTAAGTATTCTTCATTAATAATGATGGAGGGAAAATTTACCTGTAAAAAAGAAGTCAAATCAACATAAAAATGTAATATTGTGCCTGTTTTTTCAGTCCGATCTTGAGATAAATAAGGTAATAGTTCTTTTTTATTTAATGGATTAATATAGTCAGAATCGTGTGATATAAAGTAAATTTTTGCTTTATTTGCTTGAGAAAAACTTAACAAAGATTCCCAAACTATGGCATCTCAGTAAGATGCATTTTTTCATGGAGGATTTCATAAATCAAATCTATTTTTAGCATCAATTAATATTTTTTCAGAAATAGGTATTTTCTTTGCTTTATTAAAAATTGCTTCAATTAAAGAGTCCGCTTTTAAGGAACAATTGTTAATATCATCATTAACCCTTTTTAGTAATTTATCTTTTTGATTTTTAAATTGCTCAAAAATATCTCTCAGTAGCTTCGTTTCCTCATATCATTGGACCAAATGTGGCAACAAAAGTTTAGGCTCCATTTCATCTATTTTTTTAAGAGTATCCTTAATCTTTATCTCCCTATTTCTTCTAAACTCATGAATTATTTGTTCAGATAAAATAATTTGGATATCTTTTGCCTCACTAAGTATGATAAGTTTTTCTAACTTATCCAAAGTATCATCACTAAAATGATAAAAACTCAACAAAATATTTGTATCCAAACACAAGTTTAATTGCATTTTTAACAACTTAAAAACTAAATCAATCCCTGCTTTCTTGCAATCGTCCTGGCAGACTCGGTTAAATACTTCTTTCTGATTCTAATCGCCTTTGGCGTGATCTCAACAAGTTCATCATGTGCAATATATCACATAGCCTGCTCCAAAGACAAATGCACGATTGGATCAATTCTCATCGCTTCATCATTTCCAGAGTTGCGGACATTGTTCATTTGCTTGTTGATGGTGAGGTTTACGGTCATATCTCACCCTTTCAAATGCTCCCCTACGATCATTCCTTCATAGATTGGCTGAGCTGGATCTACGAAGATTGGCCCTCTCTCCTGGAGTTTGAAGATTCCATACATCATCGCCTGTCCAGTGGCAGACGAAATCATAGATCAGACTTGTCTCTTTACAATTTCTCATTTAAATGGTTCATAGTGAGAAAAAGCTGAATACATAATTCATTCCCCCTTGGTCGCGAGGATAAACTCTCCACGGAATCCGAGAAGTCCTCTGGTTGGAATGATAAATTCCATCGTAGTAAGTCCGTTTTCTGAACTCATATTTTGCATGAGTCCTTTACGAGGTGCGAGCATATCAATCACCGTTCCAGAGAGTCCATCTTCTACGCTAACAACAAGATTTTCCATTGGCTCAAGTTTTTGTCCGTTTTCTTCTTTGTAAATCACCTGAGGCGCTCATACTTGCAGTTCCCAACCTTCTCTCCTGATCGCTTCAATCAATACTCCAAGGTGCAACTCCCCTCTTCCTGAGACGATGAATTTTCCTTCCACCATTTCTACTTTCAAACCGACATTAGTTTCAGCTTCTTTTTCTAGTCTTTCTGCCATGTTTCTCGTCGTCATATATTTTCCATCTTTCCCAGCAAAAGGGCTATCATTTACCAAAAACTCCATACTCAAGGTCGGCTCATCAATTGCAATTGTCGGTAGTGCCTCAAACTCCCCTACTCCAACAGTTTCTCCCACGAAAATATTTGGGATTCCGCTGATGGTTACGATATCTCCACATTCTGCCTGAGGAATCTCAATCCTCTGGAGTCCAAGCGTTCTAAAAATATGTGCGATCTTCCCAGTTCTTTTCTCTCCATCATTTCCGATGATCGTTACCTGGCTTCCAGCACTCAAAGTCCCCTGATATACACGCCCAACTCCGAGCCTTCCCAAATAATCATCATATCCGAGGTTCGCAACCTGCATACAAAAAGGAAGATCAGATTTTTCAGCTGCTGGAGCTACATTTTCCAAGATCGCATCAAAAAGCGGAGTCAAATCTTTCGCCTCATCAGTAAGATTTTTCATCGCATACCCATTTTTTGCGCTCGCATAAATAATCGGAAAATCCGCCTGCTCAT
>JABCPD020000019.1 GCA_013333295.2 candidate division SR1 bacterium | reverse complement strand
TAGGTTTAGCTCTCTGGGGGTACGACACTTTGCAATTTTTAGACATCCATTTGCTCTAATTGCAGTTCGATTGATAGAGTCAGATTTTTTTCCTTTTTTTAGGTTTGAATTTTTGAGTGTTTGAAGGTCTCGATACTGTTTAAATTCGTTATCATTGAGATAGATATAAGAGGCGATTTCTTCTTGGCTAAGATCACAATTTTGTTCTCTTTTGATGGTATTTTGAGCGATTTTGAGAGTAGCTGTTATGGAATGTTCTATTTTTGTTTCGTTTTGTTGGAGGTTTTTTTGAAAGAGGTTAGTTGTGATTTTAGATGATGTTTTGTATTGATTTTTTTGTTGCTGAATTGCGCGAGTTTGAATTTCACTGAGCTTTGATTCAATGGATTTTAGAGATGCACAAAAACCATTTGCTGAGGTAAAATTATTGAGGAAAACAATCCCAGCAAGAAGTGGTAAAAAAAGAAGAAAGAAGTCAGATTTTTTATTCGTTTTAATTTGGAATTTGGACATCTTGAACTTTGTAAAAGAATGTATAAAATGGCGTTACAAGCTTGGATAAATAATTATTTCTTAGCCAGAGTAAATCTTCTTGATATGCAAGTAATCCAATGTGATAAGGATAGGTTGATTGAATGTCAGAAAGCTGTTTGAGGGTTTGATTGGTGGCTGAGAGGATAGTGAGAGGTTGAGAGTTAAGAAGGTCGATCTCAGCAAGGATGTTTGTATTGGGATTGGAGATAAGAGAGAGATTATAACGATAATAACTGCTAAAAAGCATATATCGTAGTAGTTCATTATAGGTTTGATTGATAAAAGGATTGAGTCCTTCTGATTTCTCTAAGGGAGAAAAAATATTACAAAACAATGCATCAAAAGCTTTTGGATTCTTTTCATTTTTGATACAGAAGTTTTGATCTTTGTGTTTTTTTTCAGAATCTTTTAGGAGTTTTTTTGTGTCAATAATTTTTAGTTTGTCAAAAGCTTTTGAAAAAGCTTTAAAACTTTTTGCAATTTGATTGCAGGTTTTTGGGTAGGAATGGAGCTTTCCTCAGCAGAATTTTGTTTGATCATTGTTGTGTTGACCGATATTTAGGAGTTTTTCAGCAAGAAGACTGATTTGATTGTCTAGTGTTTTTGTATCAGTAAAATTATTGTTGATAATTCCATAGAGATTTCCTTGTTTGAGGGTTGTGAGATCACTGATGACATCTGAAATAATTTCATTAGAAAGAACGCTTAGATTACATGATTCTTGGTATTTTTTATTAGGATCTGTACATTCAGATGAGTATTTAAGCTTTCTCAGAGATATTTCATCTCTAAGGTAGTTTGTTGATTCTTTTAGGGAAATTGTTGCATGAAAGGTCGGAAGTTCGGTATTGGATTGTGAACAAAGTAGAGACAAAAAGAGGCTATTTGAAGCATGATATCGATCTGTGGTATCAGAAAAGGCTGTGTTGAGTGAAGGTGAGAGTGACTGTTTACAGAAGTTATCTACGATTTCTTGCTTCGTTCGTGGTTTTTGTGTACGAGTAGGGGCAGTATAGTTTAGCAAAGCTCAGCTTCGTAGACTGATGATTTGATCTGGTGTTGGAGAAAATGCAGAAACATTTGCTTTAAATAATAGGCAAAAAAAGGAGACAAAAATCAGAGTTTTAGTCCATTTTCGGTTATATAACGCTTTTATAGCTATTTTGACCGGTTTTTGCATTTTATTTTGATTAAGGGATATAACAGGTTGAAGACGGATGATTACTACACTGATAAGAGCAGATGTTTTTGAGAGATTTTCTCGTTCAAGAATTTTTATCTCAAATGAGTGTGGCAATTTCTTGGATTTGGAAGCTAAGATGCGCAAACTGATTGGTGCTTAGTGTCGTGTTTGCAAGTGTTGTTTCATCTTTAATGCTATTTTCCGCAGATATGAGGAGTTTGAAGTCCTTGTATAGTTCCTCGTGAAGTGAAATGTTGTGTTCATTTTTGGTTTGTAGTTCGGTTGCTTGAAGAAGGAGTCAGGATAGTGTTTCCAATTCTGATTCCTTTTCTTTTTGTTCTTTCTTTGCTTGTTGAAAAGTTTCTTTGAAATGTTTGATTGTTTCAGAAATGAGTGATCAAATATTGTTAGCTTCTTCTTGTGTTTGTTTTTTAGCTTCTTGTCGTTGATTTTTTGTCCTTTGTGTGATGGAAATTGGCGAAAGTGAAGAGAGCTCTTCGTCAGTAAGTTTTGTCGTATCTAATCCATAGACAGATCTCAAAAGGGCTAATTCATCTGCGGTCAGACTTTTTTGTTTATTTGATCTGAAATGTTTGAAGCCTTTAAGAGATTCATTGAGTCTATTGATTGCAGAAGTGATGGTATGCTGAGTAGAAGCTCCAGTTCTTTTTGTATTTGAAGTGAGTGTTTTTAGATTTGTAAGGAGCGCATTTGCACTAGAACCACATTTTGGTACAGCAAGGTTTATTCCATTAAATCTTGCACATTTATAGTCCGTTTTCAGTGTTTTTACCCATTTTTCATCAAATCTGATGTTTCCTGTACTGTTTGTGAGTTTATAGGTTGATGAAGAAGAAAGAAATGTTTTTATACTAATATTTAGGCTTTGTAGCTCAAGCAAGGTGTCTAGGTATGAGATTGAGGATGGGAGATTATAATTCTTATCTAAGAGTCCTAAACTTTGATAACGGCTAATAAGAGACTGAAGTTTTTCTGAGTTCTCGATCGTCTTTCAGATTTTTCATTTTTGCCCAAGAATGTATATCGTCTCAGATATATCTCGATCAATGTTTTGGAGCTTTGCTCGGTCTCTAACGAGCGGTCTTTCTTGAAATAAAATTAAAAATGACATCAATCCGTCTGTTTGAGTATTGAGGGTAGAGAGAAGGAAAAGGGCAGAAGTTGTTGCATTTCAAATAAGCATATTTGTGATGGCAGTTTCTAACTCTTTTGCAAGGTCTGTGATGAGGGGGAGACTGGTGTTTGCCGTGGGAGAGGAAAGTTTCAATACTTTGTTGGTGAAAAGCCCCCCTTCTCCATCGTTGATTTGTGCAGTAGTGGTTTTGAAAGGATCAGCAGACATAAGATCAATGGCTTTTTGTTGAAATTCTAGGTATAAATTGAGTGAACTAGGTGTTTGGAGGCAGATAGGAGCGTTTGGTCAACATTTTGGAGAAGATGATGTTGTTGAGGAAATATTGTCTGAGGCAAATAAAAAACTGTTTCCAAACCGAGAAAGAAGGAAAATAGAGGAGAAAAGTCAGATTTTTATTCTGTTTTTGAACATTTTGGATGGGGAAGCTAAAAAAGTCGGTTTTTAGGCTTGCAAAAAGTGTTCTTTTCTTTATATACTAATATGAATTGTTTTATCAAGTAATTAGAGACAAAATGGATATTTCAACGTATGAAAATGGTATGAAAAAAGCTTTAGCGTATTTGGAGAATGAATTTGCAGCATTGCAGATGGGAAGAGCTACTACAGGGCTTGTTGATAACCTTAATGTAGAGACTGATTATGGAACGATGAAAGTTAATGCATTGGCTCATGTGACGGTTATGGATAACACTACACTTAAGATTGAACCATGGGATAAGTCAGGAGCTAAGGCGATTGAAAAAGCTATTTACGATTCAGCTCTTGGTGTTGGTGTAGATAATCAAGGTTCTCATATTCTGATCAAGATCCCAGCATTGACTCAGGAGAGAAGAGATCAAATCGCAAAACAGGTAAAGTCTATGGGGGAAGATGCAAAAACTCAGATGAGAGGTGTGAGACAAGAAGCAATGTCTGAAACAAAGAAAGCTTTCACTGCAAAGGAGATCTCTGAAGATACTCACAAAGCAAATGAAAAAAATATTGAAGAATTGACAAAGACTCGATCAGCTAAGGTTGATGCACTTGTAAAAGCCAAAGCTGAAGAAGTAATGAAAGTATAATTTTTATTTGAAAAAAAGCAAAAAAAATGAGAAAATGTCTTTATAAAAGGTACATGAAATCTGCTGTGTTGATTGCTCTTGGAGTAATTTTTCTGCTTGATGTGTTTTGAGTGTTAAAATCTAATGTGG
>JABCPD020000018.1 GCA_013333295.2 candidate division SR1 bacterium | reverse complement strand
TATAGTATCGCTCGTTCGAGTGATATTGGGGAATCGTCTAATGGTAGGACACCGGACTTTGACTCCGTTTGTCCAGGTTCGAATCCTGGTTCCCCAGTTCGAGAGTTAATGCGGAGTAGAGAAACGGTATCTCGTCGGGCTCATAACCCGAAGATAGGTGGTTCAATTCCATCCTCCGCAACCAAAAAATACCTATAATCGGGAGTAGCTTAATTGGTAGAGCATCAGACTCTGAATCTGAGGGTTATAGGTTCGAGTCCTATCTCCCGAGTATCTTAATTTAATAGTATGCTGTTGTTATGCCAGGATGATGGAACTGGTAGACATGCTTGGCTTAGAACCAAGTGCCTTCGGCGTGCAGGTTCAAGTCCTGTTCCTGGTAGTTGTATAACAATACATTAAATAAGGAAAAAGCAGATTCTTAACTATTGATTGAAAAAAGTGGTATAAAAAGTGAAAAATCTCTTGAAAAAGGGTCGCAAATCATTATATTAGTGGCCGTCGCAAATCCGAGATAGCTCAGTCGGTAGAGCAAGTGGCTGTTAACCACTGGGTCGTGGGTTCGAGTCCCACTCTCGGAGAGTTGATACTCTTTATATCCAATTTGTATTTTCAATGCCAATTAAGAAGTCAGCTATCAAAGCTATGAATAGATCACAGGTTCTCGCAAAGAGAAATTATGATTTCAAACTTAGAATGAAAATGGCTATGAAAAAATTTCTTAAAGGTGTTGAAGCTAAAGTTGCTTTGACTGTTGAGGATTTGAGTAAAGTATTTAAGGCTATTGATAAGGCCGCTAAGGTTGGAGTGATTAAAAAGAGAAACGCAGCTAGAAAAAAGGCTAGAGTTTCTAAAGCATTTGATACTCTTAAAAACTAGTCCCACTGTGGACTTTTGTGCCAGCTTAGCTCAATTGGCAGAGCAACCGCCTTGTAAGCGGTAGGTTATCGGTTCGATTCCGATAGCTGGCTCCATTACATTTGTTAGATGAGATTATCGGTTTCTGGGGTGGTAGTTCAGCCGGCTAGAACGCCTGCCTGTCACGCAGGAGGTCGAGGGTTCGAGTCCCTTCCATCCCGCCACTTCTTCTAACTTTTGGTCTTATCGTCTAACGGCTAGGACAGGAGACTTTCAATCTTCTAATCGGGGTTCGATTCCCCGTAAGACCGCCATTTGAATTTCTTTTAGAAGTTCTACCCACTTTGTGGATATTTAATGGGTGATTAGCTCAGTTGGCTAGAGCATCTGCCTTACAAGCAGGGGGTCATAGGTTCGAGTCCTATATCACCCACCATTATTTTGAATCAATCTATATAGACTATTGCTGAGATTTGATCTGGGCATATAGCTCAGTTGGTTAGAGCAGAAGACTCATAATCTTTTGGTCGCTGGTTCAAGTCCAGCTATGCCCACATCTAAAAAAGTCTTGAAATTTGTTTCAAAATCCTTATAAGTTATATGTACAAATATTTTGCGGGTGTAACTCAATTGGCTAGAGTTCCTGCCTTCCAAGCAGACTGTTGCGGGTTCGAGTCCCGTCACCCGCTCCATTAAAAATTCAGTTTCAAGCTGATATTTTTTTAATTTAAAAAAAACTTTCCTAAATTTTAAAGTATAGATAGGCTGTATTTAGATCTTTTGTTGAGCTCATTCTAAATATATTAATTGTGTCTTGAATGTTTATTTTAGATTTACTAAAGTAATTTGACTTGTAACTATATTTAATAAAGATATAAATGTTATTGTTAATCTAAATCTTTTTGATTTGTTTATTCTGAAGGAACTGTCTATCTCCATTGAACTATTTATAGAGTAGAGTATTTCTCTTCTTTATATCTTTTTAATATCTTATAATGAATAAACGACTAGTCTGATTTTTTTCTTTGTTATTTCTCTTGATTTTTGGAGTTGTTTCGTGTTTTTTTATTGGAGTAGCGGCGGAAGATCCTTATTTTGATAAAACAATCATTTTGGAGAGATGAAAGAGTTATAATTTCGAAGACTTTTGTGTTGATATTGATGAAAATCCAAAAAATGAAAGAATGATTTTCTCTCTTGAAAATGATGGTAAAAACTATATGCTGACTGGATTTTCAGGATTTAATTTTACAGGATGAGATGTGATACCTATAGCAGAATATCAAAATATTTTTGGACAAAGATTTTATTTGCATTATGTTGATGATCTTTTTCTTGAACAGACTAAGCAGTCTTATTTTACGCTTGATCCTCATCCTCAATGATTGATAAGAAATGATTTTGAACCTACTGCTTGTCAGTTATTAGGTTTGGAGCAAGATTGTATCTTTGTGGGGAATTTAAAAAAACGAACTGTTGTTGTACGTCCCAATCCAGCAGTTCAAAACTCCAAGATCAGTATTGAATAGCAAAAACTCAAAATCTTTTTCCTTGTAAAAAGAGATCAAACCTTTATAGTAAGTTAGGTTTTGATCTTTTTTATTTAGTTTGACAAAATGGCAGAGCAAAAGCGATATGTCGTTCGAGTGGGGAAGAAAACGGGAATTTTTACAGATCGATCCCAGGTCCAACCTTTGGTTTCTGGTTTTGCTGGTGCGAAATACAAATCGTTTAAGTCGGCTTCAGATGCTGATGAAGCTTTGCAAAGAGGACGAGAGGATTTTTATCAACCTGAGAAAAAGTGGTTTGAGAGAGATATTCCCTTTGTCAAAAAGAGTATTGCTGTGGATGCGGCGTGTTCTTCAGCGAGTGGAGAAATGGAATATCAAGGGATTGATTTAGAGGAACAAAAAGTTGTTTTTTCCTATAAATCTAAGGTATGAACTAATAATATTGGAGAATTTTTGGCGATAGTACACGCACTTTCATATTTAGAAAGGGAAAAAAAGTCTGATTTTGTAGTCTACTCAGATTCCAAGATTGCAATGAGGTGGGTTTTACAATGAAAGTGTAAGACGAATTTTATTCCTAATGACCAAAATAAAGAACTATTTATTTTGATTAAGAGAGCAGAGGCGTGGCTCGAAAATCATCCAGGAGAAAGAAAATTATTAAAGCGAAAGACAAGTGAGCGATGAGAGAACCCAGCAGATTTTGGTAGAAAATAGTTGAAAAAAGGAAAAACACTGACGAAAATCAGTGTTCTTTTTTGTTATGATAGTTTTTCAATGAGCTGTGCCATATTGAGTACTGTTTGGTCTGATCGCATAGGTCAGATAATTTGAAGACCTGTTGGAAGCTCTTCTTCTTGATGAGAGATGGTTCACATAGGAACTGAAATGGCAGGCAATCCAGCAAGATTTGCAGGGACAGTATAGAGATCTGCAAGGTAAGACTTTAGAGGATCGTCTGATTTTTCTCAAATTTTTCGAGCAACCTCAGGAGAGGTTGGGGTAAGCACAGCATCGTAATTGTTGAATAGATCTTCAAAGTCAGATTTTAGCTGTTTTTGAGCTTGTAAAGCTTTGAGGTAGTAGCTTTCGTAGTTTGCAGAGCTAAGGATATAGGTTCCTAAAAGGATTCTTCTCTTTGCTTCTTCTCCAACCCCCTTTGCTCTCATAGTTGAATAATACTGATCAAGACTTGGATAGTCATGGGTATTTCCTTGTTGTCAGAATCTAATACCATCAAAGCGAGATAGATTAGTACTTACCTCAGATGGCATAAGCGTATAGTAGATTGCTAATGATGCTTTCAGCATAGGGAGGGACTTGATCTCTACTGTGTGTCCTAGTGCGCGGAGTTGATCAAGTTTTTGGAGAAATAATGTTTTGATCTGTGGATCAAGTCCTTCATCTAGGGCTTCCTGAGGAATGAAGAACTTATAGATTTTTGAGTCAGTTTTCTGGATCTTTTTGATTTCATCTGCTTTGGGTGCACTTGTTGAGTCTTTGGGATCATGAGATGCAAGAAAAGAGAACAAAATCTGAGCATCTTCTGCGGTCTTACTAAAGATTCCCACTTGATCAAGAGAGGAGGCCATCGCAACTACTCCATAACGAGATACTGCTCAATAAGTGGGTTTAAAACCAACAATTCCACACATTGCAGCAGGCTGGCGCACGCTTCCTCAGGTGTCTGTTCCAAGAGCGGCAATTGCCATATCTGCAGCTACTGCAACGGCAGATCCTCAACTACTTCCTCATGGGATGCGGGTTGTGCCGTTTGGGTTTTTTACAGGTCAGAATGCAGATGTTTCATTGGACCCTCCCATCGCAAACTCATCCATGTTGGCTGCTCATAGAGGGAGTACTCAGGCATTGAGGAGATTTTCCATACAAGTTGCTGTATAAGGAGCTGTGAAATTTTCAAGCATATGAGATCCACAGCTAGAGATTTCTCCTTTGATGAGGATGTTGTCTTTGACCATAAGTGGTAGTCATGCTAGAGGAAGCTGAGCAATATCTGCTGGTACCTTCTGATCGAAAAAACGTACTACTGCATTGAGCTCTGGATTTAGTGATTGAGCTTTCTTGAGATAATGAGAAAATACCTCTTGAGGTTTGAGGTTTCAGGTAGAGACTCCTTTGATGTATTCTGAAATAGTAAGTTGCATTGAAAAAGAAGAAAGGATAAAATATTTGCTTTTGTTGTTATATGCTTTTATAAGAAGCTTAAAGTCTGACTTTATCTGTTGATAGTGTAGTTATTTCATAGTTTTTTTCAACTATAAAAGTTTAACTCCTATCTTGACACTTTTTTAAAATGTAAAATAGTATTGATTTTTGATTTTAAAAAGGTATATAAGAGTTATAAATAAAACCATTTAATAATTAAAGATATGGCTACTAAGACTACTAAGAACTATGTTCTTGACACCAATGTGGTGTTGTCCGATCCTCATGTGATCGATGTTTTTGCAGAACACAATGTGATTATTCCTCCTCCTGTGCTGCAAGAGGTTGAATCCTTTAAGAAAGGACAAGCAGAACGCAATCACCAGGCTCGTGCTTTCCTCAGAGAGCTTAAGAAGTTCGAAGAGAACTTTCCAACCCTCCCTTCAGAAGGTTTCCCGCTCCCAGGAGGAGGACATTTAAAGTTTCTCTCTGCACTCCCTCAACAGGACCGGCTAGAGAAATATCCTCAGGATACTGTTGATCACCAACTTCTTGATTTAGTTCTTTCATTGAGCAAGGAGTCCGAGAACAAAAATAATAGTTTTGTGCTTGTGACGGATGATCTCTCTTTGAGAATTAAGGCTAAGACATTGGGAATTAAGTCAGAACCTTACAAGAATGCGCAGGTAGATACTGAAAAGATCTATGGAGAGATAGAGGAAGTGGGGATTTCTCAAGAGGAAGTGGCAAGTTTTCATCAGAATAAGGAAGGTTTTTTTGAGACATTCCTCTCTAATAACCCCTCTCTTGAAGAACTCCCACTCAATACACCTGTTCATTTGCTTTATCAACCGCAAAACTCGGATGATATGAACGAGATTCTTTGCCTCAAGACGGCAAATGGTCTTGAGGAAATCCGAGAAAATGATGAGGTCTTTGGTATCAATGCAAGAAATGTAGAACAGCAATTTGCGCTACATGCATTGCTTGATCCTAGGATTCCTATCGTAGCTCTGACTGGAGCAGCAGGAACAGGGAAAACTCTTCTTGCTTTAGCAGCAGTCCTCAAGATGATTAATCCTGGTCGGTATGAGAATGCAAAACTTGCACGTCCTATGGTCGAACTCTCGGACAAGACGATGGGCTTTTTGCCAGGTACGGTCGAGGAAAAGATTGATCCCTATTTCGGTCCGATCTATGATAATTTGGAATTCTTGAGGTCTCTCAAGTCAGAGAAGCCAGAGAAAAAAGGTAAACATGCTGAGACAACAGAGGGGAATGAATCTGCTAGTCAGTGTGTTTTGAAGGAATGGATGAAAAAGCATAAGCTTGAATGTTTTGCTCTCAACTTCCTTCGAGGACGAAGTTTGCCTAAGAGCTTGATCATCATTGATGAGGCACAAAATACTACTCCTCAAGAAATGAAAACGATCCTGACTCGTTTGGGTGAGGGATCAAAAGTCATTGTCATCGGTGATATTTCACAGATTGACAATCCCTATTTGGGAGAACGGAGTAATGGTCTTGCTCATCTGATCGATGCATTCAAGGGAAGGGGAGAGTTCTTCCATATCCACTTGACCAAAGGTGAGCGAAGCAAAATTGCAACGCTTGCAGCAGAGCTTTTGTAATTCAGAGGCTTTGCATCAACTATGTTTAACTTTAGAGCCTGGGGTATTTCCTCAGGTTTTTCTTTTTATAATTTATGTATGATAGAAAATAAGAAAAAACTGATTTTCAATTTTGAAAATCAGCTTTTTATTTTGGTTATACTTATTCTCCGATATAAGCGTAGGTTCCTTTATCCACTCTTTGAAAATCTTCTTTGAATTTTTGAAGATTGAGAACGACAGTATTTGGACTCACCATTTTTTCTCTGAGAACTTCCTTGGTAAGTTCTTTTGCAGTCATTGGATGGTTGTTTTTTTTGAAGATTCTAATTAGGATATCTCTTACACTTCCCCCTTGGAATCCTCGTTCTTTAAGACCGTAGGTTCCTAGTCCTAGATTGATAAATAGGTCATTATTTTTTACAAGTTCATTGTGAACAGTATTGATTTTTGTAAGTTCTCCCGGAAATCGTTCAAGGATTTTTGCAGGGAGCTCTTGATAATGAATTGGCTTGTTAAGTCTTCTGATAGTATAGAGCATCTTGAGCTTTACTGTTTTTGGATTGATGTCATCAAAATCAGAAAGTCAGATTTTTCCGTCTAGTATGGTAATATTTTTTACGATGTTGAAGAAGTTAACATAGAAAAGATCATTTTTGAGAGATGGAATTTCCTTAGTATCTTCAGCAAAGTATTCTTTGAGCTCAGAGATGAATTCATAAAGGTCTTGAGACTGATTTCTCTCCTTGAAGTGCTGAAGTGTAAAGAGTACAAGCTTGGTCAAAAGATCTTCGTAAAGAGGTTCGATATAGAAAGCTCTATTGATTTCTTTATTTCTCTTGAGGTAGGTGATATCAAAATCAGATACGAGGATTAATTTGAGCTCTTGTTTTGAAAACTTGAAAAGATTTTTATTGATGATTTTTGAGATCAAAACATCTTCTCCTAGGATTCCTCCGTGTGATTCAAGAATGTTTTTGCTTTCTTCAAGCACGTTCATATATACCTCATTACCTACGATAAGTCTTCTAAATCTCATCAATGCTTGAGTTTCGATTTGGCTTACTCTTTCTCTGGTAAGGGCGTATTCTTTTCCAATTTTTTGGAGGGGAGTTTCTTTGCTTCCATCTAGTCCAAATTTTCTCATCAAAATGAGTCTTTCCTTTGGCTTGCAGTAGAGGAGGACTTCTTTGAGTTGAGTAGATTCTAAGTCTACTTTAATTTTTTTGTCATCCATTTTGGTATTGAAATTCATTGCAGTTAGAAAGTCATGATCTAAATTGGAATATCTCACTTTTTTGCACCTTTTACTTTTTGATAGTATAAGAATGCGCAAAAGAATGTCAAGTATTTTCTCCTAAAAAAAAGAGGAATGTAAAACAAGGAAAAAGAGGAAAAAAGTCAGATTTTTTTGACTTTTTTTAGTTTTTTGATTACAATTGAACTGATTTATATTTTGTGGAACTCATGCTTGATAGGCTTCAAAATATTGTGTATGATACCAATTACACTACACAGATCTCAGATTGAGGTTATGTTTTTCTTGAAAATCAGAATCAAGCTCTAAATATTCCTTCTTTGGATAAGCAGGAGGTGGCTACCCCTACAAAAAACATTTCTTTTATGGATAAAATTTTAGCAACTCTTGGGCTTTTACCACCAGCTGAAAACAAAGATAAAAAAACAGATATTCCATTACAAACGCAGGAAAGCCCATTAGATTCTAAAACTAATCCTCAGTTTGCGCAACAGGTTAAGGATCTTTTGAATTTGCCCGATACTGAATATAGTGATAAGATGTTGACTTCTCAGCTTAGACAATATATTAAGGAGGTAGATACTCATTATACCTCTTTGCTCTCGGACTATAAATCACATATTGCTCCTTCATACTGGGAATTTAATGTTCCTCATTTTAATGTTTCAGGATTGTTGGGAAAGGCTTATTATACCCAGTCTTATCCTAGTTATATTGATATGCTCTGGACTAGGGATATTATGGGACTTCATGCAAAGCGAGATATGAGTTTTTATCTCTATCCTGAAGATGATAGTGATATGCAAGTAATGCTTAAGCATAGATCTACTCAGATTAAGGCTGAGCTTTCAGAGGCTATGCAAAAGGGGATTACTACAGATAAAGAGCTAGAACAACAATATCGTGATGTAGAGATGATTAGAGAAAAGCTTACAACAAAGGAAGAGAGATATTTTGAACTCTGAAATTATACTACAATTTATGCTACAGATGAAGAGAAGTTAAGAGAAACGGGGAAAAAATTTGAGCAAAAAATTTCTGGATATGGAATAGGAGTAAAATCAGCAATTCATAGAATGGATGAGGGATTTACTTCAAATTTGCCGATTTGTTTGGATAATCTTGGAATTGTGAGAAGTGCTGTGACTAGTTCATTGGCAGCGAGTTTTCCTTTTATTTCAAGTGATTTGATCACAGATACGGGGATTTTGTATGGGGTAAACTCTCATACAGGGGGGCTTGTGATTTTTGATCGTTTCAATTCTAGGCTCCCAAATATGAATAGTGTAATCTTGGCGACATCTGGAGCCGGAAAGTCCTTTACAGTTAAGCTTGAGATTCTTAGATATTTGCTCAATGGAGTCGATGTGATCGTTATTGATCCGGAAAACGAATATCAGGCATTATGTGAAAAGGTTGGTGGAACTTATGTGAATATTGCAACCTCTTCTCAACAGTTTCTCAATCCATTTGATTTGCCTCCGATGATTGAGGATGTAGAATATGGAAAAGGAGACTTGCTCCGTTCTCAAGTGATGAACTTAGTTTGATTGATTCAGATTTTGATTTGAAAGTTGAGTGCTGAAGAAGAAGCTTTGCTCGATAAAGCACTACAAAATACTTATGCATTGAAGGGTTTTACTTTTGATATGGATGATTATACCGGTAAGCAGCCTCCTTTGATGGAAGATTTGATGAATGTGCTTGATGGAATGCGTTGAGGAGAGCAGATCGCACTTAAGCTTAGTAAATATGTAACAGGAACTTTTGGAAAACTCTTTAATAATTATACCAATGTGGATATCAATAATGCAATTACTGTCTTTAGTATCCGTGATGTAGAAGAAGCCCTTAAGACTCCAGCAATGTTTAATGTGCTTAGTTTTATTTGGGCAAAGGTAAGGTCTGTTAAGAAACAGAGACTATTGGTATGTGATGAAGCTTGGATTATGCTTCAAAATGATATTTCAGCAAACTTCCTTTTTGGACTGATAAAAAGAGCAAGAAAATACTGACTAGGAATTACGACTATTTCTCAGGATATTGAGGATTTTATTCGTAGTCCATATGGAAAGCCGATTGTTTCAAACTCTTCTATGCAGCTCCTGCTCAAGCAATCGGTTACTTCAATGAAATCGCTCAATCAGCTCTTATGACTTTCAGAAGCTGAACAGCAAAGGTTGATTTCGGTAGGAGTCGGGGAGTGATTGATGTTTGTTGGAAATCAGCATGTTGGAGTACAAATTCTCGCTTCACCTTATGAGAAGCAATTTATTACTACAGATGTTAGGAATACGAATTAAAGATTTTGGCTAAAGACATAAAATCAGTTTTTTATTTCTTTATTTCTTGGATATGAGAGATCAACAGCAATATCCCTTGCAAGTAAAATGGGCCGCGTATGCAGGATTGCTGTTTTTCTCGTTTTTGGTGCAGTGGCAATTAGATAATCGCTCTTTAGTTTTTGACGCACAAGATGAGACCTTTGTCCTCTGATATATCAAATTGGGGAAATGGGTACTTCTCTTTTCATTTATCATTGCTCTTTTGTGATGAATTCAGTCTCGATTTGGTATTCCCTTTTTGTCTTGGTGGATTTGATCTTTTTTAGGGATGCTTTTGTGGGTAGTGCTTGTTGGTATGGTTATGATTTCTCAGTGAAAATCTTTTGTTGTGGTAGCACAAGATATTAAAAAAGAGGAAAGAAGTCAGATTTTGTCTCCATTTCTCCCTGGAATCTCAACAAAAAAACGATTTGATGCTTTGTCATCTGGTAAAGTAAATTGGTGGGTTAAAGAGGCAGAATTGTGGTGGTTTATTTTGATGGTTGTTGGTGTTCTAGATCCTGTAGGGTATTTGTGGCGGTGAGGTGTGCTTCTCTTGTTATTTAGGTGTGGCATGCTATTTTGAGGGAGAGATATTCTTCCTCAAGAGTGGAAAGTTGGACTTAATATGTGGATGTTCAGGTGGGGAGAAGAAATATTCTTGTTTCTGCCAGCGTTATGGAGCTGGTGAAAAGGTGAAGGTTCTCTTTATTCTAAATATCAAGAGCAGCAGAGATCTTTTATACAAAAAGGGAAAATACCCTTGTGAGTCTGGTTTTTCTTCGTTTCTATAGCTGTTTTATTTTTGATATGGGGAGTATTATGATGAGTGTTGTGGAAATTGTGTGTTGTGGTGTATTGGCTTATGAGAGGGATGATTTTGATGACAAAAGAACAATTATAAGTATTTTATTTTAATCATATAGTATGATGAAAAAGTCGTTAGTAAAAGCTTTTTTGATGGCAATGGTTGCTTTTGCGCCAACGTTTGCTATGAATGTAAGTGCTAATGGTTCACAACAGGTAACGAATAATTTTACCTCTTCAATTGATAGATCTACGGAGACTATACAAAAGCATTTGGATACCGCTCCAACGGACATCAATATGAAAGCGTGATGGGTGAGTT
This sequence comes from candidate division SR1 bacterium, assembly GCA_013333295.2. Lineage (GTDB taxonomy): Bacteria > Patescibacteriota > Gracilibacteria > Absconditabacterales > Absconditicoccaceae > HOT-345. The sequence continues at coordinate 719 of JABCPD020000018.1, read as the reverse complement.
GGGCTATTGGGAAAACTATTGATGTTGTTTTTCCTGTGCTGGTAGTCGTTGCTGTTTTAGTTGCTATGTTTGGTCTTTATACGGTTCTTTCAGATCCGGCAAAGGTCAAAGAAGGAATGATGACGATAACCTATGGTATGATCTGAATTGTTTTGCTTTTTAGTGCAAATTATTTGAGTACAACTATTTTTTCAGGGCTCTGGGGATGATGAACAACAGAGTCAACTACAATTGATATGGCTACGCTTTTGACTAATATCTACTCGATGATGGTATATCCATTTCTCAAGATTGCCATTTACTTTTCATTGGGTATTTTGGTAATTATTATGATGAGTCGTGTGTTTACCTATATTACATCACAGGATGACAAGGTAAAAACTAAGGCTACTGGGGTGATTACTTGGTCTGTAGTCGGGATGCTGATTATTACTGGTGCGAAACAGATTGTTGAGGCGATATATGGAAAGCAAGAGGCAGTACTTAAAGGGGCTCCTACCTCATTGACACAAATTGGTTCGCAAATTCTTAATCCTAAGAGTATTCCAATTGTATTTCAAATTATGAATTGGGCACTGGGATTGATCTCTTTGATTCTCTTAGTAATGATTATTTGGCAGACTTACCAAATGCTCACTAAGCCTGATGATGCGACGACATTTAAGACGCTTAGAAGTACGATTATGTATGCATTTTTGGGATTGGTTTTGATAGGGTCT
>JABCPD020000017.1 GCA_013333295.2 candidate division SR1 bacterium | reverse complement strand
TGGAATATATTTTGGGGTATGTAGAGTTTTTTGGGGTAAAGTTCTGGGTAAATGAGCATACGCTTATTCCTAGACCGGAGACTGAGTATATGATCTCTGCTCTTACTGAGTATTTACAAGAAAGTCAGCTTTCTGATTTTGTTTTGCTTGATATTGGAACGGGTAGTTGAGTCCTAGGGTGTAGTGTGCTTTTGCAAAATCAGGACAAGATTTCACAGGTGTTTATGAGTGATATCTCTGCTGATGCACTTTATGTAGCCAAGAGAAATTATGACGATTTAATTGATGCTAGAAAGCATGAGATGAGGATGATTCAGTCTGATTTATGTGCATTTCTTGAAAGTTATCCTGATGTGATAGAGGGAAGAAATATTGTGATGACGGCAAATTTGCCTTATATCCCTGATCAGACTTTTGATGATAATTCTCCAGCAAATGTACAAAAACGAGAGCCGAGATTTGCTTTTGTATGAGGAGATGATGGACTGGATCTGTATAGAAAAATGTTTTCTCAGCTCAAGGAAACTGTTGTCGGAAAGTCAGACTTAACAATGTTTTTGGAAATGATGACATGGCAGGTTGATATTTTGAGAAAAGAATTTTGAGAAGAAATGGAATTTGAAGAGGTTAAAACTTTCCACTTTAATATCAGAATCGTAAAAGCAAAGTTTAGAAGATAGATTTCAAAATATTTCTAATAAGACTTTATATTTTAAAGATTTTCCGATGAACCGATTAAATAAAATCAAACAAATGAATTGGGTACATAAGATTAGGCAGAATACCTTTGTTTCTTATCTTTTGTTGGCATTTGGTGTTTTGTTTGCACTCAAGTGGGGAGCGATTTTGTACGCATATGGTTATTTGCTTGATCAAATGCAATGGCGATGGATTGGATATTTTGTCTTGGAAGTGGTTCAAGGGGATGGGTTTTTGATAGGGATATTGTTGGCTATGGCTTATTATGCTCAGACTTTGGAGAAAAAAACAGCTAAAGTCTGAATTCAAACTTTGGTTGTTCTCTGACTTTTGTTGGTTTTTTCTGATGTGGTAGCAATGTTTGTATATCAGCAGAGATTTTCGTTTGTTCAGATGAGTTGAATGATTGCAAATGCGGATAGTATTATTTGGCTTTATCTTTTGGGGTTTGTCTTGTGAGTTGGGATATTTATGTTGATTATTTGGCTCATTGGAAGGTGGATTAAGTTTTCTTTGACTAAAATGGCGGTTTGGATTTTGGTAGGAGGGGCTGTTGTGCTCAAATTGGTTCCATTGCCGATTTTACAGGTTTCAGGTGGTGAATTGCCAGTAGAAAATGTATTTGCTCAGCGGTTTAAGGAATATTATCAACTCAATCTTGCTGAACAAAAAGATAAAAAAAGTGATGTAAAGTCAGATTTTTTAGCTCTTTCTACAGGGGAAAAAACTGAACTTTGAGAGAAAAAACAGGCATGGTATCGTTATGCAAAAGTAAATCCTGAGTCGATTTTTGAGCAATTTCCTCAAAAGGAGTTGATTGATGCAAGAGATGATCAGGGAGATCCTTATTTTCTTCAGGTACTGGAGCTTGCTTTGAGTGTAAAGCCAGAGCTGGTTTTTGAGCATATTGATGCGTTTAAGGATTGGAAAGATAATAATGGAAAGCCTATTCTTAAACAACTCTTAGAGTTTGCTATTGCACAAAAGCCGCAGCTTGCTTATGATTACCTTTCTCGTTATGAGGAGATTGTAGAATCAAATGAGAAGATTGCAAAATCTTTGCTTGAAAAGGCAACTCAGCTTTATGAAAATAAGATGAACTTCCAGGATCTTTTTACCAAGATAAAGGGAAGAAATAATAAAAAAAATCTGATTTTAGTCTTCTATGAATCTGCATCAGCAGTAGATTCTAAGAGAACAGGAGGTTTGTATGACAAATTTCCTCAGACGGATAAGATCGCTCGTGAGGGACGTATGTTTACCAATATGTTTGCAAATGGTGTAACTTCTGAGATGGGACACATTTCTACTTTGATGGGAGTGGAGCCACAATTTCTAGGAACTTCTCTTAAGACAGGATATGAGAGATTTACTGGAGTTGTTGATGGTTTAGGGCAGTTTTTTAAAAAACAAGGTTATAATACTCATTTTGTAAGTACTGCGAGTTTGGATTTTCTTAATCAGAGGTATTTTCTTAAAAAAGTCTGATTTGATAATTTGTGGGAAAAGGACTTTGGAGATTGGAAGACCTATACCTTCAATGCTTTCCCGGATGAGGCACTTTATGATAAGACGATGGATGTTGTAAGAAGTCAGACTTGAAGCTATTTTATAGGGCTTCAGACCATTTCTTCTCATACTCCCTATTCTAGTCCTTATGGGAATACTGCAGATGATGCATTTCGTTATATGGATGAGAGTTTCGCGAAGTTTTATATTCAACTCAAAAAGGAGAGGTTCTTTGATAATGGAATGCTCGTGGTAGTAGGAGATCATCGTAAAATGACTCCTATGGAACCTGAAGAATATAAGAAACGAGGTGCTAGTGCTGATGCTAGAATTATGGCATTTGTTATTGGTAGTGGGATTGAGGCTGGAGAAATTGATCCAAATCTTTATCAGCAGACTGATATTTTTTATTCGCTTTTGAAGGAATTTGGGACTGGTGATGTTAAAGTTTTGGAGCAGAGCAATGATATTTTTACAAAAGAGATTAAGAGAAATTGGGCAATAAGAAATTTTAGTGTTCAACCAAAGTCTACTGTTCTCAATGCGAGTTGAGCTAGTGCAAGTTTGGATATCCCTGCAAAAATGATGTCAACGGGAAAGGAATCTTTTGATGAAAAAGGAATAGCAAACTATATGTATTTAGGACTTAAATATCAAAAAGATCAGAGTCCTGAAGAATCATGATCTTCCATTTTAAGTTGAGATCAGACTCTAGCAAAATTGATTGCTCATAGAGGTGATCATACGGAAACTACTGAAAACTCTATGGCTGCATTTATTGCAGCTGCTAGGGTATGAGCAAAGGCACTTGAGTTAGATGTTTCTTTGACAAAGGATAATAAGGTGGTGGTTATCCATTGACCATATCCTTATAATACTGATTGTAAACAGAGAAATAAGGAAATATGTGAAATGACTTATGAAGAGTTGAGAAAGTGTAAGCTAACAAATGGAGAAGATATTTTTCTCTTTCAAGATAGATTACCAAAGATAAAAACTCTGACTTCGCTCTTCTTTATTGACCTTAAGACTTCGAATAATGCAAAATGTAGTCAGGATAAGGTGAAATATCTCGATCAGGTGAAGCAAATCGTAGAAGAAAATCAGCTTTCAGAAAATGTTATTTTCTCTAGTGGAGATCCTGAGTTATGAGAAAAAATTGGACAAACGGGGGGGATTCTATCTGCTCTAGATATTGATGATAAGGCTGCTTTGCATATGGTTTCATGAGGAAATTATATTTATGTAATGACTCCTTATAGACTCTTTACTCAGCAGTTTATGCAAGAGTTAAAAGGGGTAAAAAATCGTTATGGGCAATCTATTATTCCTATTGCTTATACCGTAAATGATGTCTTTACTTATCGTAGACTCAAACAGCTTGGAATTGAATATATGATGACAGATACCTTCAAAACTTTGGCTGAGGAGAGTAAAAAATAATTTTACTTATTATGTTAATGATGAAAAAAATACTACTATTGCTTATCGCTGTGTTTTCATTAGTTTGATGGAGTCAGGCTAGTGAAAGCTATGTTTATTTTTATGGGAATAGCTGTGCGCATTGTCTTAAGGTAGAAAAGTATTTTGAAGAGAATAATATTGAAAAGAGCTACAAGATTAGTAAGCATGAAGTTTTTGAAAATGCTGAAAATCGTCAACTTCTCTCATCTTATCTCAAAAAATTGAATCTTTCTCGAAGTCAGGTTTGAACCCCTTTTATGGTGATTGAGAGTGGAGGTCAGCTTAACTCTCTTATGGGGGATGTTGATATCATTGCCTATTTCTCGGCATTGCAAAAATGAGAAAAGTTTGATCTAGATTCTTATTTGACTGGGGCGACAGCTCAGACTGCGATTGATTTGGATAAGGAAGCCGTGCAAAATCCTGTAAAATTCTTGTGAATTATGGTGCCGATGGCTGCTGCTGATAGTATTAATCCTTGTGCCTTTGCCGTGATGTTGTTGTTACTCTCAACAATCTTTAGCAAATCTAAAAGTAGAAAAAAGACGATAGCAGCTGGGCTACTTTTTTCATTAGCGATTTTCCTTTCTTATTTATTGATTGGAATGGGGTTTTATAAAGTGCTTGGATATGCAGAGGTTACGACAGCGTTTAAGCGAATTGTAGGGATCGTTGGATTGCTTATCGCAGGAGCGAATATTAAGGATTATTTTCGGTATGGTGAGTGATTTTTGATGGAGGTGCCTATGGCTTGGAGACCAAAGATGATGAAAATTATACAGTCAGCTGTTTCTCCTATGGGTGCATTTGTAATTGGGATTTTGGTAAGTTTATTTTTGTTGCCATGCTCATCAGGTCCTTATTTTGTAGTACTAGGACTACTTAAGTCAGAAAACGTTTCTATTGCAGGATTGGGGATTTGATATTTGGTTTTGTACAACTTGATTTTTATTTTGCCAATGCTCGTTATTACCTTGCTTGTCGGAACAGGACAGGCTAGTGTAGAAAAGATTGCAAAAATGAAAAATAAAAATACTAAGTTGATGCATTTAATTATGGGGGTAATGATGCTTCTTTTGTCAATATATGTGATTGGTAGTATGTATTTTGATTGGTTAAATTTTAATATATAACTTAGAGAAGGAAGTCTGAATTCCTTCTTTTTTTAATTTTCCTCAAAAAGTTTATAAAAATTTGCATTATCTTTGATTTGTAAGTATAATGATATCGTCATCAGGTAAAAATAGATCTGATCCTGAGACAATGCAAAGCGGTCTTTACTCCTGTTATGAAATATTAGATTTTACCCGAGTGGTTGTGTCTCGTCAGTGGCGTTGGTGGAACAAAATTGACACTTGAATAGTATTCAAGTTGAGGCAAGCTTTTTTGGCTTTGGGATTCGTGATTTAAGTGAATCTTTGTTTGAAGTCAGATTTTTGGATCTTTTTATCCTCAATAAGATTCTAGATTTGATAAGAAGTTTCTCTGATACCAAACTAAAAAAGAAAAAAGTCTGATCCCTTCCTTTGTTCATTTCGGCTCTATGAGCAATGTTTTTTCATTGAGGAATGATGAAATATCTCCTAGGGAGAGATAGGTGTGCTACAAAAATTGCTGATGCTATATAAACAGTGGATGTTGTTTGCAGACTATCTTTGAGAACTGAATGAATACGATATCTAATAGATGAGCTACTAGGAATGCCTAGAGCATTAGATGATGCAAGTTCTGCATTCTCGGCTTGAGGTCGGATTTGGAATCTCCGTTTCTTTGCACATAAAAAACTCACTTAATTGTGAGTTTTTTTGTAATTGAGATTTTTGATTTAGTTGTCTTGATTTGCTACTTTTTCATAGCCGAGTTGTCCACAGGCACCCTTTGCTTCTCTTCCCATGCTATCGCGTACTGTTACGGTAATCCCTCAATTCTCTAATATTTCTTTGAATTTTTGTATGCTTTTTTTCTCACTTTCTTCTAGGTCAATTGCAGGGTTTTCATTATAAGGGATGAGATTGAGATGAGCTAGTCTTCCTTTGAGGAGTTTAACGAGTTGGTGTGCAAGTTCTGGCTTGTCGGTCATGTTCTTGATCATAATGTATTCATAGAAGATGCGATTGTCAGTTGCCTTTACATATTCATCTATGGTGGTCATGAGCTCATCTAGAGGGAATGCTTTTCCAATTGGCATAATCTGATTTCTGAGCTCTTGATTTGGTGCATGAAGAGAGATTGCGAGCTTGACATCAACCTTGTCTTCGATGAGTTTTTTGATACCAGGTATGATTCCGCAAGTGGAAATTGTGATATGTCTTCTTCATAGTGAAAGTCTGTCTTGTTGGAGCATGATTTCAAGAGATTTTCTCATGTTTTCATAATTGAGAAGTGGTTCCCCCATTCCCATAAATACAACATTTCTCACTGATCGATTGCTTCCATCTTCTTTTTTTCCAAATCTTTTTTTGATATAGGAGTTTGCAAAAAGAATTTGTGAAATGATTTCTTCTCGAGTAAGGTCTTTTTTGAAACCTAATTTTCCTGTTACACAAAAGATACACTTCATAGCACAGCCTACTTGAGAGGAGATACATAGTGTGATACGATTGAGTTTTGGTTGATTGTTTTTGACATATTTTTCGTTTTGCCAATGATACATTAAGATTGCTTCTATGATGTTTCCATCTCTGGTTTTGAAAGCGAATTTTGTCGTATCAGGAGCTTCTACCATTTCGATCAGTTCGATAGCAAGGAGATCAAAGTCTTTTTGAAGCTCTGCTTTGAGGTCTTTGGATAATGTTGTCATGGAGTCCCAATCAGTATTTTGGTTTTTGTAGATTTCATGAAAAATCTGTTTCAGTTTGAATGGCTGAAGTTTGCGTTCTGATGCTCGTTCTTTGAGTTTCCCTTCGTTAAAAAGTGTTGGTCTGTGTTGAGTTAGCATACTCAGTATAAAAAAATTCTAAAATTCTGATTTTACTATAGTGAAATCCTTAAAGATAGCAAGGAGATTGCTTTTAGAGTGAGAAATATGCTTGTTTTCTGATAAAGGATTTGTACAATGGATTCAGGTTTTTTGATTTTTTATTAGAAAAAGGGAAAATGCAGAGGTTAGATAGGTATTTGGCAAACTTGGGACTTGTTAGTAGGAGAGAATGTAATGCTGTTTGTAAAGAATGAGTGATTCGTGTCAACGGAGAAGTTGTAAAAAAGCCTGACTTTAGACTTTTGTGAGGAGAGAAAATTCAGGTAAGAGATGTGGAAGTTGAATTTTTTGAGGAAGTTTATGCAATTTTGTACAAGACGGCTGGGTATATTTCCTCAGATGAGGATGAGTTTGGCTATCCGAGCTATAAAAATCAAATGTTAGACTGTCCGTATGTGGAACTATTGCATGTAGCTTGAAGGTTGGATGTTGATACGGAAGGGTTGTTATTGCTTTCTAGCGATGGACAATTTATTCATCAAGTTATTAGTCCTAAACGAGAGAAAGAAAAAGAGTATGAAGTCTGTCTAGACTCTGTGATCTCTGATGAGGATTGTAATAATCTTGAAAGTTGAGTTGTTCTGGATGATGGATATCTTACTAAGCCTGCGAAAGTTCAAAAAATCAAAGATAAAAAAATCCTCTTGACGATAACAGAGTGAAAGTATCATCAAGTTAAAAGAATGCTGGAGTCGGTAGGTAATAAGGTTGTTTATCTCAAGAGGCTTAGAATTGGAGAGTGGAATTTAGATGGATTAAAGCCTGGGGAGTGGAAGATGATCAAGAAGTAAAAAAAAGGAGACACTATCTCCTTTTTGATTTTTAAAAAGATTATCCAACAATTTCATCGATTTTTTTTGCAAGAGCTTTTCTAAGATTGTCTTCTAGTTGTCTATAGCTAATTGATTTTCCAAAGATGAAGTTTCCAGAGATTATTCCTAGGTCTTTTAACGGGATTGTAATGTTTTTATACTCGTTAGATCACCATTGATCTAATTCAAGGATAAGATTCTCTCCTTTGATTTTTGAATTTCTATCAAATGAGATTGTTTCATTAGTAAATTTCTTAAAAAATGAGGAATATTGAATGTCGTCCTTTTTAGCTACATTACTTCATGGAATATTTGGGTTGTCTTTGAAAAGTCTATCTGCTTTATATGTTTTTCCTTTGAAGAAATCTTCAGCTTTTGAGAGTTCGGCTTTATTTTTGTTATCTTTTTCGATTTTTGCTTTTTGAGCTGCTATTTCATTTTTTAATTCATCCAATTCGATTAGATTTCATCTATCATCGCAGTATTTAGAGATATCTATTTCTATAGTACTCTTTTCATGGCTAAGTTTTGCGGTAAGGTTGTTCCATGTCGGAGGATACCTAAAACCTATCTGCTGAAAAATCTTTTTTGCATTATTTTTGATTGTTGAATGATATTTTTTGTCGAATTCTTTACTAATTAGTTTTTTTTGTAATTTTTGAATTATATCTGCGGTGTTATGCATACTTTTATCATTTAGATTCATTGCTCTTCAGTTGTCAAAAAACCCATATCATCAAAAGATATAAACTTTTTTCTTTGTTTTATCCCGTTTATCTGGTGTTGGAATTTCCTCGATAGTTTTTGGTCTAATTACTATATGCTCTACTCATCAAACTTTTTGAGTTTCTTTATGGTTCTCTTGTTTTTTATTTTCTTTTTGTTCTTTATCGGTCTCTGTTATGGGAGTTTCTGTGGTGTTAGCTTTTTTAACATCTTCTGTTAACATTTTATTTATTGTATCTTTTCCTGCATAGCCATCTTCGGTTAGTCCATTATTTTTTTGAAAGGCTTTTGTTGCGGCTGCGGTATTTTTTCCATATATACCATCAACTTTTCCTACCTCGTATCCTAATTCTTTCAACTTAAGTTGTGTTGCGGCGATCCAGAGATTGCTAACGTTTTCCTTTTTTCGCTCTTTGTCTTTAAAGTTTGATAAAATTTTATCATTATCACTTGTTATTTCTAGCTTGAGGTCATTGAGTTCTTTTGTTATTGATGATTTGATATCTTCTCTCATTTCTCCTCAATTTTCGAGAGTTAACTTTTCAGACATTGTTTTCTGTATAGTAATAAAAGATTTATCTTAATCATACTCCTAATTAAAAAAAAGTCAAAAAATATCGCTTTGCGTTATTTACTTCGTAAAAAATATCGCTTTGCGTTATTTACTTCGTAAAAAATCTGACTTTTTATTCTTTTAATAATGTTTGGAGTTTTCGATTCATTTTGTATAAGGCGAATAGTCCTCATGCTGAATATAAAATATGTCGCCAAATTTTTAGATTTTTGATTCGCCCTTTTATTAGGCCGTCTTTGTTCTGATGAAAGTCGTTTTCGACATTGTCTCGGTGTACGCTAGCAAGTGAGATTTTGTTTTGGATTAGCAGCTGATTGAGAAAGATTTCGAGTCCATATCAAAGAAGATTGGATATTTTTCAAATGTTTTGTTTAAGAAGGGTTGCAGGAATAACTCTTTGTCCGTTGCAGTAGTCGATTTTTTTGAAAGGTGGGAGCGGTCGTGAATTTTTGATGAATGCAATCGAAGATCTGCTTTTTCAGCTCTTTATTGGGGCAATGAGATCGATGATGTTTTGTTTTGTGAGGTGTAGCAAGTCTGCGTCCAAAAGTAAGATATAATCACCTTTTGCAAGCTCGATTCCACGGGATACTGTTGCGCTTTTCCCTAGGTTATTTGTGTTATGTACGAGATGAAGGTTTTTTTGCACTGGATATGAGTTTAGGATATCTTGTGTTTGATCATTGGAACAGTCGTTTATAATAATAATTTCGAAAAGATCTCAATTCAAAAGAGGGGTGATTGTGTTTAGTGTCGTGACAATCGATTTTTCTTCGTTGTAGGCCGGTATGATGCAAGAAACTTTCATTTAATGAGGCGTGAAATTAAAAAATTATTTATGTTTTTTTTCAATTGTTTGGACAAGTTTTTTTCATACTCGTCTCATTCCTTTTGTTAGGATAAAGAGACAAACGCCTAAGCCAATTAAGATGAGACTGATGTGATTTGTTAAGTTTGCTCGTCCCGAAAAGCATACTCCTATAGAAAAAACGAGAGCTGATGAGATTAGGCAGAGAGGGAGCGTGCTTTTTAAAAAATGATAAAAATCAAGCTCACTGGATCATAGATATAGTAGTCCTGGTGTGGTAAGTGGTGGAGTATATTTGATAATGATGAGTTTTTCTAAGAGAGGATATTCTTTGATTTTTTGATAAAAGTTAAGAAAACTCTGATTTTTGATTTTGATTTTTGAGATGAATGGAATTTTTGAGATCAGTTTTTTACTGTATTTTCCGACTAAGAAATGAAGAATGTCTCCTCAGGCATCTCAAATAATTGCAAGTATAAAAATCACCCAGAGTGGAAGATTGAGTACTCAGGAAAGTGAAGTTAGAGTAAAGATTACAATAGGTCCTTCTAGTAGGAGGGCTATAATAATGATGCTATAAAAGATAACCGGGTATTGATGGGCGAAAGTTAGTGCGAAATCAATCATTTAGTGTGGCAGTGTATTATAAATGAGCTTGATAGCTTGAGCTGTTTTTGTGTTTTTGGGGAAAGTATGAAGAGAGTTGAGGTTTTTGATGAGGTCGATAAGGTGATCAGATTCTTGTGCTTTTATAAAAAGTTTTTTTTCTCCGAGATAGTCGGATAGATAGAGTTGCTCGGTCTGATTTGGTGTTGGGTAGAGGATTGCAGGTTTCCCTAGCTCGATTAAATCCATAATGGTTGTATATCCTGCTCTAGAGATGATTACTTTTGCAGCAGCAAATTTTTTTATTTTTTCGATTCCAGCAAGGTAGCCGAAGATTTCAATATTATGCTCTGAGTCGTAGTGATAGTAATCTTTTTGCTTTGTATCTCAGAGAATGAAGACCTTTTTCCCTTTGAGAAGCTTGGATTGATTGATAAGTGTTTGGATAAAAGATTCTCTATGTTCTGCTAAATATCCACTTATTGTAAAAAGATAATCGATTGTTTCAGATTCAGAGTTTTGAATTTGCTTTTGTGCTTTAGGGGTTCCAAAGCTTGATAAAATTCCTATGAAGGAGTGGGGCAATTTACTTAGCCAGCGAGGGTGAGCAAGTTTTCCACAGAGATTATACTCTGGATCTTTATAATCTGGGATAAAAATATGTGTAAAATGTGAGAAAGATTGTCTATTTCGATAGTCAACGATGATTTGAGAGGGCTTAAAAATTTTGGGAATCTCAAAACTCAGTTGGTGAGTGAGGAGATAACATGGTGTTTTGTCTGAATAGAAGCCGTATTTTCCATCAGAAAAGATAAAATGATAGTTGTTTTCTTTTTCAAGTTTGGTAAGAAATGCTTGTTCGCGATGGATTCTTCGCATGGTTGTCAGAATGTCAGATATCAGCATCGGATAAAAGCTTCGTCCACTTCATCTTTCGATAGGTGGGTAGTCTAAAAGTTCAAAAAACCTGACCTTTTCTCCGTGGAGTTCGGTTCTAAGGTAGTTTAGAGCGTTTCCATAGCAAACGATATCAATGTGATAATTGAGTGAGAGGTAGTGTTGAATAATCGGTAGTGTTCTAGTAGCATGTCCTAGTCCTAATGTTGAGATCGCAAAAAGTGCCTTGTGCGTCATGGTTGAGAGTTAGGATCTTAAAAAGACTTGTTCAAGTGTGTTTCCTTTGAAGGAAAAAATTTCACTAGGTGGAGTTGGAGAAAGATCAATAAAAGGTCAGATTTTTTCTACCTCTCCTGAATCTAGTGCTTCTGCAAAGGTTTTGTTGAGTTCAGCTTGTGTGTAAATTTCCTCTTGTCAGCTGAGATTTGCACTGGTAAGAAAGAGAGGGCCAACTTCCTGGATAAGATTGTATTGCTCTGGAGTGTGGGCAACTCTCAGAGAGTATTGAATATAATATTGATGGTCAAACCAACTTTGTTCAGCAAAGAAATTTTCCAAAAAATCTGATGCAGTTAAAACACTGAAAGGACGAGGATAGTGCTCGAGAAAATGAATTTGCTCACTAGTAAGATTCGTATGAGAAGCAAGCCAGTCAAAACTTTCTACCAAGATAGCTAAAGGCTTGGAGTGAGGGCGGTTTTTTAGTTCAAAAATAGCGTTGTAGCCTTGAGGGTCAGCAATAGAAGCTGCGAGTCCAAAACAAGTATTGGTCGGGATCAGATAGGGCATTTTTGGGGTAAAATAGTAAAATTATTTTACTTATAGCTATTTGGTGTGTTGTTTCAATTGAAAGTTAAATAAGGAGATTTTCTTTTCTTTTTCTTGAAAATGAGGCTGATTTTCGTACACTAGAGTCAGTTTTTTGGCTTTTTTATTATTAAATCAAAAGGAGTATGCCTCGTATTGTAGATGTTATGCAGGATTTGGGTCTTGGGCAGGAAGAGTTTGCCAAGGCTTATGAAGCGGTAGTTGGGAAAAAATTGACCGCAAAAACTCAAACTTTATCAGATGCAAATCTTGAAAAGCTTAAATCTCATTTGGGGAAGTGAGCTAAATCTTCAGCAGAAGCAAAAGTTTTAAAAACTGATGAAATCTGATTTGGTGGAGGTTTTTTGTCTGGACTTGGATTTTCTCATCAGGCAGATGCTCCAGCAAAGCCAGCAAAAGAAGAAAAGAAAATTTCTAATGACAATGATCTTGCAGCTCATGGAATTATGATAAATGCTCCAAAAGAAGAAAAGCCGGTAAAGGAAGAACGTATTAGCATAGAGAATCTCAATACTGAGAGATATGAGGCTCGCAAGGTTTCTTCGGCTCCTGAACGTCCAGTTCCGGTGAAGAAGCAAGGGGGAAATATCTCTATTGGTCAGTCTACTTATAAGTCAAAAGAAAAGGTTATTGCTCCAGCGACCGATTTTTCAAAGTTTCAAGAAAAGCCAGAATCTTCAGTAGTAAAATTGCAAGATATTCAAAAACACCTTGATCAAAATCAGAAAGTAGAGAAAAAATCTGACTCTAGAAAGGCAGATACTCCAAAGCACGTAGAGCCAAAAAAGCCAGAACCAAAGCCAACTCCAGCAGCAAAGCAACATAAAGAGGCGACTACTTCAGCAAACTTGGTAAAAAAATCAGAAGTAGTTATTGATGATGCTATTACCGTAAAGGAATTTTCAGAAAAGATTGGAGTACCATTGCCAGAGGTTATGAAAAAGTTGATGCTCAATGGAATTATGTCTGGACTTAATGCAAACCTTGATTTTGATACTGCGTCTTTGATTGCAGAAGATCTAGGAGTAAGTCTTAAGAAGAAGGAAGCTACTCTTGATGTGCAAAGCTTTATGGAAGGAGACTTGCAAAAGATTTTGGATATTGATAAGGAAGCAGAAGTTCAGATTGAAAGGGCTCCGATCGTAACCGTAATGGGACATGTAGATCATGGAAAGACTTCTTTGCTTGATTATCTCAGAAAGACAAGTGTTGCATGAGGAGAAGCTGGAGGAATTACGCAGTCTATTGGTGCTTCTATGATTGAATATAATAATAAGAAAATCACCTTTATTGATACTCCAGGGCATGAGCTTTTTACTTCTCTTAGAGCCAGAGGTGCGAAGCTTACTAATATTGCTATTATTGTAATTGCTGCGGATGATAGTGTGATGCCTCAGACGATTGAGTCAATTAATCATGCTAAAGCAGCAGGAGTTCCAATCATTATTGCAGTAACTAAGATTGATAGACCAGGAAATAATATGGAACAGATCAAGTCTGATGTCGCAAAGTATGGTTTGACTCCTGAGGATTGGGGAGGAGATACCCCATTTGTAGGAGTATCGTCCAAAACAGGTCAGGGTATTGATCTTTTGCTTGAATATGTGCTTTTGCAATCAGAAATGCTTGAGCTTAAGTATAATCCAGATAGACAAGCAGTGGGTGTTGTGGTAGATGCTTACAAAGATCCTAAACAAGGAGTAGTTGCAAGTTTGATTATCTTGACGGGAACTTTGAAAAATGGAGATATTATCGTGGCGTATAATACCTATGGAAAAGTAAGGAGAATGCAAAACTGGATTGGAAAGCAGACTTCAAAGATTACTGGTGGAGAACCAGTTCAGATCCTTGGATTTACTGAACTTCCAGAACCAGGAAGAATTGTTGAAGTGGTTTCCAATGAAAAAGAAGCAAATCAGAGAATTGCCTTTATCAAAGAATCAGAAACAAAGTCTACTGGAGATGGGGCATTGCAACAGTTCCTTGCTCAGCTCAAGGCAGGAGATCAGTCAAAGGTATCAGAATTAAGACTAATTTTGAAAGCTGATGGTTCTTCAAGTCTAGAAGCACTTAAACAAGCGGTTGATGGAGTGTCATTGCCAAAGAATGTGAATATCAAGGTGGTTCATAGTGATGTAGGATATTTTGGGGAAAGTGATCTTTCTCTTGCACAGGCGTCTAAAGCATTGTTGCTTGGATTTAATATCTCAATGAATGCAGTACTCAAAAAGAAGGCTGAAAATCTCAAAATTGAGATGAAGGCGTTTGATATTATCTATGAATTGACTGATTACTTAACCAATCTTTTGCTAGGAATGGTAGAGGTTGAGAAAGAGGAAGTTGTTGTAGGAAAGCTTGAAATTTTGGGAATCTTCCATACCGAGACTAGAGAAATGACTATTGGTGGAATGGTTAGAGATGGAAAGGTGAAAAACAAACTCAAATTTAGAGTGTATAGAGGAGATGATATCCTTACCAACTGAGAAATTCTTTCTCTCAAGAGAAATAAAGATGAGGTGAAAGAAGTAAAAGCTGGTGAAGACTGTGGTATGAAAGTAAAGATTGGAAAGAAGCTTGAGGTAGGTGATATTCTTGAATTTTATGAATTGCAAGATGTTCAAGACTAGAGTCCTTTGATAAAAATAGTAAAAAACTGACTTTTGAGTGAGATTGATCTCCAGAGTCAGTTTTTTGATTTTTTAAATTTATTAATTTAGAGTTTGAGGACTAATTTTTTCTAAAATTCCTGAGAGGGTTTGAGGATTGAGGCGGATGAATTGTCATTTTTTGATTTCAGCAGATTTGAAGTTTGGCAGAGAGCTGTGTATTCAAGTGGCTGTTTTTGTGAGTTTTAATTCTGCTAGGAGTGGAATGTAGGTTGGAACGGTTAGCCTTTTTTTGTCAAAATCTCGGATATAGTCGAATGTTTTTCCTGAAGCATTTTTGCCTCGATCTTGATCAAAAAGGAAGTTTCCAAGAGAGTAGAGGATGATTTTATCTTTGTAGATTTCTCGTTCTCCTGGGATATGAGAATGATTTCAAATAATGAGATCTGCGCCTTGGTCTATGAGCTGGTGAGCAAGCTGTTTTTGTCGAGAGTTTGCTTTGATTTTGTATTCTGCTCCTCGATGGAGAGAGAGAATTTTGAAATCACAGTTGAGTTTTTGCATCTTTTCTAGATCTGAGAGTATTTGCTCTTTATTGAGAGGATTTCGAGCAAAAGGAATCTTATTGTGTGCATAAAATGAACCATCATAGGAATAAGCTTGAAAACAAAGATTGAGTCAGTTTTTTTTGACTTTTAGAAGTGTTTGCGCTTCATCTTTATCCATTCCTGCTCAAAAGTTTGGGATGTTGGCATTTTTAAGGGTTTCCTTAGTAAAAAGAATTCCTTGTCCACCTGCGTTATTGGTGTGATTGTTGGCGAGAGAAAGAAGTAAGGTATTGTTTGCTCTAATGTCTTTTAATATTTGAATGTTGCCGCTATTGGCACGAAAGAGGAATCCTCCTTGTGCTTTATCGTTATCTGTGGGAGAAAAGGGGCTTTCTAGGTTGAAAAACATAAGTGCTTGTCCAGAATTATAACTTGGGAATTGTGTGAGGGGATTGAATCAACTATTTGCAAAGGTGCGATCATATCCCTCTCTCTTTGCCCATCGTCAAATTCCTCTAGAGAGCATAATATCTCCTCATACGATAAGAGAGATGGAGTTTTCACTAGGTTTTTGAGGTCAAAAGAAGTTGAAGTCAGACTTTAGATCTCGTTTTTCTTGTAGTGCCAAAAGACTAGTTCCCAAGATGAAGAGTACTAGTGAAATAAAAATGAGTTTGATCTTGAGTGGCATGATGATTTGAAGGGTAAATTGTTTTCAAAGATAGTTAATTTGCTGATAAAATCAATGGAAAAGCGATCTGGCTTGCAAAAAACGGGCTTTTTGCTATAGTGGAGGTTGAATTTTATTATTGTTTGGAGAAGGGGATGTTGATAGCTTGTGATAAACCTAGTGGAATTTCTAGTTTTGATGTAGTGAAAATTATAAGAACTCATTTTCAGGATAAGGTAGGACATAGTGGAACTTTGGATCCTATGGCTTCTGGACTGATGATTCTTGGAGTAGGGAAGGGGACAAAAAGCCTTACAGCGCTTATTGGTATGGATAAGAGTTATGAGACGGTGATCGATTTTTCGCTGTTGACAGATACGCGAGATGCAAGCTATTGGGAAAAAGAAGAGAGATTTGAGGTTATTATAGAGGGAGGAAAACAATTTTTGAAAAAAGAAGGAAATCTGATTTCTGCGCCAGAATTGAGTCAGATTTTAGAGCTTTTGAAGAGTATTTGTTATCAAGAAGGAAAAGAGGTCTTGCTTCCTTTGCCAACCTTCTCTGCAAAAAAGCAAAATGGAAAGAGAATGTATAAAGACGCTAGAAAATGAACCGCTGAAATAATCAATAAAGAGATGAAGCTGTATGGTTTTGAGGTTTTGGATTATTCTTTTCCTTTATTGAAACTTAGGTGTGATGTGGGTTCTGGGACCTATATCAGAAGTATTGGATATCGACTGGGGCAGCAATTAGGACTAGGGGGAGCTTTGATTGAACTCAAGAGAACTACTATTGGACCTCGAAATTTGGAAGATATTTGATCTCAAAATACTGCTCAGGGAAATATAAAAGGACAGGAGAGAGTTATTCCTTATAAGGAAGTATTTTTAGATTAGAATCCCTTGACTTTTTTGCTTAATATGGTATATTCATTGTTGCCATCTTTTGATGGTTGTCAGAAGATATATGTCTAACTAAAAAGAAAGAACGATTATGACTATTAACCTTTATTCTCTTCTTTTTCCTATGATTAAGAAGAGGCTCGACGTCTTGAATAGGGGCTTGGAGGATAATTCAGGAGATTTGCAAGAACCTCTACATCATTCTGATCGTAGGCAGGGACTTGATCAGCAGCTACTGTATATGAACAACTATTTGCAGAATAAACAAGCTGAGTTGTATTCTGATCTACAGTTTTTATCCGAGCTTTCTAGTGCTATTGCATTCCGAGCTTATTGTAGAGGAATGCAGTGTATCTATCTACAGATATCTCTGTGTGCGAGCTATCCTATCTCTCTTACACACAAGGGCAATCCTGTATTCCTGTGTAGACCTGATGCGCCTATCATTATTGCGATCAAGGAGGCTCTGAAAAAAGGCAAGACAGAATGTCCTCAATATGGTCTTACAGGTATCGAGCAGATTGTTTGCAATCTGAAACGCTAAGCTGCTTTTCTGACGATTATCATCTAAGATGATGGGGACTTTCTTTTGGAATACCGGAAGAAGGTCCCTTTTCTGAATGTCTTGCATTTGAAGGTGATTTTTGTACACTAAAATCAGACTTTTAGCTTTTTTATGCGAAAAATGTTGAATCAGGAAGAATTTTTGCAGAAATATGGGGAAATTATAAAAGAGGAAGTAAATGTAAAAGAAATCTGAAGTTTTCAGAGTGAAACTCCGATTACTAAGGTTTTTAAGCCTATCGGAAGTCAGCTTTCTGCAAAATTTGGAAAAGATACCGGACAAATCATCTCCAATGGAAAACAGGGAAATATCAGGGAACTTGGAGAAGGAAAAGTAGAAGTATTCTCTCCTCAGTGAGGAAGCTGGATCCTAGATGCGAGTGATTATGAAATTGCTTATGAAGGATTGGATGCTCATGATACTGCGGTTGAGGGAAATATGATTGCAAAGCTGGACTTGCAAATCACCCCTGAACTTGAAAGAGAAGGGGTAGCTAGAGAGATTTCTCGTTTTCTCAATCAAATGAGAAAGGATGCTGATTTTGCGATAGAGCAAAAAGTGAAAATGATTTATACTACTGAAAGTGTAGAGATGGAGAAATTGATCTCTGATTTTAGTGCATTTTTGTCTACAGAAGCATTGCTTAAAGAAATTCAAAAGGGAAAAGATGATTGAGAAATGTTTTCAGAATTTTCTTCTATTTTCGGTGATGTTAAGATTAGTTTAGTTCTCTAAAGGAAATTAAAAAAATGGCGAAGAGTTGTTATGAATATGCGATGGATGTGCTTAGCAAGTATCCAAAGACAGAGAAAGAACTTAGAATCAAGATGTATCAGCATGGCTATGATTCTCAAATGGTAATGAAGACTTTAGAAAAACTTAAAGTTGAAAATTTTCTTAACGATAAAATGTTTGCAGAAAGTTATCTCAATAGTGAAGTTATGAGAAAAGGGAAGCCGCTTTTTCTTGTCCAACAAAAATTGACAATGAAAGGAATTGATCCAAAGATTATTGCTGAGTTGTCTAATCAATTTGCAGAAGATATTCAGGAAGGTATCGAAAATAGGATTCAAAAAGAAATTAATCAGTACAAGAAAAAAGGTGTTGATGGATTTGAGATTATTCAGAAATTGATGAGAAAGGGCTATCGTTTGGCGGATATTAAGAAGGTAGTAAAAGCAAGGGCAGAAGAGTAGAATGCTGTTTCCCTAGAATAAGGTCTGAATTCTGATATGATTCAGATTTTTTTCTTTTAATATGGGTATCAAGATTGTTGTTTGTGAAAAAGTTTTGCTTTTGTTTGGCAAATTTGCATACTAAAGTTGAAATCTTTATTTTCTATTGTGAAGTATGGGAAAGTTGAATTTTCAAATTCTTAAACAAAAGGGGAATGCGAGAGTCTGAGAAATAACTCTTAATGGAGTTAAGGTTAGGACTCCAATTTTTATGCCAGTTGGGACCAAGGCTACGATCAAAGGTTTGATCTTGGATATTCTCAAAGATCCAAAATATATTGGAGAAAATATCGAGCCGATCAATCTCATTCTAGCAAATACGTTTCATCTTTATTTGCGTCCGGGGAGCAAGATTGTTAAAGAGGCGGGTGGTTTGCATACTTTTGAAAATCGAAAAGACGGACTCATATTGACAGATAGTGGATGATTTCAGGTTTTTTCTCTTGGTTTGGCAAATCAGAAGTTTAATGACAAAAAACATACTCATAAAGTAGGAATAAAGCTGACTGAAGAGGGAGTTAAATTTTCATCTCCGTATGATGGAAGTAAACATATTTTCACTCCAGAAAATGTTGTAGATACCCAATGTGAGTTAGGATCTGATATTATGATGGTGTTGGATGTGTGCTCGCCTGCTGGATCTGATAAAAAGACTATTGAAAAGCATATTGCAATGACACATCGCTGGGCAAAAAGAGCCTTTGACCATTTAGCGCCAAAGTATGATCAAGTGAGAGGAGTACTTTTCCCTATTGTGCAGGGAGGAAGTTATTTGGACCTTAGGACACAGTCGGCAGAGTATTTGAGTCAGTTTGCTCGAGATGGAATTGCGATTGGTGGGGGGAGTGTAGGAGAGAGTAGAGAACTTATCGAAAAGGTTGTAGCACATACAGCTCCGCTACTTCCTCAGGACAAACCAAGGTATTTGATGGGGGTATGAACGCCTGAGGATTTGAGGTTTGCGATAGAGCAAGGGGGGGATATGTTTGATTGTGTGGCAGCGACGAGGCTCTGAAGGCATGGTATTGCTTTCTCTGATCAGGGAAATATTAAGATCACTAATTCAGCGTTTAGGACTGACTATAGTCCTCTAACAGAAAACTGTGATTGCTATACTTGTAAAAACTTTAGTAAGGCGTATTTGTGTCATTTGCTTAGAGAGCAAGAAACATTATGAGGAAGCTTGATCGGATTGCATAATATCGTGTATCTTAATCGTATTTTGGAAGACTGGAAAAAGAAAATGCTTGCTGAATAATTTTAAAAAAATCAAAGTATAAAGATAAAAAAAGATTGAAGTCAGAATTCAGTCTTTTTTTAATTGACTTTTTAAAAGTTTTTGATATGGTTTTTCTCGTGTTAAATAAAAAAATATAAATTATGAAACGTAGAAAACATGATGAGATTTTGCCTTTAGGGGAAGATCAAGACTATGATGGTCTTTCTGATGCAGTAATTCGTTGGGCAAAGTTTCGCTATGGGAAGATGATCGCTGAATATCAGTCTTTGCCTTGGTTGAAAAAGCTTTTTCGGAGGAATCCTAAGTTTTGTCTGGTGAGAACTCATGATGACCTTTTTTGTTCAAGTCCAGGAATTTGGTATATGAGGCTTAAGACGATTGAGGGTACCTATAAGGTTTATGGGTATGATGAGTTTTTGTGTACATGGGTACATGATATGTATCCTGATCAAAAGTTTTCTCATGCTCGGCTTGTCTTAGAGTGAATACGCTTTAAGGAAAAAGCAGGAATTCTGATCTCAGATCCTGCTTTTTTTTATTTTGTAGTTTTTTTGTAGTTTTAGAGGTTGGTTTTGTTTTTCAGGTTTTGGAAGCTGTTTTTGTTGTTTTCTTTTTTGTTTCTCAGGTAATCCCTATGATTTCTAGGCAGTCCTGTAAAGTAAGGTCTGTTGCATCTTTTCATCCTTTAGGGATTTTGTAGTTTTTCTTGTTAAATTTGAGGTAAGGACCGTAGGGTCAATTCAGAATTTGGATTTTTTCTTTTTCATAGGTAAATTCGTTGATATTTTTGTTGGCTTCGAGTTGGATTTTTTGCTCGATAAGTGGGATCGCTTCCTCAAGTGTGATAGAAAAAGGATCTAATCCTGAATCTTTTTTGATCGATACATAGAGATTTTTGAATTTTACATAAGGTCAAAAACGTCCTGTAGAAGTAGAAACCTCCTCTCCTTGGTAGGTTCCCAGTGTCCTTGGAAGAGCAAAGGCTTGGAGTGCTTCTTCAAGGGTAATTGTTTCGATATTTTTTCCTGCAGGCATAGATGCAAATTTCTTATCTTCATCTTCCTGATTCCCAATCTGAATCATAGGACCGAAACGACCAATTCTTGCAATAATAGGTTTTCAAGAACTAGGATGGATTCAGATTTGTCTTTCTGTGTTTACTCTTTCTTTCCCTGTGGTTTCGACGATTTGTTCGTGAAATGGGTTGTAAAATTTGGCAATCATTTCATTTCGTTTGAGGTTTCCGGCAGCGATTTCATCGAACTCTTGCTCTACACTTGCCGTGAATCAGTAATTCATAATGTTTTCAAAATTCTGATCCAAAAAGTCAGTTACAACCATTCAGATATCACTTGGAAACATTTTTTTCTTTTCTGCTCATGTGGTCTGTTCTCTCTCGTCTCTAGTGATTTGTCCGTCTTGGAGAGTAAATTCTAGATACTTCCTTTTGGTTCCAGGCCTGTCTTCTAGGAGGACATAGCCTCTTTTGAGAATAGTAGAGATCGTCGGAGCATAGGTTGAAGGTCTTCCGATTCCTTGTTCTTCAAGTTTTTTAACGAGGCTTGCTTCAGTGTATCTTGGTGGATGTTGTTTGAATTTTTGAGAAATGAGGATTGAAGAAGGAGTCAGATTTTCTCCTGTTTGGAGCTTTGGAAGCATTCCTGCTGTTTCTTCCTCGTCTTCATCGCTAGATTCCATATATACTTTAAGAAATCCGTCAAATTTGATAACCTCCCCACTTGCAATAAATTTTACTTTTGAAGAGTTTGAAATCAGAATTTCAGCCTTGGGTTTTTCTGTGATGGCGGGAGCCATTTGAGAGGCGATGGTTCTCTTCCAAATAAGTTGATAGAGTTTTTTTTCGCTTGCATCTGAACCTGCAATATGGTTCTCCATATGGGTTGGTCTGATACATTCATGAGCTTCTTGTGCTCCCTTTGATTTGGTTGCGTAATGGGTTACTTTTGAATATTCAGGACCATATTCTTTTGTTATTTGCTCTTTGATTGCGTTGATTGCAAATTCTGAGAGATTTACGGCGTCGGTTCTCATGTAGGTGATGAGTCATGCTTCATAGAGCTTTTGTGCAACTTGCATCGTCCTTGCTACAGAGAACCCAAGCTTTCTACTGGCTTCTTGCTGAAGGGTTGATGTCGTAAAAGGCGCTGATGGACTCTTTTTCCCTGGTTTAACTTCGATGTCTCCAATGGTGTATGTGGAGGATTTTAGAAGTTCGAGAAGTTTGAGTGCTTCGTCTTCGGATTTAAGTTGTTTTGAAAGTTCGGCTTCAAGGTTTTTCTTTTCAGCTGTAAGGAATTTTCCTGTAACTTTGAAGAAACTAGCAGATTCAAAATCCTGAATTTCTCTCTCTCTTTCGACGATCAATTTTACTGCGACAGATTGAACTCTTCCGGCTGAGAGTCAGGTTTTGATTTTTTTCCAAAGTACAGGTGAGAGTTCAAAACCTACAAGTCTATCCAAAACTCTTCTTGCTTGTTGAGCATCTACTAAATGCATGTCAATGGTTCTTGGATTTTCAATTGCTTTGGTAATTGCTGTTTTGGTTATCTCATGAAAGACAATTCTTGGAGTAGTCGCTATGTCTAGCCCAAGTTGATTGGCAAGATGTCGTCCGATAGCTTCTCCTTCACGGTCCTCATCGGTTGCGATTCGTGTTTTTTCTGCAGATTTTGAAAGTGATTTCAGTTCTGAGATTACTCTTTTTTTGTCTGGGGAAACAACATACTCAGGGAGAAATCAGTTCTCAATATTGATTCCCATTCATTTTGTTGGTAGGTCGACTGTGTGTCCGTATGATGCCTTGACTTCGTAGTCTGGACCTAGAAATTTTTTGATGGTTTGGGATTTTGCAGGAGACTCTACGATCACGAGATTTTTTGCCATTTGATTTTTGTGGAGATAAACATCACTCTATGATATAGGGAAATTGTTGTAAACTTCAAGTTTTTCTTTACTTGCATTTTATAAGCAAATTTATAAACTCAGTACATACTCTTTATTTTTAAGTAAAAAATAATGAAAACTTTGTTGATTATTCTTATGATTATTGCTGGAATTGTTTTTGTAGCGAGCGTATTGCTTCAGTCACCAAAAGGAGGTGGTCTTGGACTTGGATTTGGTGGAGGAAACACAGGAGGAAATGAATATGGTAGTAAAAAGACTATGGAGTCAAAATTGCAACGAACTGCAGTAGTTTCTGGAATTTTGTTTGTATTAGCTATTGTACTTTTACCTTACATTAAATAATGCGATATCGTTCTTATGGATTGGCAACTCCTAAAAGAGTTGTGATGTATTGCTTTTATGTAATTTTGGTAGTATGGTTTTTGAGCACAGTTGTGCTTGGATATCAATTTTTGATGAAAAATTCCAAAACTACAACAAAAAAGTGAGGAACCTTTGTCGAGGCAATCTTTAATGAGGTTTCTTATTTGCCTTATTTGAAAAATGACTGACAAAGTATGTTTTATCAGTCTTTTTTGTTTGATTCTTGTTTGGACTATAATAGAGTCAATGCGCAGGGTTTGAGCTGATCTTTTTGTTCTCTTTCAACAAGTGATCATCAGACCTATACTGTTAGGCTTGGTGGTTCTGAAAAAAGGCGAAGTGATGGAAAGTCTATTAGTCTAGATGATTTGTTTTTTACCTATGATCAGATCTTGGTGAAAAATATTTGGGATATCAAATCACTTGCTGTTTATAAAGAAGTGAAAGTAGAACAAAAATCTGACCACTTGCTTGTGACTTTCCCAACTAGTACGACAGATAATGATTATTTCTTTACTTATTATCTTTTGCCTAGTCATGTCCTTGTAAATGCAGACATCAATAAATATAAGAGCATTTTTGCGGCAAATCCTATTACTAGTGGCTGTGGAAAAATCGCACCAAAAACAAGTGATACTCAGAGTTTAGTTTTTGATTTGACAAAGTGTGAAGATACCAATTTTGCTTACTATCAGATCAAAAATTATGATGGATTTGAAAAGTTGTCTAAATCTGTAGTGGAGGATAATAATTATTTGGTTGATACTTATGCATATCAGTCTTCTTTGCCTGGATATCAAAGATTAAACGTTGTAAGAAGTCAGCTTTTAACCCTATTTTTTAATACCAAATCTTCAAAGATGAAGGTGAGGTTTAGAAGGGCCTTTGGGGGGCTGATTAATGCAAATATGTATAAAGGGGAGTATCGAAACTATCTTAAGAAATATACAGATCCTCTTTTGGCTCAGTTTGTTTCTGATGGAAGTAATATTAAGGAATTTCTTAATCGTTTAAATCAGCCAGAAGAAGGAGCAGCGGCTCAGGATTTGTGGGATAGTGGGGTTTCTGCTTTGCCCAAGTCACTTGCGATCAACGGTGTAGAGAGAAAGTTTGTATTTCACCTTGCAAAGCCTGCTAACAATGTTTTCAATCTTGAGATAAAATTCTCAAATCAATTTGAAAATATCAAGGTTTCTGATGCAAATAAAAATGTTTATACTCCAAAAAATTATAAGAAGTTTGATAAAAAGATCGTTTATCCTTTAGAGTTTGGTAAAAATTTAAAGGAAGGGCTTAATAAATATACGATTCAAGGAACCATTAAGGGGAAGACGTATACAATAGGATATATTGATCTCTATCTTTTGGGAGCAACAAATCAGCAAGCTTGAGCAACTACTGGAACTAATAGCGATCTTAATGATAAGGTAAAAATTGTCTATTATAATAATCTTGAATCTAATTTTGCAATCAATCAGATTAGAGATATTCTGACAAAATATAGCGTACTTGATTATTTCTTGTTTGAGCAGGTAAGCACTCCGGAAGATTTGGAAGGTAAACTTGTGAGAGGGGATTATGATATCTTGCTCAATACTATTAATATTGGTCTTAAAAAGGATGTTCTCAAGATTTTAACTACAGATGATCCTTTGATTAATCCTTCAAAATATACAAATCCAAATCTAACTCAGCTTTTTAAACAATATACAAAAGCAGCAAATAAATCTGAATTTACGTCTCAGATCAATCAGCTTTTTGGAAATGATATGCCATTTGTGATTTTAGGATATCCTTATGACTTTGTTGGTATCAAAGAAGACCTTATTGGAACTGGAAATGTATCCACATGAGCTGAACTTCATGAGTATAATCGAAGAAATTATTTGTATAAAAATGCAGTTTTGATGCAGTCGGTAATTATTGATTTTTCGAAACTTGGAAATTTAAGAGATTTTTGGGGGGCTATTAAGTTGGATAGTGGATTAGAAAAGGTATTGTCATCTTTGAGATCATCGGGAGAAGAAAAGGAGGTTTCTGTACAATCTTGAACAGGAGATCAGCAGGTGCAAGAGGCAGAGGTTCTTCCACACCAGCAGCCTAATCCAGAGAATCCTTCTGATCCTTTCAATGGTCTGATTAGTCCTGCAGGATAGTTTTATATTCAATGGTTTTGTATGCTTTCAGAGGAAATTATTAGTTATGTATTAATTGGGGTAATTTATATTATTTCAATCAGTATTCATGAATATGCACATGTTGCGGCAGCATATGTTCTTGGGGATCCAACGGGTAAGATGCTAGGTAGACTTACTCCTAATCCTTTGAAGCATATAGATCCTATTGGATTTGTTTTGATGTTTTTGATTGGGTTTGGTTGGGGGAGACCTGCTCCATACAATCCCAATTATTTCAAACGTCCGTATAGAGATGAGCTTTTGGTTGCCTTAGCAGGTCCAGCAAGCAATATTGTTTTGGGGGTAGTTGGGATAGTTGTGCTTTTGGTATATGTTAAGATTGTCGGAGGGGCTGTCAATCCTGATCTTGATATGGTTGTTAGCTTTTGGCAAATGTTTAGTTATGCTAATTTTGCTTTAGCTGCTTTTAACATGATTCCATTGCCACCGTTGGATGGTTATAGGCTAATAAAGGTAATGAATCATCGTCGATGAGATCGATTGGAAAAAAACATGCAGTGGATAGCCCTTGGTTTCTTGGTTTTGGTTGTTTTTTGACCATTTAAGGATGTTTTGAGTAGCTATATTCATTTGGTTGCCACTACTTTGTATCATGTGTTTTTGATCCCATTTGGACTGTTGATTGGATAAAGGAGGTTTGAAGGTCAGATTTTTAGATCTTTTTTGTGGTGTTTTATTACGATTAGAGAGAGAAGATGTTGGAAAAATTGCAAACGATTATCAATAAATATGAGTCGCTGAGGGAGGAGTCTCTCAAACCTGAAATTTTTGAGGACATGGAGAAGGCTAAGAAAGTAAATAAAGAGCTTTCATCTTTGGAAAGGACTTATGAATTGGCAGTTGGGTATAAAAAAGCTCTTGAAACGATGGCAAATGCTCAGGAAATGCTTGCTACTGAAACTGATGAAGATATGTTGGAAATGGCGCAGGAAGAACTTGATACCGCGAAAGAGGATATTGAAAAATATGATTACGATCTAAAAATTGCTCTTTTGCCAAAAGATCCGAATGATGATAAAAATATTTATTTGGAGATTAGGCCTGCTGCTGGAGGTGATGAAGCCGGACTTTTTGCCTCAGAATTGCTTAAAATGTATCTTAGTTATGCTCAGAGAAAAGGTCGAAAACCTGAAATTGTTGAGGAGCAGCTTTCTGATATTGGGGGAGTAAAATTTGTAATGGTAAAAATTGCTGGTAATAGTGTATATTCTTTGATGAAATTTGAGTCTGGAGTACATAGGGTACAGAGAATTCCTGATACGGAATCTAATGGTAGAGTACATACTTCTACGGTTACTGTTGCTATTATGCCTGAGGCAGAGGATGTGGATATTCAGATCGATCCAAAAGATGTTACTATGGATACTTATGCGGCATCTTCATCAGGAGGACAAAATGCGAATAAAAACCAGACTTGAGTTAGGCTTCACCATTTGCCTAGTGGCTTGATTGTAAATATTGGAGATAGTAAATCACAAATGCAAAATAAGGAAAAAGCTTTTGCCGTACTTAAGTCAAGACTTTATCAAATTGAGCTGGAGAAGAAACAGGCGGAAGAAAAGTCTCTTAGAGGGAATCAGATTGGAACTGGAGATAGATCAGAAAAGATTAGAACCTACAATTTTCCTCAGGATAGGGTGACAGATCATAGAATTCATGAATCTTGGTCTAATCTTCCAAATATTATGATGGGAAATATAGACGATATTATTGGGAAAATGGTGCTTGAAAATCAGACAATGCTTCTCAATCAGCAGATGAATCAAGGAGACTAAAGCTTTAATTAAAAATAAAAAAGATTAAACCTGACTTTTAAGTTCAGGTTTTTTTCTTCTTGACTTTTTTGTTAAAATATTTATTTATATATTGTCGTTAAAAATAAATATGATATGAAAAGAATACTTGCGTTTGTTTTTATTTTAGGTGCGCTGATTTCTTGTCAGAAGTCAGAAGATCCCTGTATCAGAGAAAGAGAGGTCTATATCCAAAGTTTTTCTTATGATGATCAGATCCTTCATCAAAAGAAATTCGGTCTTAAGCTGGTTCATCCAGGAGTTCGTCTTCAGTCTGTCCAAGCTTTGATATGGAGGGGAGGTCGATCCTATACCGCTCAGGATTTTACTTGGAGATATTCCTTTGGCGAGACTGAGGGGATACTCAAAAGTGCTCTTAATTCTTCGGATACGCACTATCTTAAGGTTGAGAAACTTAACGTACTTATTTCTAATAGATGGTATACCATTCGTTAGATTGTTTGATTCTAGAATTCCAGTATATTGGTTTTCAATATGCTGGAATTTTTTTAAATTCTTTTTTCTGGTCTTTTGAAAAGGAAGGTGAAATCAGATTTTTATCTTTTTTTGTTTTTTCTTCATTTTCACTTGAAAAAAAGATAAAAAACTGTATAGTATCGCTCGTTCGAGTGATATTGGGGAATCGTCTAATGGTAGGACACCGGACTTTGACTCCGTTTGTCCAGGTTCGAATCCTGGTTCCCCAGTT
>JABCPD020000016.1 GCA_013333295.2 candidate division SR1 bacterium | reverse complement strand
CGGTAATAACAAAAGTCAATTCATCTCCGAGAGAATAACTATTCTTTCTTGGTGCTTTTACCTGCTTGGTGAGTGCAAGATCGTAAATTGGCTTTTTAGAATCACGAACTGGGAATCTTACTCCATCATGATCATCTTCATCTGTTCCATCATTACAGTTTGCTACAGAACCAGCCTTTCCATTTCCAGTAATCAGATGCTTTCCTTCTAGGAAACAATCATTATTCTTATTTTTATCTGGAGTTGAATCCTTATCTGTAGTTCCATATTCTCCAGAGTTATCTTTTGAGATTTCCGCTAAATTAAGAATATCTGTCCCTGAGAAATCAGGTTTAATTCTTGTTGTCAAGGTTACTGTTTTACTTTGTCCTGGATTGATAGGACCAGCAATAGTAGTCTTGATCATTCCATTTTCTTGTATCCAATTAGCATCCTTTAATTCAAGACCAGCTGGCAAGTAGTCAGTTACTTCGATATTTCTTGCTACAAGTTCTCCCTGATTATAAACCGTAATAGCAAAGGTAATATTTTCTCCTTTTGTATAAGAATCTTTTTGATTTTGGATAGTTTTTGTAAGCGCAAGATCATAGATCTTTTTTACTTCTTCATTGATAGGCTGACAAGATGCATTACATCCCTTATTTCCCCATCCTTTTTTCGCTGGATCTTTTGGATCACATTTTTCACCCTTATCAGACTGAAGTTTCCCATCACCACACCAATTTGCTCAGTAATAAAAACATTCAGTATGCTTAACCATATCTCCAACTTTTCATCCTCAAAGAGACTTACGATAATTAGTGTGTACTCTCAATACCAATGCTGGAGCATCTGATTTGGTACCATCCTTTACAGACACCAAGTGAATTCCATCATTTGCATCAGATTGAATATATTTATCCGTAAAGTTAGGAGCAAAAATATGATACAAATCTCCAGCTTTAGAAGTAAACCAAAAAGCTGAATAAGGACTATTATTTACATATTTGAATAATGGATTTGAAGTCTTCCATTCAGTTGTAGACTGCAATCTATCGATCGTATATGGAGTCTGATTTTCCTTATCAAAGTAAACAAAAGTATCGCTACTGTCATTTACGAATTCATCATAAAGCCCCTTTTTTGACCATCACTCATAAACAGCCCCAGCATCAAAACACTGAGAACAGCTATTAGATGAAGGCAACTTATTACAAGAGACCTCAGGATAAGGTGCCGCAAAAGAGGTAAGGTTTCCCAAAACCGAACTTACCAATACCGCTAATGCTAATTTTACTAGTTTCATTTTCTTAATTATCAAATGATAAAATAAGTATTCTATAATCATAATGGATTCTCTTTAGAAATTGGATTATTTCAAGGAATTCCATCTACTTTTCATGGATTATTTGGAGAGATATCTCCTCCAGTAGGGATATGTCCTTCAACATGATCACCTACATTTATTGAGTTATTCACATCTCCCTTTTTTTCTCCATCATCACCTCACTGAGTTTTTGGAGCTTCTCCTCACTGAGTTTTCCCTTTTTGATCTTTTTTCTTTCCTCATCCGAAACTTACCCCAAGACTGAACTGAGACTTATCAATATTTGCCTGTGCGGTAGCCTCTGAAGCATTAAAGGTCATCTTGGTTGGCTGTTGTTCAACTTGTTGAGAATCTTCAATTGTTATACCATCAATCTGAATTCCGATAGATTCATTTGCACACTCAGCCAAAAAGTACTTGACAATTTGCATATTTAATGTAATGTTTTTCTTTCATAAGTCAATAGATTTTCATGACAATAGTTCTTTTATAGACTTTTCTGAAAGATATCCATCATTTGTCAAAGCATCAGACTTTTCTTCAAATTTTCCAATGCTCTTTGCAATACTCTTTAACTGTTCGGTCTGTTTATCAAGATTCGCTAACAACCATTCTTTTGCCTGAGATTGCAGTGTTTCTTCAAGAGGGAATGTCTTATCAAGTACATTTGTCTGCCCATAGGCTGTCATTGACATTCCTCTCGCTTCTCCAGCCTTTCTTTTGTAAAATGCAGTAAATCAAACAAGATTATTCATTGAAACAACTTTAGGATGATCAGAAAGTTGATTTGCCAGAGATATATAGTCAATATTTAATTTACCTCCTGAGAAGTCCTCTAAAACAGATTTTTTATGATTTTTTACATATTCCTGATTTCTTTGTTTTGCAAGATTTACTACTGCATTTCTAGAAGATTTCTGACTTTCAGAAACAGTTGCAAATACGGACTTCAATCTATCCATAATCTGAGTTGCCAACCTAGGATTTGCAAAGACTTTCTTACCATCTTTTTCTACAATCCCTATAGCCGTCTTGAGTCCGTTGTACTCTTTTCAAGAAAGCATTTTTATCAACTCCTCAGCTGCTGCAACATATTCTGCCTTCATTGCCTTTGCATTTTTTAGGAATCCTTTGAAGCGCTCAAATTGATCCTTCTGTTTATTTAGTCTTATGAGGCTATTGATAGTATTTTTGTCAAATAGTGAATTTACTTCATTATTCAAGTCTTCATCGATTATCAAATCAGACTGAACTTCTTTGGTAATTTTTCCTTTTTCTTTGGTGATTGAGACATTTCCATCCTTGTCGATCGCAAGACCTGAATCTTTAGTCAGGATTCAAATTTCTTTTCGTTGATGATCTTGAGTTCCTTGGCGAATCTTTCCATCTGGATCAATCCTTATATCATTTTTTTGAGCTATATGCTTAAATATCTCTCCGTTTGTAGCGACATAAAAACCTAATTTTGTTAAAGACTTTGCAAGTCCCTTAATATTGTGATCAAGCTCATAATCTTTCTCTCCCACAAATTCTTTCAAGTTTTCTGCTCTAAGTGACTGCAGGTTCTGAGATCATTTTTCATATCCAATATCAAGCTCTGAAATAGAACCATTAGTTCTTGCTGAAGTCAAGAAACGGTAAGATACTCCTGCTGGAATTATCAAATTTCCATTTTCTGACTTGATATATCCTTTCAAGTTTTCATTGATTTTTACCTTAAATCCAGTTTTCTTCAGAAGAGATTGTGACAAAACAAGATCTCAATTCTGATTTATTTCTAGTTTATCATTTGAATTAAGAACGTTCATTGCTGCAAGCTGATTTCTGATATTATCAAAGTCTTGCTTTTTAACAGATTCTCTAGATACATCCCCCCTTCCTGCATCGATACTTTGCTGGAGACGAGCTCTTGACTCTGGAGAATCGCTATGTGAGAGGTTCTTATATTTAGTCAATGTTGCACTAAGTGTAGCTACTGGGAAGAATCCTGCTAGGAACTGTACTCCAAGAGATGCTCCTGTAAATCTCCATCCTTTTGGCAACCCCTGTACGGCATTGTTTTTCCAACTCTCTGCATATCGCTGTCCGATAAGTTGAGCCGCCTCTTTTGGATCTAAATTCTCCGCTTTAGTTCTTTCAATCACGGAAGTCAGATTTTCTGCTGCTTTTTTGATTTCAGCATCTGATGAGGTATTGAAAAGTGTTTTGAGCGTTGCTGTAATATCTGGATAACTACCATCTTCTTTTTTTGTTAGAAGTTTCTCGATAATTGGAGTAATCTCCTTTTTGATATGATCGTATTGTTTTTCGATACCACCGATTTTATCCTTATCAATGCCTGCAGATACCCCCCAAGATGGGATAGCTCCAAGCATAGTTACATTTCCTCCCACAGAGAGAGATTTAAGAGAAGTTGGATCAATATTTCCAAGAACTTTTTGAGCATTAAGATCTTGTTTAACTCCTGCTCTTAGTCCATAAATTGGAATAACTCCAAGTGTTGTTCCAGCATTGATTCCAGCGGAGACATTTCCTGTATCCCACTTAGCAACTTCAGTATTCCATGCAACACTTATTCATGCAAATGGTTGTCCCTCAAGAGATGCTCCTGTTCCTAGAGTAAAGGAAAGTCCTTTCAAAATCTGATTTAATGGAACATTCACTCCAACTCCGAGACCATTGACATTTGCATTTACTCCTGGCTCTCTCATCTTAGAGAGCAGATAACTTGAAAGATTTGCCATCAACGTATCTCTTGCTTGCTGAGAGAGTTCTCTAGTTGCAGGATCGGTATTGATTTTATCTGAGATCTGTTTTAACTCTTCTGGAGTAAGTTTTTGTGCTTCAAGTGTATTTTTAAGTGCTTTTTCTCCATATCTCATAATATCTACTGCATTTTCTGGTGTATCCATGAGTGCAGATTGCACAAGTCTGGCATGTTTAATATCCGATCTAAGCCAAGCAGCAAAGGAATCTGCTGTAACTGGAACAGCACCATCAAATTTTTCTCCTTTTTTGGTCAAATGACTTACAATATTATTAACAATAGTATCCATAGAGAATCCCTCAGCCTGAGCCATACGAATTGCAAGATCAATTTGATCACCTCTTTTAGTTCCTCTTCCATCGAGATGATTTCTTACTCCATCAAAATTCGTATCCGTTAATAACATAGAAATTTGTTTTTCTGGAGGTATTTTCTGCCCTTCTTTTTCAATAAAATCAACCAAAACTCTAAAATTACCTAAATCTGACTTCTGAATTCAGTTTTTTTGTTCTTCTTTGAGATGTTTTTTCCACTCTTTTTTGGTATATGCATCAAATCTATCATTGAGATATTCTTCGGTCATTTTAGAAATCTCAGATCCAGAATATCCTTCATAAAGCCAATTTTGCTGCATATCTTGAATCTCATTTCCATGCTCCTGCATGTAATTATTTTTCCATTCGCTTGCCTTTCCATCTTTTGCAAGTTCAAGTCTATATTTCCATTGTTCATCTTCGAGACCTTGCTTTCTTTCCTTTTTGGAAATTGGCTTACTCACATTTTCTTGATAGATTACATCTAAGCTCTTCTCTCCATTGATGATTCCTGATTCAAGAGCATTCATTACACGGTTCCATCTGGCAGTATCTGCATTATCCTTTTTAGACTCTAAGTAAGCCAAATATGCTTGTTGAAGTTTATTAAGCTCTTTTTCTGTCCATTGCTCACCGTTTTCTTTTACAAAAAGTTTAGACCAATCTGGAAGTGAATTCTTTGCATCTGCCTGAGATTTCAAAATAGTAAATACTCTTTTCAAAGAGGTGGTATTCCCCACTAAATCAATCAACTTCTTAAAATCTGATCTGAGTCCTTTTTCAACTTTATTGAATTTTTCTTCTACAAGGAAATCTCCATCAAGGATTTTATTCAGATTTTTCTTTTCTGTTTTTGAAATGGATTCTTGATTGTTAGATGAGTTAAGTTCAACTGTTTCTTTCTTATGATCAGTAGATTTTTCAAGACTAGAATTTTGGGATTTATTCCTAAAATTTTCAACCTTTGCTGCGTTTTGCGCCATAACTTGTCCTCTAAAATTCTCAAGTTCCACCTTAAATGATTGAAGTGCAGTATTTATTCCTCTAATCTTCTCTTCATTCTCTTTAGTTTTAAACTTTTTGAAAATCATTTCCAGATTTTTTCTCTGTTCTGGAGTAAGTTTTTCATAGACATCTTTTATCTGTTTCACAGAAAGAGTCGAAAGAATATTAGCTTCATTTTCTTTAAGCTTCTTCCCTAATAAGTTTAACGAATCCTTATCTGAAAGAATCTCCTGCATCTTTTGAACAAGATCTCAAGGCACAGGATTTAATGCTTCTAGATTTTTAGAGGGAAAACTTTCCTTCTTTTCACCCTCTCCCTCTTTTTTTTGAGGCTTTTCCCCAATTACAACAACTTCTTCTAATACTCCTCAGTCAAAGTCATTAGTTCCAGGAATCTTTGTCATTTTTTCTCAAACTGGTTCATAAGCTTCCTTATTAAAATCAAACCTGTCCATCATCTTTACTAATAATAAGTAATAAAAAATATTTTTTTCGTTTTAAATTTACTATATTTCTCCTAAAATCTGATCTAATTCCTGCTCAAGCTGATTTGCATTTGATGCTTCATACTTATTAAGCTGAGCCACTCTCTGCATTGCTTGTTGTATCTTGTATTTATTCTGAGAATTGAGTGTCTGATTGACCAAGCTTTGAAAAAGTTCAAAGAGCTGTTCTATCTGCATATCATTCAACACATTATACCTCAACAATACAGCAAACCCTCTTGCAGGCTCCCAAAGATCCTTTACCTTATCCAACAAGGTTAGAACATAATCTTTCTTTGTCATCATAACATCAAAGAGAATAAAACATCTATAAATCAGTTTTAAAGTGCCTAAACAATTTAAAATCTTTATAAACTATTATAATCCAAAGAAATTATTTGTCATTTTTTTTATCTATTTTAAGCTATATTAACCTTGTCTTTTCTTTTTTTTATGATATAATATTTTATTTTTTTAAAAAAGGAAAAAACTGACCACAAAGTCAGTTTATTTCTTAAACACTAGACAAGTCTTTCTAGTTATTATTTAGTTCTAGTTCAGCCTTTACTTGAGCAAATACAGCTTCAATAGGTTGATTTGCATCAATAGTCACTAATTTTCCACGAGATCTAAGATGTTCAATTACCGGCATTGTTTCTTGCTCAAAGAGATCCAATCTCTTATTTACTGTCTCCATATTTAAATCATCTTCACGCCCCTGAAGATGTGCTCTAATCTTAATTCTCTCGACAGCAAGATTTCTTGGCAGATCAAAATAAACACAAACATAGTCTCTATCATGCATCGCTTGATTAGCTAAGAAATAATCCATCTGCTGCATATTTCTAGGGAATCCATCAATCAAAAATGTTTCATTTGGTTCAAGCAAATGTGAACACAGATTAAACAAATCAAATACCAAACTATTTTTTACCATCCCCCCCTTTTTCATAGTTTCTTTTACGTATTGAGAAACCATATTGGTATTAGAATTAAGAGCTCTAAAGATATTTCCTGGCTCCAAATACTTATAACTAGGGAATTCTTTCAAAAGATTTGCCGCTTGGGTACCCTTTCCAGATCCCTGAATTCCAAAAAGAATAATGTCCTTATTTCTTTGCATCGTTATCATACGAAAAATAGAATAAAAAATCAGATTTTATCTTTTTTTATAAGAGCTCTATTACGAATAACAAAATTCTCCCTAAAAAAAAGCCCGTTGAAAATTCGGGCTTTGTATTTCGGAAAAAATTATCTCTTTGACCAAGTAGGAGCCTTTCTCGCTTTCTTCAAACCTGGCTTCTTTCTTTCCTTAACTCTAGGATCTCTCTTAAGCAAACCATGTGGTTTCAAAGAAAGTCTAAGTTCAGAATTCCAATCAATCAATGCTCTAGCAAAAGCAAGCTTAATAGCATCAGACTGTCCTGCAATCCCACCTCCTACAATCTTAATTTCTGCATCAAACTTTGTTGCTACATCATTTCCAAGTGTAGTGAAAGGTGCAAGTGCATTTTGATAAAGGTAAAGATTACCTCCAAAATAATCAGCAAGAGTATATTCCTTTCCTGTTGCTGTTTTCAATACAAAATTTCCTGCTCCCTTAGCATACAACTTTACAGTTGCAGTAGTTTCCTTTCTTCTTCCTACTGCATAATTATATTCTCTGTTTGCCATTATTTATACAAGTTAAGTGGTTTAAAATTATCGTACTTTGTTGTAGTTCCCTTAATAAGCTTCATTCTCTTGATTCTTGCATCTCTAAGCTTATTTTTTGGAAGCATACCTCTTACTGCATACCATAGAGCTTTTCCAGGATTCTTTTTAAGCAACTCTCCAAGCGTGATGCTCTTCAAATTTCCTTTATACCCACTATATGAGTAGTAAACCTTATCTGTCAACTTTTTTCCTGTAACAGCAATATGTTCTACATTTTCTACGATTACAAAACTTCCTGCATCCCAGAAATCTGAATAGTAAGACCTGTCTTTTCCCATCAACTTCTTAGCAATATCTACTGCCAATCTTCCCAAAGGCTTTCCAGTAGCATCAACACGATACCATCTTCTATTCTTCTCCTGGTCTGTTTGCTTGATCCAGATGGTCTTATTTAAATCCTTTTTAGTAAACTCCATTGTTTGTCAATACGATAACTAAAATATCCTCTTCGAGAGGTAAAATCTCAAATACTCTATAAATTATAACTCAGCTGTTAGTTATGCTAACTTAAGCATAATCTTTTGTGAAGCATCACCAACTCTATATCCGAGTTTGAACTCTGTAGTGAATCCAGACTTTCTGTTTTCTTCTTTATATTTTGGAAGCAATGTTTCAATTACTTTCTTTCCTTCAGCTTCTCCAAACACCACAGATTTTACGAATCTGATAGCCTCTCTTGTTGCATCTTTTTCTTCATATTTTGCTGAAATATTAAGCAATGTAGAAAAAAATTCATCAGTATACATCTTCAATACTTTTGCTCTCTTTGGAGTTGTAGTCAACTTCCCTGCTCTAAGTAGGCTTGAAAGTTGCATTCTCATAAATACTGACTTGCTTTTTGCTCCTGTATTTACTTGTAAGAGCTTGTTATACTTGTGTCTCATTTTAACATATAATAAATGATAAATTTTCTATTCCTCTCTAACCAATCAACACTTTTCCAATATTTGATAGGGAAGAGGTAATTTCATCAATTGCTTTTCTTCCAACCCCCTTCATCACAAGGAGTTCTGACTTCTTTTTCTTTTCAAGATCCTCAACATAGAGAATATTATTCTTAATCAATGCATTTCTTGTTCTCTCACTCAATGGAAGAGCATCAATAGGCATTGTTTTTACAGATCCACTTTCCTCTACAACATTTTCTGTCTCTTCAACCAAATCATCATAGTCAACCAAAACAGATTTATCAATATATACTCCATCAAAGACAAAGAGTTTTGCATAATTTGCTAGGACTTCTCCAGCAAACATCATAATCTCTCTTGCTGAGATTGTATCATATTTTACTTTTAACTCTATATTAAGAGCATCTTTTGTATTTCCACTAAAATCTTCAATTACCTCCTCTACATCATATCTTACATAGTCAACGAGAGAAAAGTCATTATCAACAAGAAGAAAACCAACCTCTTCTGATGCTTGCTCTCCACTTCTATCTCTCTGTCTAAGATAATCAAGACTATAATATCCATATCCTTTTTCAATTCTAATCTCCATTTCAATTTCTCTAGAACTCTCTGTAATTTCAAAGAGTTCTTCTTCAGGATTGAGCAACTCAACTCCTGTAGGGAACTTAAGATCTGAAGATGTATATTTTCCAATTCCTTTAATCTTCTGACTAACCCACTGAATAGACTCAGTATTTTCATCTATTTTAAAGCGAAGCTTCTTAAGATTCAAAAGAATATTTATTACATTTTCTTTTACTCCAGAGATTACATCGTACTCGTGAGGCACTCATTTGATTTTTACACCTGTGATTGCACCTCCGAGATTATAAGCCAAAATAATTCTTCTCAAGGCATTTCCCAAAGTATGTCAGAAACCTCTTGGGACATATTTTAGCTCAAACTTTGTAGCTCCATTGTCCAACTGACTAAAAGTAATCTTTGGAACTCCAATAAATTGTTGTATATTCAACATGGCAATGGAAAGATAATATAAAGTTTTTTATTTGGCTTAATTATAATTACTATGCTCTAGCGTAGAATTCGATTACTTTAAGAAGATCTCCCAATGGTTCAACTTCTCCTTTTTGAGGAAGAGCGAGAACTTCTACTGCATATGCGTTTCTATCAACCTTAATCCAAGAAGGGATTTTTGCTGCTGAAGAAGCTGCATTTGCATAAAGTGGAGAATTCTTAAGCTTCTCTTTTACTGTAATCTTATCTCCTGCTTCAACAAAAGTAGAAGGAACATTATGTTTTCTTCCATTAAGAAGGAAGTGCCCATGAACTACCATCTGTCTTGCCTGCATAATTGTATTTGCAAGTCCAGCTCTAAGAATAATTACATCAAGTCTTCTTTCAAGGAATTGAAACAACGCAAAGTCGTGACTAAGTCCTCTATTCTTAGCAAATTTTGCTGCTGTCTTTTTTACGATAGTTGCAAATTGTTTTTCAGAAAGAAGGTAACTTCTCTTTACAACTTGTTTATTTCTCAAAAGTTTTCCATATTCAGAATTTCTCTGCATATTTGCTCCATGTTGTCCAGGGAGTGCTTTTCTTTTCTTAAGGTTATACTTTTGAGATCCAAAAAGGTTTACCCCTTCTCTTCTACATAGTCTAAATTTTGCACCAGTGTATCTCATAATTCACTACGAAAATAGATAAATAAATCTGATCTTTGACAAAGATTATTTTTCAAAAAGAGACTAATTTCTCTTTGGTCTCTCACCCTTACATCCTCCAAACTGAATTCCAGTTTCTTCTTTGATATAAGCGATATCTACTACTCCAACTTCATTGATAGCCTTGAAAACACCTTCTCTAGCCATTCCAATTCCCTTGAAAATAATACCAATCTCTTTAAGTCCATACCC
Source organism: candidate division SR1 bacterium (assembly GCA_013333295.2). Lineage (GTDB taxonomy): Bacteria > Patescibacteriota > Gracilibacteria > Absconditabacterales > Absconditicoccaceae > HOT-345. The sequence continues at coordinate 216 of JABCPD020000016.1, read as the reverse complement.
CTGTCCATCTTTCAAGATTTGTTTTGTCAATACTTCTGCAGCATATGGAGTACTTTTCTTTGACCCCTTGTATCCTACCTTACCAGTACCTCCACCAAGGATTTTATTTCCCTGTTGATCGATAAGAGTAATAAGAGTATTATTTGAAGTAGTATGCACATGCAAAATACCACTTACAATCTTGATATCCTTCTTTTTTGCCTTTGTAACTGCCAT
>JABCPD020000015.1 GCA_013333295.2 candidate division SR1 bacterium | reverse complement strand
TCAAAGGTAATCAACTTCTTTCTGTGTTTGATGATAGTATTTGGCAAACTATGAAGAGATCTATGGGTACTTCATTGTCAACATTGCTTGTATTGATTGCAATGATGGTATTTTGATCTGGAGTATTAGCGACTTTTGCTTTTACTGTAGGTATAGGAGTTGTTGCTTCTACACTTAGTAGTATATTTGTTGCGGTTCCTACTGCATATTTGATGTTGACTTTGACAAAGAAAGGAAAGTAAAACATAATAAAAAGTCTGACTTTTATTCTTGAGTTAGACTTTTTTTGATTTTCTCTTTTTTTTTGAGCTTAAAATCATATAGTCAAGGTAATTTAATTTGGTATTAAGCTTCAAATGAAAACTTTGGCAATAGAAACTAGTTGTGATGATACTTCTTTAGCAATAGTTTCTTGTGATCAAGACTGAGTATTTCGTGTAGAGGATTTGTTAGCTTATTCTCAGATTTCTGAACATCAGAAATTTTGATGAGTAGTTCCAGAATTAGCTTCTAGATTACATAGTGAAAAGATTATCGCGATATTGCAAACTATAGGTTGGGAAAAAATTAATAAAGTTGACACAATTTCAGTGACAATTCAACCTTGACTTCCAGGATCTTTGGTGGTAGGTAAGACCGTTGCTTTTGAGCTTTGAACCTACTTTGACAAAAAAGTAATCCCTGTTCATCATATTCATGGACATATTTTTTCAATTTTACTTGAGAGAAAACTTAGTGATATAGTATTTCCTCTTGTGATTTTGACAGCATCAGGTTGACATAATGATATGTACTTGATAGAGAAAAAGACAGAACAAAAGTCTGATTATTATTCTCGTTTTCATCAGGAAGAATTTGCAGGCTTTATTATTAGTAAGCTTGGATGTACTTTAGATGATGCTGCAGGAGAATGTTTTGATAAGGTATCAAGAATGCTTTGAGGTCCATATCCGGGAGGATCTTGGATTGGACAAAAGGCAAAAATGGGAAGATCAAATCCACAAGTAAAATTTAAGAGGATTTTTCTTTCTCATGACAAATATGAATTTAGTTTTTCAGGAATGAAGAGTCAGGTTTCTTTTCTTTTAGAAAAATTGAAAAAGGAGGGTATTGAATTAACAGATCAGCTCATCTGTGATATTGCTTATGAATTTCAAGAGGCTGTTGTTGAGGTAATGGCAAAAAAACTTATTCAGGCAGCTCAGGAATTTTGAGCAGGGAGTATTGCAATAGCTGGTTGAGTCTCGGCAAATCAGAGGTTATCAGAAGTTATTGAAGAAATAAACAAGAAAAAAAATCTGAATTTTCCTTTTTTTCTCCTGTAAAAATGGTTTATTCTACGGATAATTGAGCTATGATTGGAGTTGCTGGACTTTTACAGACAATCAGTTAGTTATATTAAAAATAAGATGATATTTTATTTTTTTTCTTTGCTAATATGATAAAACATAGACATAAGTTAAGCTGGTCAAATACTAGGATTACGCTTTTGGAATATTGTGAAAAGAAATATTATCTGAATTATTATACTACAGCTCTTAGGTCTGATTATCCAGATTTTTGGAAAGAGGCACAAATATTGAAACGTTGTAAATCTTTAGAAATGTGGATGGGAGAGAAAACTCATTATTTAATCTCTGATTATCTTAATGCAGTTCAGTCTTGAAATCCAGTTGATGTTGATACTATAAAGTTGCATATAGCTCAGGAGATGAGGGAAGAGTTTCAATTTTCTAAAAATAAAGATTTTTCTGAACTTAAATTTGATGATTTTTGATGATTAAGTGAGCATTTTTATTGAGAAAATGTAGATGATAGATTGGAGGAGGTGATTGGGAAAGTTCTTAATAATCTTGATCAATTTATTCTCTCGGAATGGTGAAAAAAGGTAATAGATTTTATAAAGAAGAAGTATTTGGTATATATTGAGCATCCTAGATTTCCAGATTTTGATGCGATGAGGATTGATTTGGAGTGAATAGCTAGTTTAAGTAATGTAAATATTATGGCAAGTCCAGATTTTTGAGTTGTTGTTTGAGAAAATGAATATCTGATTTTAGATTGGAAAACAGGTAAGGATCCTTTTGATTCTTCAGCATTGACGGATCAGCTTAAGGTATATGCTCTGAAATTATTATTAAAAGCAACTAAAGGAAAAACTAATTTGATAAACACTAAAATTTCTGCTTATGAGGTTTATTTACCTTCTTTGTCTGTTTATGGAGGAGAGGTTAAGCAAGAGGATATTGATGATATTGTACAAAAGATTAGAAAAGATGTTGATTTTCAAAAGAAATTTTTGGTTAATGAGGATCCTTTGGCTAATGAACCCTTAGATAGTACTGTATTTTCTCGCACTTTTCAAAAACAAAAGTGTGAAAACTGTACTTTTAGACAGGTTTGTGATAAATTAGAAAAAATTGGAAAATAATGTCAGATTTTTAGTTTTTTCCTAAAATTAATGAAGAAAAAAATTAATATTTTACGAGCTGGAGGAGGAACATGAGGACATACTTTTCCGATTAAGAGTATGATTCAATATTTGGATAAGTATCATAAGGAACAGGTTTGAGATCATTTTTGGGCAGGGAGTAGAAGAAGTCTAGAGGAAAAAACAGTTTCAGATTTACAAAAGCAAATGAAAAATCTGACTTTTTTACCTCTTTTATCTGGAAAATGGAGGAGAGAAAAAGGATTAGAAGCTTTTTTGAAAAATATTTGGGATCTTTTTAAGTTTACTATAGGAATATTACAATCTTTGGTTTATCTTCTTAGATTTAGGATAGATGTAGTTTTTTGCAAGGGAGGGTATGTTGCTTTGCCTGTGGTAGTTGCAGCTTGGATTTTGAGAAAAAAAATTCTTGTTCATGAGTCAGATACTCGTGCATGACTTGTAAATCGTATTGCTTCTAATTTTTCTTCTCATAATTTTGTTGCTTTCCCAGAGGTATTGAAGGATTGAATTATTGTTGGACAAATTTTGTCAGAAGATTTGATTCCTGAAAAGAAATTAGTAAAAAAAACTGAAAATACTCAAGTTTTGGTAATGTGAGGTTCACAGTGAGCAAAAACTATTTATGAATCCCTATTAACTCTTTTAAATACTGAAGAAAAATTAAGAGAATTAAATTTTGTTGTTGTACTTTGACAGCTGAATCAGGATTTGAAAGCTCAGTTTTTATCTTTTCAAAATGTGGAAGTTAAAGATTTTTGTACACAAAAGGAGATTGGAATGTTGTATGAGACATCAGATTTGGTTATAACGAGAGCAGGTACGACCTCTTTAGCTGAACAAGATTTATTTTGAATTAAGATGATAATGATTCCTATTCCTTGGACTCATGATCAAAAAAATAATGCTCTCTGGTATGTAGAACAGAAAAAATGAATTCTGATTGATCAGGAAGATCCTGATTTTATGGAAAAGTTGAAAACTATTTTGATTGAACACATTGATTGGCATAAAGATTTGAAAATAGTTGATCATCTTTGAATTATTTCACAAGGGAAAGAAAAAATTTCAAAAATTCTTTTAGAATTAAAGTAAAAAATATGAAAATTGTACTTTTGGGTATTGAAGAGTTAGGAATGAATAATTTATCTTTGCTGCTTGAGGATTTAGGTTATACTAATCTTGTGTTTATTGATAAGGAGCAGTATCATATTAAATCAGATGATATTGTAATCTATGCTGATATGTTAAAGGATTCTTCTCTTGTTAAAAATGTTTTTTCTCTAAAATTTTCTGATCAGCAACCTTTGAAAGTTTGGAGTTATTCTGATTTTTTATCAGAGATAAGTAAATATTTTTGTACTATTAGTCTTTATCAAAAAGATAAGGATCCCTCTGATATAGCAATTTGATTTTTTGAGCAGAATATCTCTGATTTTTGAGGAAAGACTTATTTTTTGAATGAAAAATTGACTGTGGATATTCGTCAGATTTTTGATGCTATTTTATCTTGAAGAAAAATTCCTTATCATTTGATTAAAAAAATGTATTTTATCGTTGAAAATACTCAAAATCATTTATCAAATCTTTATTTTGAGAGATAGGATTTCCTTGACTTTTGTAGAGAGATAGAGATATATTAAGATGTTTTTTATATTTTTCCCCTAAAAATATGATGAAAAAACGAAGAGAAATTTTTTCTAATCGATGACAATCACTTATGCAATTTCCATCTGCGCATTTGGCGTTGGTTTTTTTGATGGCGATTGCAATGAGGGAGATTTATCTTTCGATGTCTTCTGTTTTATTTACGAAGCTTGTAGCAGGTTGATTGGTAGCTTTGCTTATAGCTGTTTTAGGATCTGTTTATGTTTTACATCAAAAACCTTGTAAAAATAGAATTTGCTATGCTTTTTGGGGATCTCAATTATTAGCTATTTTATGCTGAATTTGATATTTTTTCCTCGTAGAGGAGCGTTTTGTTTATTCTGAGAATCTTTTCCAGTATGGAATCTTATTGTTATTGGTTCTTGTAATTTTTGCAGTGATAGCTTTTCTTATGTGAAAAAATGAGAAAAAAATCTGGTATTCATGGACAAGTATTTTTCAGTCCTTAGCATTCTGATTATTGGCTGGTATTGTTGTTTGGGGAGGATTGAGTGCTGCGATATTATCTATAGAAAAGTTGTTTGAACTAGATTTTTCATCTGATTTGTATTGATACTTTGCTGCTTTTTCTTTTATTCTTCTTGGTGGATCCTTTGTATTTAACCATTACTTATTTGCAATCAAACAAATGCCAGTAGAAGAGGAGCAAGATATTGATATTGAAGATTCTCGTATAAGAAAAATTTTTGGAGTGTATATTTTCTTGCCATTAGCTTTTGTATATTTAGCAATATTTCTGGCTTATGGGATTAAGATATTGGTTTTAGGAGTTTGGCCTAAGGGGATTATTGTTATGTTGGGAATAGGATTTTTTGTTCGAGGAGTACTGACTATTTATGCAACTTTTCCTCAGAAGTGACAAAAGTTTGAACTTCTTAGAAAGATATTATTTTGTGGTTTCTTGTTTGTAGCTATTATGATGGCGATTGCTCTTGGTCAGAGAATTTTGCAATATGGTATAAGCATCAATAGATATTTTATAATGATGGCAATCTTTTTGATAGTTATTTTTTCCGTGTTTTCTTTGATATTTCCTAAAAATATATTCAGAATTTTGATTTCTTTTTTGTTCGGATTGAGTCTTTTGTCTCTTTATGGACCATTGAGTGCTACAAATGTTTCATTTAGGTCTCAGCAAAGTCAATTGGATGCTATCTTGATGAAAAATGATGTTAATTTTCCATTGCAATCATGAAGTTTACAAAAAATAAAGTGAGAGGAGGTTGATCGTATTAATAATTTGTTGCGAGATTTTGATCATATGTATTCAAAAGCTCAATGGAGTCAATTTTTTGATACAGAATGTCAAAAAGAAACTATGTCAGAGAGTCGTTTTTGTGCTTGAATTGATTTAGTTGATGCTACCAGGGAGGGGACTTACTTTTCAGTTAATTCTGATTATGATGAAGGATTTATTGCAGATATATCTGGATATAGTAAACTTTATTCTCTTTCAGATTCAAGGTCTAAGAATGGAAGTGATTCTTCTTATGACTTCACTTTTGGAAATAAAAAATATGAGTTAGACTTTTCTCCATATTGGGATGAACTTTATCAATTACATGACAAAAGAATTGTAAATAAGCCTGTTTTAGAGATAAAAAAATCTACCTATAAAATTATTATTGATGGTATATCTTGGGAAAAGGAATATTCTGGAAAAAATATTATTAATTATTTTAATGGATATTTGTTGGTAAAGTAATTTTATTGTAAATAAAGGTTAATGAGTTTTCAAGATTTGGTATATTATTTGTTAAATATAAAGGATTTGAATGCTGAACATCTTAGAGATGCTCAGAGGTCCTTTGCAAAGAAAAATGGTTTGGCTACCTTACCGAGTAAATCACAGATTTTACAGGTATATTTTGATCTTTTGAAAGAAGGGAAGATTGAGAAAAAGTCAGATTTTGAACTTTTGCTTCGTAAAAGGGCTATTAGATCAATGTCAGGAATTGTAAGTGTACAGGTTTTGACTAAGCCATATCCTTGTCCGAGTCATTGTATCTTTTGTCCAAATGATCCAGAAATGCCAAAGAGTTATATCAAATCAGAACCTGGAGCGATGAGAGCTTGGCTCAATCAATTTGATCCAGTAAAACAGGTCTATAATAGACTTTATTCTCTTCAGCAGACTGGACATAAGACTGATAAAATTGAGATGATTGTGCTTGGAGGTACTTGGGATTTCTATCCAGACGATTATAAAAGAGAATTTATTCAAAGACTTTATGATGCGTGTAATACCTTTTCACAACTTGAAATAGAAAATAAGGTAGAAAATTCTGATCGAAAATACGCATTTCAAGTGAAAAACGAGGATCAAATTCAGCTTTCTTCCTCTTTGGCTGAGGCTGTTAAAATGAATGAAAAGGCTGAACATAGAATTATCGGTTTAACTATTGAGACAACTCCTCCTTTTGTTACGCATGCTAACTGTCGTGAGCGAAGAGAGATGGGAGTTACAAGGATTGAAATGGGAGTTCAGTCTACTGATAATCAGATCTTGGAAATGAATAAAAGAGGTCACACTGTTGAGGAGATTAGAGTTGCAATGAATCGTCTTAGGCAGTATGGATTTAAGATGTCAATTCATATTATGCCTGGACTTTATGGATCAAATCTTGAAAAAGATATTGATACTTTTAGGCAGATTTATGATGATGAATCTCTTAGACCAGATGAAATTAAATTTTATCCGACTTCTGTAATTCCAGATACAGAGCTTTATACTCTTTATCTTGAAGGAAAGTATCAGCCAATAACTACAGAGGAAATTAGTCAGATTATTCGTCAGACTTTTCGTGAGATTATTCCACCTTATACGAGAATTAAGAGACTAATTCGTGATATTCCAGCTACAGAAATTAGTGCTGGATCTAATGTTACAAATCTTTCACAACTCATGCATGAAACTTTGTTGAAAGAATATAAAAATGCTGATTTAGATTATCGTTTATGATTATATAAAAGGCTCTATCCACATTTAAGAGTGTATGATGATGAAATAAATTTCGTTGAAGACTGTGTAAAGCTTGAGTGAGAAAAAATGTTATCTTTTATCTTTGGTAAAATGCCAAATACTTCAGATTTCCGTCATTTTGTAAGCTTGGATACTAGGAGCAGAGAAATGAGAAATAAAAAAGAAAAAACAGAACAACTAAATTTGGTTGTGAGAAAGTATTTGTCTGGATCTGGGGTTGAATATTTTATCAGTTTTGAAGATGAACTTGGTTATTTGTATGGTTTTACAAGATTACTTTTGATTACTGCAGAAAATGCTATAGATTGGAATGGTTTAGGCGCATGAACAGCATTGATTAGAGAACTACATGTATATTGAAGTTTACAGAGTTTGAAACAAGTAGAGGATCAAAATGCTAAGGTCCAGCATACTTGACTTGGAAAGCAGCTTTTGTCTTTAGCGGAAAATATTTCTCAAGTTGCTTGATATGAAAGATTGTCTGTTATTTCTGGTGTTTGAGTAAGAGAATATTATGCTAAATTAGGCTATAAATTAGATTGAACTTATATGGTAAAAGATTTTACCTAAAAAAAAGAAAACTGACTCTAATGTCAGTTTTTTTCTTCTTTTATAAGTTTATCTATAAAGAGAACTCAATTAAGATGATCAATTTCATGTTGAATAATACAAGCATTAAATCCAGAATATTTTTGTTGATGGGATTTTCCTTTGAGATCTTGATATTTCACTTCTACTCGTTGGTGTCTCTGTACAAACCCTCTGTCTCAAGGGAGAGAAAGACAGGCTTCCTCTGATGTTTGCATTTCTTTTGATGTATTGATAATTTCAGGATTGATGAGTAATGTTTCTCAGAGAAAGTCTTTATCTGGATTCTTTTCATTTGGAAATTTCTTTCGTTGAGTTGTAGCTATCATTCTTATGTTTTCTCATATTTGAGGAGCTGCTAGTCCAACTCCATCATATTCTCGCATAAGATCTAGTAGAATTTTACCAAACTCTTTGATTTCTGGAGTGATTTTTTCTACTTCTTCACAAACTGTTCTTAGTATTTTATTGTCTTTCCCTGTTTCTAGAGGGTAAAAAATTTTTAGATTATTTTGATGCATGTTTTATACTTAATTTATTTAAAAAAATAAAATATTGTTTGGTTTTTGGTGTTGAAATACTAATTTAGGACTGGTAAAATTACTATATTTATTTTCTCTTGAAAATCAAGAGTAATTCACTATACTCTTCCTTGCAAAATCATTCAACCCACAGTTATTGGAGTGTTAGATGTTGTTTAGTGGAGGGATGGCAGAGCGGTTGAATGCGGCAGTCTTGAAAACTGTTGACCGAGCAATCGGTCCGTGGGTTCAAATCCCACTCCCTCCGCCATTTATGATTCAAAGATTATATGGGAAAAACTACAAAAACCAGCAAGTTAAAAGTTGTGTTTGCTGTGTTTCAAATGGTAGTATTTGTGGTAACTATGCTTTATGCAGATGCCTTTGGTAGTGCAAATGAGCAACCGGTAAATACTAACTCAGTATTCTTAGGAACAGAAAGTGATCAGGTAGGAATAAATCCTGATAATGTAAATATTGATATTTCTTCAGATGATGATAAATCATCTATCATAACTTATAATGTTCAGAAGTGAGATACTCTCGAGTCTATTTCTCAGGAGTTTTGAGTTACAGTTGCAGAGCTTAAGAAAATTAATAAGCTCTCATGAGATATTTCTGCTGGACAAAAACTTATAGTGAGTGATAATGAAGATGGTATTTTGTATGTAGTACAAGAGGCAAAGACATTGAAGCTTTTTGCTGAGTATTATAGACTTAATCTTCAAGATCTGATTACACTAAACTATTTTTCAGATGAAAGTGAAGTTCTTTATCCAGGACAAGAAATTTTCATCAATGTAAGTGAACAGAGAGCTTATGAAATAGGACTCTTGCAAAGAGAACAACCTCAGCCCCTAAAGATGAGCTTCCAGTAACTAAGAAAAATAATTCAACTAAGATTGGAATTAAGAAGAACTCTGCTTCTGCAGCAATTTCTTATGTATGAGTAACTCAAACGACAACAAGTTCTCATAATAAGTGACAAAAACAATGGTACTTTAATAAGAGACTTTCTAATGGATTTGCTCCTGGTTATTGTACTTGGTATGCTGCATCTCTTTCTCCTTGGATGTATGATGCTGATGGTGCTAGGCTTTTTGGAGGAAATGCTAAGGATTGGTATGCAAATGCACAAAGTGCAACTGCAAAAGCTGCAGGAATTAAAACTTCTAGAACTACTCCAAAAGTAGGAGGTCTTGTTATCTATAGTTCATTGAGAAGTTATGCTGGTCATGTTGCTGTTATTAAAGCTTATTATCCTGATTCAGGAGAAATGCTATTGGAAGATATGAATTATGTAGGTAAATATATTGTTACTCAGAGATGGGATAATGTATCAAATTGAAAAATTATTGGTTATATTTATCACTAATTAAATAAAAAAGGAAAACCTGATTAAAAAGTCAGGTTTTTTTCTTGTTTTAATCAAGGAAAAAAATATACTCATACCTATATGCACAATAGATATATACTTTATATTTGTTTGAAGACAATGCAAAGAAGTAATGTATGGTGAAATTTTAGATCTAGAGATTTTTGATCCAGAAGATCAGATTTTTCTTCTTTCTCAAAAAGAAAAACTGGTTGGCTTGCAAAACTAGAGAAGATGGGCTTGAGAAGATTGGTTTTATTTTGAGTTTCTGGTTTCTTAATTTTTGGAATTGTTGTTTTTTCTTTGTACTTGCAATTAAGGGTTTTGAGAAATCTTCCTGATGTAAGTCAAATTAAAGATATGCAACTAACTCAGGCAACTATTATTACAGATAGAAATTGAGTAGAACTTTATAAGATTTTTGATGAAAATAGAGAATATGTGGATTTGGATAAGATTAGTCCACGAATGCTTAAAGCTATTGTTGCCGTTGAGGATCAGAGATTTTGGGAACATGAGGGGCTTGATCCTATGGGAATTTTCAGAGCTTGAGTTAAGGCAATGCTTGGAAAAAATGGTGGATGATGATCTACCTTGACTCAACAATTGATTACTAATTTGATGAAATTAGAAAGACCATTTTGAGGAAATTTTTTCCAAAAAGTTGATTATAAATTGACTCAGATTATTCTTGCAAAAAGATTGAATAATGTATTACAACAGCAAATTAGGGCAGAGAAAAAAGATTTGTCTAGTAGTCAAATAAAGCATGAGATGAAAAATAAAATTTTGGAACTTTATTTGAATTATGTATTCTTGTGAAATAATGCTTATGGAGTAGAGGCTGCTAGTAAGATTTATTTTAATAAATCTGCTAAGGATTTAACGATTATGGAATCTGCAATTCTAGCATCTATTCCAAAGGCTCCAACTAGATATGATCCGTATAAATCAACATCATTACTAGGTTCTTTTGATATTAAGGATGTGAATGGAGAAACTGTTGCTTATGCAGGAAATATTAAATCTATGATCGTTACAGAATTTAGGAATAATTTGATGACGGCTTCTTTTGCTGGGAAATGAAGCGCTGAATCTATAGTTAGGCTTCTTAATTCACTAGCTCCAAAGAGTGTTTCTGTTGATGGGTCTACTTATACCGTTAATTATGTAAATGGTAGAGCTGAGTATGTTCTTGCTAGAATGTTTGAAGATTGAATGATAAAGGAGGAAGAATTTAAGGCGGCATTGTCAGAATCGTTTACGAAGATATTTGAGAAAAATACTTTCGCAATTAAGGCTCCACATTTTGTATTCTGGATTAAAGAGCTTTTGGAGAAAGATTTTGGTTCTGGATCTATTCAACAGGGAGGATTGATCGTAAAGACTTCTCTTGATGCAAATATTCAGGAACTTGCTGAAAAGGCAATAAAGTCTAATAGTGCATCTCTCTTTGAATTTTGAGCAAGCAACTCATCCTTGCTTTATGCTGATTCAACAAATGGAGATGTTTTGGCTTACGTAGGATCTCTTGATTATTTTAATAAAGATATTCAAGGACAAAATGATATGGTGAAAAATCCTAGACAAAGTGGATCTTCAATAAAACCTTTGATTTATGCGTTGGGATTCGATAAATT
>JABCPD020000014.1 GCA_013333295.2 candidate division SR1 bacterium | reverse complement strand
TTCATCTTCATTCAAAAAAGATATTAGTTCAAAAATTTGATTAACTTCACTATATTTTTTTTGAGTTCGATTTTTTAGTTCAGGGAAATGACTAATGTCTTGTTCTTTTTCTTGTCAAAAAATAAAGGTTTGAATTCATATTTCTTCTGCATATTTTTGCTTGTAGTGGACATAGGTTAACGAAGAAGAATTTTCTCAAAAAAATAAAATTGCTACATATTTTTGCATTTTCCCAAAAAGGAGAGGAATCTGACTTTTGAGGTTATCTTTTATTTTTTCAGCTATTGGTTTTCCATAGAGAAGCATTATTATTTAATCAAATTAGATAAACTTGAATTAAGCATATAAATACTAAACTAAAAATCAAGAATTTAATAAAAAACTCGGGTATTTTACCGAGTTATTGTTTTTTAATTTTTTGAACAAGGATATCTTGTGCTTTTTGGAGTTGATTGTCTACTCTATTCATTAAATATCCAGTCATATTGAGTTCTATTTCATAGTCAGGTTTAATTCCTTCTTTATCAATGCTTGTACCTTTTGGTCCAAATCGTTTTCCTACGGTATACTTCAGAGAGTCTTGATTATCGAGTTCCTGTAGGGTTTGAACGCTACCTTTTCCAAAAGATTTTGTTCAAACAATAGTACTTCAGATTTGTTCTTTGAGAGCAAGGGTTAAAATTTCACTTGCACTTGCACTTAATCCATTAACAAGGATAACAAGAGGATAATCTTTTAGTTCTGCAAATCCTTCGCTCTTATAGGTAGTATCTTTATAATTACGATACTTACTAATAACGATATCTTCTCCCTTAGGAATAAAGTGTCCTGCGAGTTCTACAGCACTTTCTAGTAGTCCTCATCAATTCCCTCTCAGATCTAAGATAATCCCTTCAACTTTTTGATTAAGAAATTCTTTAACTGCTTGGTTCATCAGTTTATTGGTTTGGTCTCAGAAAATTGAAACCTCAAGATGTCAAAGCTTGTGTCAACTATAGTTTATAACCTTTTCTCTTACCGAAGGGATATTGATGACGTCTCTTGTCACTTCTTTTTCAAGATATTCATTGCTACCTGAGTTTGTTGTTCTTTCGATAAAGAGATTTATTTTTGTGCCTTTTTCTCATCTGATTTTGCTAACGGCTTCACTTGTTGTTAATCCTTTTGTTTCGCCAGTTCATATTAAGATGATCCTATCAAGAGGAAGTATTCAAGCTTCAAATGCTGGAGAGCCTTTTAATACTTCTTCTACTTGGATATAATAGTCTTTTTTGCTTACAACAGCTCAGATTCCTTCAATATGTCCTTCTCATTCAAGTTCTTGTTGGAGTCCAGAATAACTTTCAGCATCTAGATAGACAGTGTAGGGATCTCCAATACCATTGATATACGCTTTCATAGCTTCTTTTATCATTTCCTCTTGTCCACTTTGGAGAAGTTGTTTATCAAAATATTCTCTTTGGAGAATTTGGTCAACTTTTTCTATAGGGCTGTATTTTTCTAAAATATTATACAAATAGGAAAACTTTTGATTTTCTCTGATAAGTAGTAGGGCACAAATTCCAAGACTCACAATTGTCCCTGCTAAAAATCATAAAGTTATTGATTGTCGTTTTTTATTCATTTATCTTGTATCTGAGGGTAAAAATCATATATAGTTTATGTTTTTATGGATTATTTTAAATAAAAATGAAACAAATAAATAAGTCAGATTTTTTTTCTTGTTTTTCTGTTTATCAGACAAATTTATATGATCGATTGAAGGTATTGGCAGTTATTACAATGATTATCGATCATTTAGGATATTATATCTTCCCTGAGTATCTGTATTTAAGATTGATTGGAAGAATAGCATTTCCAATTTTTTTGTTCCTTGTCGGGTTTAATTGAAACTTTCGCCGAAGATGGAGCTTATTTTTTATAGCAATAGGGCTTCAGATTCTAATGCAAATATGGTGGAAGTCCTTTTCTCTGCCAGGAGTAACAACAGGAAATATCTTGATTGTGATTTTTTGAGCGAGGTTATTACTGTTGTTAATTAACCAGTTTAAAAAGGCCTCTTTTTTGGTATATCTTTTCCCTTGGGTAATTTATATGTTGTTTTATACAGATAGTTGAGTCTTGTTTACTCATAATATTCAGTCTATATTAGATTATGGAGTATTGGGATTCTTGTTTACTTTTTCTGGATTTTTTCTAAGAAAGAGTCAAAATATTTTTCAAAAAATCATTTCAGTGTTTTCTTTAGGGTGGCTTTTTTGCTTCTTTTTATTTCAAATATACAGATTTTTCATTTTGCAAGTAATGAAAGTCAGTTGTTTCTGATGGTGGTTTATATGCTTTTATTCTCTCTTTTTCTTTTACAAGATTATCTTTCGTATAAAAAGAAAAATCTGACTTTTGATTGTGGTTTCCCACTTAATCAGATTTTTTATTTTATTTCCCATTACGCATTACATATTTATCGATTTCATATTTTAGTGTTTTTGATGTGGTCTTTTATCTTAAGAAAATAGTTTGTGAGGGGAGTTTTTTTGATTTGCATTTTTTAAACAAATCGCTACAATAATACCGTTGCCTCGATAGCTCAGTAGGTAGAGCGCACCCATGGTAAGGGTGAGGTCGCCAGTTCAATCCTGGTTCGAGGCTAAGTTTGTTGTTAGTTTTTTGAGATATTCCTGTGCTATTGTATAGGATTTTTTTGTTATTTTCAGTTTTGAATCTCTCAAATTTTTAGGCCAATACTTACGAGACCTAATTCTTTTTCCCATGGATCTTTTTTCTTTCCATATATAGGGTCGCCTACTATGGGATATCCAATCTCAGAAAGATGACTTCTAATCTGATGTCTAATCCCCTTTTTAATTCTAATAAGAAGGGTTGAGGTTTTATCTTTGTGGTTATATTCTCGTTCTAGTATTTCAGTAATTCACTCTTGAGGAGAATTTTTTATCTTGTGGAGGCTAAGATCAGATGAGATAACTACCA
>JABCPD020000013.1 GCA_013333295.2 candidate division SR1 bacterium | reverse complement strand
CGAGAAATTACACCAAGAGAGTTAAGTACTACATCGATAGGCTTTCCATCTGCTGAGTATGGCATATTTTCTTCTGGTACTACAATCGCTACGATACCCTTGTTTCCATGCTTACCAGCAAGTTTATCTCAGATTTCAATTTTTCTTGTAGTTGCTACATATACTTTGATCTTTTTTCTTACTCCAGCCATCAAGTTGTCTCCTTTCTTTGAATCAAGGATCACTACATCGATAACTTTTCCTTCAGATCCAGATGGCATATAGAGCGAAGTATCTTTTACATTCTTTGACTTATCACCAAAGATTGCTTGAATCAACTTTTCTTCTGGTGTCAATTCTCCCTCTCCCTTTGGAGTAATCTTTCCGATAAGGAGATCTCAACCTTTAACCGTTGCACCAATTCTAATAATACCATCCTCATCGAGGTTAGTAAGTTTTGACATAGCAACTCCTGGGATATCATTGGTAGTTTCTTCAGGGCCAAGCTTGGTTTCTACTACCTCGATCTCATAATCTGAAATAATAACCGAAGTAAGTTCATCATCCTTTACGAGTCTCTGAGATACTACGATCGCATCTTCATAGTTATATCCTTTCCATGGCATAAAGGCAACTCTAAGCGACTTACCAAGCGCCATTTCTCCATTTACAGAACATGGACCTTCAGCCAGAATTGTTCCTTTTTGAACCTTTTGACCAAGATCTACACAAGGAACTTGGTTGATTGCAGCCTTTGAGTTTGATTTTTCAAATACAACAAGCTTATAATCCTTAATTCCTTCCTTATATTTTACCTTAACATGCGCACCATCTACTGCGATCACTTCTCCATCACCTTCAGCCTTGATCGTTGCATGGGCCATCTTCATGATATCTCCTTCAATACCTGTTCCTACAAGAGGAGCATCGTTTTTGAGAAGAGGAAGCGCCTGTCTTTGCTGGTTTGAAGCAACTGAGGCACGCACGGCATCGTTATGATCTACAAAAGGGATAAGTCCTGTATTAGGAGAAAAAATCTGACTCAAATTCACGTCCATATGAGTGATTTCATTTACGTGGAAAGTCGACATTTCACCATACTTTCTCGCAGCAATTCTTGTATTGAGAATATTATTATATTCATCAAGTGCTGTAGTCGCATCAGCGATTACATATTTTTCATCCATTTCTGGAGAGATATATTCTACTTCTCCAGTAAAGTAAGGCTTTACTTTTACAGGTTTTTGAAGCTTTCCATATGTCTTTTCAATAGCTTTAGCTGCCTTTTCATCAATATGAGTATCCTCCTTTACCAAAACTTTAGTAGTTGGATTTCCCTTAGCATCAAGATCAAAGATATCACGATGTGCGATACGACCGATGAGAGCGTCAGCTTTTGGTTCTACTTCACGGAAAATTTTCAAAGCAGGCGTCTCGAGGAATCCTTCTTCGTTGATTCTTGAATAAAGTGATTGATAAATTACAAGTCCAATATTTTGTCCTTCTGGAGTTTGGATTGGACAGATTCTACCATAGTGTGATGGGTGAACATCTCTCACCTCAAACTTTGCAGTTTCTTTCTTCAAACCTCCAGGTCCAAGGGCAGTAATCTTTCTTTTATTTTCAATTTCTGCAAGTGGATTGATCTGTTCCAAGAACTGAGAAAGCTGAGATGTTGCAAAAAATGATTTGATTGAGTTATCAATCATTTTGAAATTTACGAGATCTGTAATTTTATGCTGATGATCTCCCTCATCCGTCTTAAGAACTGAGAGCTTTCCTTTTACAGATTTTACAAATTTTCTCATTACTGGTTGCACGTGAGCATAGAGGATTTCTCCCATAGTTCTCACTCTCTTATTAGAAAGATGATCAGCATCATCTTCGTAGAATCCTTTTTTATGATTACAAAGATTCAAAAGATACTTAATAGCTGCGATCAAATCTTCACCATCAAAAACATTAGCCTCTGGTCCTTTGAGAGGCTTTTTGAGATTAAGTTTTGCATTGATCTTTCTTCTCGCAATAGATCCAATAGTAATTCTCTCTTCAAGCAAGAATTGTCCTTTGATATAATCCAAAGCAGACTGAGGATCAATCAATTCTCCTGGTCTTAGCTTGCTATAAATATGTTCTGCTGCAGAAAGTGCGTCTACAGTAGGATCCTTTTTGAGTGTAATATCAATAAAATCTCTATCATCCTCTGTCTCAACTAGGTTCTTGAATGTTTCTCTAATAGATTCATCAGTCTCGAGTCCAAAAGTTCTCAAAAGAGAGGTAATTGAGAATTTTCTTGATTTATTGATTCTTGCAACAACATTTCCATTTTTTTCTACACTCACCTCAAGCCATGGTCCATTTTCTGGAACAAGTTTGAAAGAGTACCAGAAATCTTTTTGTCCATAAAAGATTCCGTATGATCTAACGATCTGAGAATTTACTACTCTCTCTACTCCGTTAACAATATATGATGCAGAAGGAGTCATAAGAGGAAGAATTCCTACATTTGCACGCTTGTTGAAAAGTACCTTTTCTGTAGGTTTTTTGTTTGGATTTGCTTCATCCTTATCCACCTCTACAAGCTTTACTTGAGCGGTAATAATTCCACCATAAGTAAGTTCTTTTTTCTTACAAACTTCAATAGACTCCATAGGTTCAGATACTTTCAAATCTGAGATCGTGATATAGAGCTTATCCCCTGCGATATCCCAGATTTTTTCTTCGTTTGCAAAAAGTTTATTAAGATAGATATTGATAAAATCATCAAAACCTTTCTTTTGCAAACCGAGGAGATCAGGGATCTCTCCATAGGTTCTTGGCTGAGCCAAAAAGATTCTTCCATCCTTTTGATAATAATCCTTGAAAAGCTCCTGAGCCTTAGGATTGAGCTGATTTTTTTCTTTTTTAACAGAAGAAACAGGCTTACTAGTCTTAGAAGCCTTTTCTGCTGCGGGTTGTTTTTTATTTACCATCAAGTATGTTATAGAGAAATAAACGGTAATAAGTGGACAGTTTCCCATCCCGCAAAGCTATTATTATTGAAGAGAACACGATTTTCAAAGACCACATCCATTGTATGCTCAGGATTCAACAACTCGCTCAATAAAGCGAAAACAGACAAAAAAGTCTGATTTCTTTATTTTTTTATCTTTTATCTTCGAGATAGCTATGACCAAGCTCTCAAAAACAAAATTGCGTATAATAAGTCAAAAGACAGAAAATTATTTCTGTCTCTGAACGGTAAGCTGATGTCTACCTTTTGCTCTTCTTCTAGCGAGCACTCTTCTACCAGTCCATGACTTCATTCTCTCTCTGAAACCATGAGTTCTCATTCTTTTTGTCCACTGGTATTTTCTAATTCTTCTTAATTTAGATGCCATGAGAATATGTTAATAAGAATATAAACTATCTGCTGATGAAATTCAAGAGTCCGAGAGTTCTCGCTCTGATGATTTCTTGTCTTACAGCTTTTTGAGTCTTTACTGAGTTTCCAGTATAGAGTCTAGGCTTGATATCTCCAAATCTAGTAAGGTAATACTTCAAGATAGGGATTGCCTTCCAGTTGATATATTTTGCATTTCTCGCATCTGCAAAGAAGGTAATCTTTTGACCAAATCTCTTGTCCTTGATATCTTCGATAGCCTTGTCAAATTCAGACTGAAGTGCTTCAAAGTGGTAGAACTTTTGTCCAGCAGACATCTTGTAGATTTCGTATCTTACAACAATCTGGTTATACAAAAGAGCTGCCTTTACTTCCTTTACTTGTTGAGGATCAAGGTTAAGAAGGTATGATACAAAGTAAGCCTTTGTATTCTTGTCTCTAAGTTTGAAAGAAAGATTTTGAATTCAGATTTCATCTTTTTCTTTTACAGTGAATTTTGCTTCAAGATCTGCCATGAAAGCTTTTCTATCTGCTTCTGAAGTGTTTGCATTGAGCAAAAGCACCAATTCATAATTTTGCATACAATTGCGAAATAATAAATAAAAGGGTTAGATACTTTTTGATTCGCCGATCGGTGTCCAGTATAAAGAAATATCAAGAGAAATCAAGAGAAAGTAATTTTTTTACTCTAGGAGAAAAGTCATTCATGTCTCTTCTCAGGAACCCCCCTTTTCATAGTCAAGATTATAGTACAAATAGAGCATCTCTCCAGCAACAAAAAGTTCAAAATCAACTACCCCAGGTCCTCCTGAGTCTTCACAAATCGCCTTTCCTTTGAGCGACTCCTGCTCTGGGAAAAGTTGGACTGCATAGCAACGATCTAAGATACGAAATGGCGTGAGATTACCATACGATTGGATCAGATTTTTTGCCTTTTGAGTATCAAAATAAGCTAATGCAAATAAAAAGTCCAAAATCTGGCTTCTTTTGTGGTCTTTAGCCTGATAACGATTGAATCGACAGGTCTGATCCTGAAGCCTTCCCTCGATCACGATTCAAGTCTGCCCTTCATACTCTGCGATAATCTTGTCCACAAAAAGATCCCTTGAGAGCTCAGCTAGAGGATAGGCGAAAAAATCTCCTGTTTGGACTGATTTCTGATTGGAAGGTATTTGGATCGGAAGATGCGGAATAATCGAAAAATCATAACGATCAGCGATTCTACACCAGTAAGTCTCTCTTTTGAGTTCAATTCCCTCAGAAGATTCTGGAAGATTTGTCAATTCCTCAAAGGTAAATGTTTGTCTTATTCTTCCCATCCAAAAAAATTCTAAAACTCAGAGAAGAAGCAGAGAAAGGACGATAATAAGGTATTTTTTCATCAAAAAGAATCATAGATAAAACTTATGAAATGATCGTTTCTATTTTTCTTCAAAGAAGTACTCTATTTCTCAAAAACCAGAGAGTCGCCCTCCGCCACCTCCACCTACAACACCTTGAAATCTATAATAATAAGGCTTTCATTCTTTGATAACATATGCTGGCTGTATCACATCTTGATCAACATAAATCGAAAAAATCCCAGTTCCTGTCGCTAAGTTTGCTCAAGTAGAAACACCACTTACCTTAAGATGATTTTCCGAGATAAATCCTGATAAAGTAATCGGCTTATCGTAAGGGACATACTCGATATACTCAGATTCTTCATCTTTTTTCATATATTCAGAGAGATCTGCTCCTGAGAGATACTTTTGTCTAAATGGCTCAATAACACTTTCATCAATCTCATCCATATATCAGAGATTATAGGAATACACCCTATTTCCTGAAGCATAATAGTAAGGAACATCCGCCTTTTGGAAAAAATACTTTGTCAAAGAATCTCGGCAGATTCATTCGATAGGATTAGAGACTTTGAGCTTGAAATCTTTAAAAACAAACTGTTTTTCTCGCCCTGTTGCAACTTTTACCTCTTCAGGAAGCTCTTCTCAAATACAGTTATAGTCTATATTTTTGAGAGCATAGGGAATATTTCTAATCTCTACCGAAGAGGTTGGAGGTATTGGAGGTTCTTGAGATACTTGAGGATAACTCTGACATCCTACAAGAAATAAAAAGAAAAGAAGAATACTGATTTTTTTCATTGGGTTTTAGCATAAACAGATAAAGACCATTATTTTTTTGAGATAGTTATAGAAAATATTTGTTTTTTAGCTTCAGCTAGTGAGTTTGTTGTTCTCAAAGCAAACCAATATCCATATCCTCAAAAATCTATCACACGAGAAAGCTGATATCCATTGTGCAAGCCTTCATAGTTCATTTCTTCACTATAAAGCAAATCCGAACAACGCTTTTGCCCATGACAAAGTGGAGAGTTTGAGGTAAGATTTTCAAATTGATACTGATTATGATCCCATGGGAGATAAGTCATTGTTTCTTCCCATCTCTGTTTTACCAGTCCTAGAGATCCTGATCGTCATTTTTGAACATTGCGATCAAAATATCAAATTTCTAGCCCTTCTGAAATGAGCGGGTCATCATACAAAGTATCATAGAGTCGCAAAGTATTTTGATTTTGAGATTGAGAAAATGAAAGTCCAAGAAAATCTTTTCGAGAATGAAGAGTTATAATTTCTTTTCAAAAGACATTATTAAGCACAATTTTTCACTTCTCTTCTTTTACTGTTCCTCAATTTTGAAGTAAAGCATCTTTAGGACCAGAAAAGAGCATTGTCTCATAGAGATCACCTTGCTCTATTTTTGTTTTTTCTTGAGGCTCTAAAGAACTATCAAGGATTGGATCAGATTTTTCTGTTTTTGTTTCTGATTTTAGTCAAAATATAACAAAAATTCATAAACAGAAACTTAATACAAGAACTACGAAAAAGAGAGAATATAATGTTTTTTTCATAATAAAGCCATATTTTTGTAAAAAAGAGGAGAGGCACATACCCTCCCCTCTGAATTAACTAAAGAGCATCTAAGCTAAAAAGAGATCCTACATAATTACCTGATATCTCTTGGTGAGGAATATTGTTTACAAAGTAAACAACGCAAAGCGATATTGTTTTTGTGAAGTATTTGTTTATGGTGCATAAATACTCTTTTTAATACTAAAATCAAGGAAAAATCAATAGAAAAAAGACAAGGCAAGCCTTGTCCCTACTGCGAAAACTTCGCTTTATTTCTTCAATTTTAATGTATAAACTTCCTTAGAAGTTGAGAATGAATAGTCATAGCTTTCATTTGCTTTTACTTCTACTTCATTGTCAGACGCTTCGTAAGTAGTAGAAACTTGCTTATGCAAAATTCCAGGTCTCACCTTTGTGAAAGTAGAATTAATTACATGAGTTCCAGGAGTGAGGTAAAATCCCTTGGTCAAACCGAGATTTTCATAGAAAAATACTGGAGCTTTACCATCAACACTTGCTACTCGCAAAGTCTCTTGATATACGAGCAAGTTAGTAGACTTGATATACACTTTAGCAGCTCCTGGATTTTTTTCAAGTCGCTCTTGAGCTTTTTTATTTTGCAAATAAACATAAGCTTGATGACCAATAATCATCGCCAAAATTGCTACTCCCACATAAATAAGATACGATCGAGAAGCCCCTGTTTGCTGAGCATATTGAGCTCCTGTTGCGATTACTTCTGCACCTGTTGTTACCACTTCTGTCATTTTGATAATAAGATAATAAAAATAAATACTTCGTCTTATGTAAGAAAAAAGAATGAAGTCAGATTTTTAATTTTCGTTTTCTTGTGAACAATTTAGTCTTCTTGTGTTTGAATCTTGTTTGGATCCGGTTTTTGGATAGAAGAGATAAGAGCTTTGAGTTCCTGAACCTCGATCTGTCCTAGCCCTGAGATATCAAAACTATGCTTTTGATCATTAGAATCTGTAATCGTAAGGAAATGCTGGCTATCTCCAGAATAAATATGCGATTCAAACTCAAATCCAGAACTTTCAATATCGAAAGTTTGAGGAGTTTTTCCCTCAATAATAGTAATCTGATTATTTTCAATTTCTACGCGAAGTTTAGCATCTGAGATTACAGATTTTGCCATGAGAAGGAAAACAATCACCCCAATAACTGCAGTCAAATACACTGTTGGTATACCATAAACTCACTCTAGACCAAAGAAATGCTGCAATGCAAAATAGGAGAGAACGACTACAAACCCAAGTCCGAATAAATACATCAGGATATCCACAATCCTTGCCCATAAGGGCTGTTTGAATACGACCTTTTCCATTATCAATCACAAATAAATAAAAGTTTCCCATTGATATAGTAGATGGATAATGATTTTCCCTCCCAAATCAAGCTTTTTTAGTGAATTTAAATATTTTTGAAAAAAAAGAAAAATCTGACTCCTGAGACTACTCTACAGTAAGAGCCAGACTTTCTAAGTTTTTATCAAAGAAATCCACTAATCACTATCAATCAGAGAACAAATTTGTTCCATACTCTCTACAAAATCATCACTCTTTATAAAATTTACCCTTTCATGCTGAGCAAGAAAAGCAAATCTTGCATTATACTTACGAAGATCTTCCTTGTTGTGATATTCCTCATCAAGGGAATCCCCTCTTTTTACAATTCTTTCTTGACTTTTCTCCACTGTGGTATACAAGGTAATATATAAGGTATCTTCTCTAAATCCCATTAGCTGATCAATCTGATATCAACCATTAAAGCGAAAATCTTCCATTACCCACTGTGAAAGTAAGCCTCTATCTAAAATCTCGTACCCAGGATACATTTTTTTCAAAAACTTTACACGAGTTGTTTTTCCTGTACCATCATTGCCATCAATTTCAATTCTCTTATATCCCATTCTAGTTATTGTAACTAAATAAAACAAAATAATGCCGACTACAACACACGATAAGTATCTCTTTGTTTTTTATACTGCTTTACACGAGTATCTAAAGACTCTCCTGCAACAAACTTTACCTTATGAAAAGGAATAAAAAGTAAATTTCCTGTTTTTTCATCTACTAGCAAATTAAGTAGCTCATTATCTCTCACAAAATCAACTGTCAAAAGATAACGTCCCACATTCCAACTTTTTGTAAAAACACTATAATAAGTAAGAGGAATGTCTAAATTTTTAAGATAGCTAATTGCTAATTCACAATCTGGACAATTAACGAATCCCGCTTCCTGTGGAGTAAGATGGAAAATTGCATCCTCTGTCTTTGCTTTTGTTTTTTTAAGTGTTAAAGAAGAAAAAGGAATATAGCTGAACACTGCTCCATCATTTAACTTAATCAATGCAGTTAATGTCTCTCATATATAAGCACAGATACCTATAATCTCACATTCAGTGAGAAGGTCTGAATATTCACTTAAAATTTGAGATGATCTTACATAAGCCTTGATTGGCGTAATATCAAAATAATTTTGCATAATTTTATCAATAAAAGAATAAAAATTAAGTTTTTTAGCATACAATACCATTCTTTTAGAAAGGATTTACTGCTGACTTTCGTTCATCTGTGGCCCTATCATACTCTTGAACTATAGCAAACACACATCTTCATGGAGGCAATTGAAAGCTTGTCTCTAATAAGACAATTCAGTTCCCCTCTACAATCTCTCATTCTGCATTTTCATAGGTAATATAAGCTACCTGACATTTATCCTCATCAAAAACTCTCGTATTTATATATCTCTCTGCATGCCATCAGAGTTCTGTATTTCATTTATTGTCTCCCTCAGAAATTGCTTTTCATACTAGTATTCTCGTTGCATAACCAACTCTAAACTCTCGACCAAACTCATACGCGATACGCTCTTGTAAATAATGTTCATGATTTGCCATTCCTAACCTTGTATTTTTACGCAAGGTTCCGGATCCATGATACTCTATAAACTCATCTTTTGTCATTTGTCTAACTGTATCCAACCTTGTATTTGAAGGAGTAAAGGCAACTACTTTCGTTTCAAACATCTCTTTCTTATAATAAACAAATAAAAGGAATAATAACGCTAGGCTTCTAGGGAAAAGAAAAAATAAAGAAATACCACTTTCCCCTAGATATTGCCCCCTCTCACAAAAAAGAAAAACAAAAAAAATCTGATTCGATGTGAATCAGACTTCTTTTGTGTTCGGCAAAGAGACTTCCTTGCCCCTCTAGTAAGAGAGAAGTAGTATGTGAGATAAGAAATCCTACTATTAATAGTAACAACTCTATACTTCCCCGCATATTTCTCAGCACTAAGTACGAACTAAAGAAATCGCAAAATGCCTCAAAAAAAGAATGGGACAACTTTGCAATAGATAGTAATGATTATAAAACAAAAAGCAAGTAATTTTTATATTTTTTCTTTAATAATTAATTTTAAATAAAATAAAAAGTCTGAACATGTCTTTAACCGTCAGACTTTTCTCTCTTTTAAAATTATATACTATATTGAAAACTACACAGTAAATCTATAGAACTTTGAAACTTCAAATCCAGCAGGAAGGATTTCTCTAACTTTCTTTGATCCATCTCTGATATATTCTTGCTCCAAAAGTACATTATCAGCAAAAGCCTTATCTACTTTACCTTTTACGATATTTGGAATCATTGCTTCTGGTTTTCCAGCAGCCTTGAGTTCTTCAGTAAACTCTGCAGCAAGCTTTTCTTTTTCATCAGCTGGAACCTCATCAAGGCTCAAGAATTCTGGATTGAGCGCAGCAACTTGGAGAGCGAGCTCTTTAGCTGTAGCTTCATCTCCTGAGTAAACAACTACAGATACTACCTTGTCTCCAGCATGAGAATAAACATAAACTGTTTCTGTGGTAATGAAAACAGATCCAAGTCTGATCGCTTCTCCGATAGTCGCAGTAGCTTCTGCAGCCAAAGTATTGATCTTTTCTACAACTTCAGATGAAAGAGCTTCAACATTTGCTACATCTCCTGTAGTATCAGACTTCAATACAGCAAATACCTTATCAAAAAGAGCTAGGAATGTTTCATTTTTAGCAACAAAGTCAGTTTCACAAAGAAGTTTTACCACATAAGTTCTCTCTCCATCATTGTGAGTCTTGATAAGTCATTCATTGGTTTCTCTATCAGCCTTCTTTCCTGCCTTTGCAATTCCCTTTTCTCTAAGGATTTCTTGAGCTCTTGCAAGGTCTCCACCTGCTTCTACCAAAGCATTTTTACAATCTCCAAGTGGAGCAAAGGTTACGTCTCTAAGCTGTTTTACCAAGTTAATATCGATTTGCATAATATAATATATAGAAAAATAAAGCGACAAACATTTGTCATAACAACCCTACTTATACATAATAACATATAAAAATCAACAAAAAAACAACGATCTAACAAAAAAATCAGATTTTTTGTTTTTTTTATTTAAGAGAAAATCTTATATCCCTCTAAATGCGACTACTACTTGCTGATCGGCTCCGGTTGCCAAGAGCCTCATACGATAACGAGAAAGCAAGGTTTTCGCTTTTGGATTGTCAATATTGAATGCTAGATACTTATGAGGAAAGATCGTATGACAATGGGCATTTGCTATGCTCATAGGCAGAGAAAGATCAGGACGATAGGAGCGAACCACTACCCTATCCAGACACATCTGTAATGCCGCCTCAGAAAGATTATAAAGAACAAATTGCGGAGTTTGGTCTGATGAGAAGACATTATTTTCAACATCTAGTAGATATTCTTGATCAGATTGCAAGAGAAAAGAAGAAGTATAAGTTCCCTTTGAGAAATTCATAATCTTGGTAGATCCAGAAAAATGTTGACTACTTTTATCTTGAGCAAGATCTTTGTGATAGTAGGCTGGTGAGGCGTTGGTGAGATGATGCGAATACCTACTATAGTTTATGAGTGCTGAGACGTCATCACGACGACACAACTCTGCATGAGCAAAACACGGCAAATAAATATCCTTGACCTCTGGCTGATAGAGAGCATCTTGATAGGACTTTTTCTCATATCGATCATATCCAGTTAACAGAGCAAATCAGAGGAGAACAAGAGAGAAAAGCAAATAGCAATACTTTTTCATGATCGGTTAGGATTATAAAAATTAAAAATATCGCTTCACGTTATTTAAGTTTATAAATAAAATTAAAAAATCTGACTCTAACATCAGACTTCTCTTATTTTTTATATTCACAAAGGCGGAAATTGCGATGAAATATCATTTGAAATTTCTCCGTAAACATTTTTCTTGATATCAAAGAGATTGAGCATTCGTCCTCCAATATCAGCATAGATTCTTTTTCGCCAAGGTGCTTGTACGACATTGCTCGCATATACTCCTTTCCATGCAAAATAGACCAAAATTCAGATCCAAACGAGATTGATAAACACCAAAATCGTAGGGATAAAGGCTAAAATACGAACAAAAGGAATAATGGAAACAAACAGCAAAACCAACAAAAAAAACATTGTTGCTGTATATCGCCCGATTGCCTGCTTAAAGTGATAATACTCATACACAGACAAGTCACTCTTCCCCGAAAAAAAGAGCACACCTACCAGTAGATAGGCTGTGATAGCTCTTTTTCTCTCAGATGAACTAGGCAAATAGATATTTTCTTGCATAGTAGGGAAAAGATAAGAAATAATTAAGAGAGCAAGTAATTGAGTACAAAATCAAGAGAAGTATAACTATTGATATTAGTTACTACCATCTGTTCTTCTGCCCAATATCTTGAGAAGTTAGTACCAGCGATAATAATAGAATCGAGTTTACCCTTCAAGTTCTCTACCTCATCGATCAAAGTTGAAAGCATAGCTCCATCAACGATCACTACGAGATCAGGTCTCTTTTTAAGGTTAGTTACTCCCTTATATACTTTGTTTGCTCTATCAAAATTTCTCTTGTAGACAAGTTGCTCTTTTTTGGTAAGTGCAGCATAAGCATCACTCTGCATAAACTCAGCCATTTCGTTGATAGAGTCAATTCTCTTTTTGTAAGTAGCGAAGTTTGTGAGAAAACCTCCAGATACTTTGTAGTTGAGGAAAGATACTCCTGACTTCTTAGCGAGTGCTTCGAGTTCAGTAGCGTACATTTTCTTTTCACATACTACGAGAATTTCTTTTCCTTCAGCCTTTGCTTTTTGGATAGTAGCTCTTGCAGTTTCGAGCTGCTGAGCAAGGATTTCAGGATTGATAACTACTACTCCGTTTGTTACCTCAGACCAGTACTTGCTAGTCTTTGGATGAGCTTCGTTTTTGAGTGTACCTATATGAGCTTGTGCTTCAAGAATTTGATTAACAGATACTGTCATTCGTATAGGTAATATGAAATATAAAACAGATCTTGCAAATACCAAGTTTGATGATCAAAGCGTAATCGCTCCGCCATAAACCTAGTATCCCAAGAAAAATTGAAATCAAAAATCTGATTTCTGTTATTTTTTTACTAAAAACTATTTAAAGTTAATAGTTGCTCCAGCTTCAGTAAGCTTAGTCTTCAAAGCTTCAGCT
>JABCPD020000012.1 GCA_013333295.2 candidate division SR1 bacterium | reverse complement strand
TTAGTTTATTTCTCTCTCCTGAATCAGAAAAAGAAGTACTAGCACTCCTCTTTGACCTTCTTGAACAAGAAAAAAGCAATTTCCATGCTCTTTTGACAAAACTGAAAGATAACTCAAGCAGAGAAGAACTCCTCAATCTCCCAAATGATCAACTCTTTGAAATTCTTGAATTGAATGTCAATGAAAATCAACTCTCAACATTGTGGAATCTGGTAAATCACTTATATTCTGTAGGTCTTGCACCAAATTTTCGTGAAATTATTGAGCAATTCCAAGGAGAGTATTTGGCTTTTTCTGATGAAATCTCCTACAGTCAAGACTATTATCTCATCAATCGTGATGCAGCTCAAAAAAAAGGACGAACAAGCGAAGAAATCAGAATTTTTACTCTTCGTTTAGAGGATTTTGAACACAGAGGGATCAACCAACCAGAAGCTATCCAATCTCAGATCAAAACGATCAACCAAAAGATTGCAAAGCTCTCAGATCAGATTCAAAATAATGTTGTAGATGATCAACAAAATTTTAGCTACAAGACTGATAATCTAGAAGCTTTTTCTCATATGCCAGCACTAAGCCTAGAAAAGATCAAAAACGCTAGTAAAGAAAGTTGAAAACTGACCATTGATGCTGATCCAAATGTATTGATTGATATTTTGAGATATTGTGATGATAGGCAGATTCGTCAGGATATTTATTGGATCCGTGAAGAGCGAGCGAGCAAAGCTCCTTATAACAATAAACCTCTTATTCTAGAACTCCTCAAACTCGAAGAAGAAAAAGCAAAACTCTTATGATATTGAAATTTTGCTGACTATCAACTCAAGCTCAGAATGGCAGGGAGCCCAGAAAATGCAAAAAATATGATTCATCAAATCTTTGAAAAAGCACTTCCAAAAGCACAAGAAGAAATTGAAACGCTAAAAACTCACTACCAACTAGAAAGACTAGAACCGTGGGACTTAGCATACTATACGAGAAAATATAAGGAAGAAGTCTTTGCTATTCAGGAGGAAAAACTCAAAGAATATTTTGAATTTGATCAGGTATTGAACTGGCTTCATTCTTTTGTAGGAAAATTCTTTGGTATTGAAATTAAGAAAACCTGAGAAACAAAAGACAATCTCTATTATGAAGTGTTCAAAGACTGAAATCTGATTTCCTACTTTTTTCTAAATGCTTTTTATCGTCCTGGTAAAAGGCCTGGAGCATGGGCAGATATTCTTAGAGCCAAAAACTCAAAACAACTTCCTATCATTTTCAATGTATGCAACTTTCAAAAATCTGAATCCTGAACTACTCTCTTGAAACTCTCTGATGTAGAGACGCTGTTCCATGAATTTGGACATGCACTCCATGCAATGCTTGCTGAGTCAAAATATCCTGAACTTAATGGATTTAATGTTGAGTGGGATTTTGTAGAGCTCCCTTCTCAACTCTTGGAAAGATGGGCAAGTGAGCCTGAAGCATTAAGACAACTCTCCAAGCATTACCAGACATGAGAGGCTCTCCCAGATGAGATGTTGGAAAATATTAAAAAGCTTTCGACCTTTATGATGGGAAATTGGGTCGTTAGACAAAATGAACTTGCAATCGTTGATCTCATGCTCTATTCAGATAAAGTACCTGAAAATATCGAAGCTCTTGATCAAAAGATTCTTGAGTTTGTAAATCAGTATTCTCTCTTTAAAAGAGATGAAAGATACCAGATGTATTGTTGTTTCTTGCATATTTTTGGTGGTGGATATGCTGCTGGATATTATAGCTATATGCGAGCAGAAGCACTTGAGGCAGACGTTTTCTCAAAAATAAAGGAAAACTGACTCTTTAATCCTGAGATCTGACATCACTATAGAGATCAGATCTTGGCTCAAGGAACTAGAAAACCAGCAATTGAGCTTTTTGAGGATTTTATGGGAAGAGAACTAGCTCCACAAGCATTGATTGAAAAATATGATTTGTAAAATAAAAAGGCTCAAGGGGAAAGACTTGAGTTTTTTTACTCATAAAAAATATCTGAAGAAGTAGACCTATTTTGTGTCTTGAATGAAAAAAAGATAAAAGTCAGACTTTTAGTCCTCTTTTAAGCTTTTGGCACAGACAAAAGCAGAGCTTCGACATCGCTGAAGATTGTAACCTCAAGTCTTACCTGTTATATTAAGGGCCTCTCCCAATACATAGCAACCGGGAAGTTTATGAAGCTGAAAATCATCTCCTACTTCTGCAAAGTTTAGTCCTCAACTCATCACTTTTGACTCATCATAGGACCTAAGCGATATTGGAGTAAGAGTCATGGTATATGATCTTAATCCACGGGGAGCTTTAAGGTAGGCAAGAAGTCTTTTGGTTATTTGATGTCCAGGAATAGCAATCTTGATCTGAGCTTTTTTAGAAAAGTTTGGATCAAAGTATCCAAGCCAAAGCGAGGCATTGAATATCGCTGGTCAACTCACCCCTCGATGCGTAAACAAAACAACACGATCATCTTGATAAATTTGCTTTCCATCCAAGAAAAGCTTTGTCGTTGCCTCAACAGAGCTTCAAGAAAGGGAAGAGAGGTCCTCTTTGGTATTAAGTCCCCACAGTGCAGGAGCAGGACTTTGATAGGACAAATTATGATCCTTTGCAAACTGAAAAATAAAGTCAGATCCTCAAACCTTAGGGAAGGACATCCCTCACGTAGCAATTACTACTCTTTTGGATTTAAAGACACCTCGCGAGGTGGAAATTGTGAAAAAATCTCAAGTTTTTTGAATCTGAGAAACAGAGGTTGAATACTGGATTTGAGTCAGATTTTCCTGATTTTTTTGTACAAGAAAATCTACCAATTGCTTTGATTTATTGGATTCAAGGAGCATCCTTCCATTGTCCTCTTGCTTGGAATAAATAGAAAAAGAGTCCAAAAATCTGATCATATCTTGTGGTCAAAACTGCCCCAAGACCTGATGAACTCTAGCAGTTTGATCTCAAAGATAAGTTTTGAAGCTAGCTCTGAGATTGGTAAAATTACACCTCCCCTTTCAAGACAAAAGAATCTTAATCCCAGGTGAAGTATTTTGCTCTAGAATCAGTTTTTTCCACTCTTTAGGTAAATGCAGTCAGAGGAAAAGCCCGCTTGCTCCTGCTCCAATAATACAGCAATCAAGCATTCTTAACTAAAAGAATTAAAAACAATCTCTACAGCAGTAATGAGCGCATCACCAAAATAGAGGAAAAACAAACAAGCCGCAATAAAACTCCCTATTCCAAGGATAGCCCCTGCAAGAATATCAGAGATTCGGTGCACCTTGAGATATCGTCTACTTCGCCCTACAATAGCTCCAAATCCCAATGCACAAGTATAAAGCATTGGTTTTAAAAAGACAGGTAAGAAAATAGATAAAATAGCTGCAAGCGTTAAACAAATTACAAATCATGCAGTAGTATGCCCGCTCGGGAATGAGTAATCTGAAAGCTGGAGTAATGCGTCAGAAGGTCTCATCCTCTGTGTGATTCTCTTGAGCCCCCAAAAGATCAAACTTGAAACAACAATACTACTCAAAGCAATCCCTAAAAGCTTCCACTGACCGTAGTACACGAGAACAAACGTAAGAAGCGAATAAGAAATTCCTATCGTCTCCATCGCAATTGCATGCGAGATAACAAGTGCAACTTTCTCAAAAAAAGGAGTCCTCTTTTTCTTTAACTGATGATTCTGGTCTCGTTTAGCAAAAAACTCTGGGAATGTCAACAATATGATCGTCATAACGGTCAAAATTCCTGCTAATCAGAGAGAAAGATAAGTTAATAGCTTTGGTGAGAACATTCCTCTTCTTTTGAGAAAATAAAAGAAAAGTCTGACTCCTGAAAATAATTATATTCAGAAGTCTGATTTTTTATGCTTTTTTTACTGCATCAGCGACAACTTGGGCAACAGCTTTATCAAGTGCTCATGGGATAATTTCATCTTTAGTTGGAGTTTTAACATAGTCGGCAAGTGCTTTAGCAACTGCGATAAGATGCTTATGCTCAATCTGAGGAATTCTTGCCTCTAAGACACCTTTGAAGAGCCCTGGGAACGCTAATACATTATTTACTTGATTTGGGAAGTCTGAGCGCCCAGTGGCAACAATAGCAGCACCTCCAGCATAGGCTTCTTCTGGCATAATTTCAGGCTCTGGATTGGAAAGTGCAAAAATAATAGGATCCTGATTCATAGTACGAACCTCATTTGATGAAATCAGATTTGGTCTACTTACTCCTACAAAAACATCAGCTCCAACCAGCACCTCTGCAAGTGTTCCGGCTTGATCATTGAGATTGGTAGCAATTCGAGGAGTTTTGTATTGATTCAGATCGGTTCTCTTGGAATGAATTGATCACTTGGAATCAGTGATAATGATATGTTTTGCTCCATATGCTTGCAGAAGTTTAGCAATAGAAAGACCAGCTGCTCCTGCTCCTGCGATAACGATCTTGATGGATCAGATTTCTTTTCCTGTTAATTTAAGAGCATTGATAAGTCCTGCAAGTACGACGATAGCTGTTCCATGTTGATCATCATGAAAAACTGGGATATTGAGTCTCTTTTTTAACTCATCTTCGATATAAAAGCAATTTGGTGCCGAAATATCTTCAAGATTGATCCCTCCGAAAGTTGGTGCAATATTTTCAACGATTGAAATAATTTCATCTGGATCTTGAGTTTTTAAGACAAGAGGAATCGCATCTACACCTCCAAACTCTTTAAAAAGAATAGCCTTTCACTCCATTACCGGTAAACCAGCAAGTCCTCAGATATTTCCAAGTCCAAGTACTGCGGTTCCATCACTAACCACAGCGATAGTCCTTCCCTTTCGAGTATAATCATAGGCTGATTCAGGATTTTTTGCTATTTCTAAACAAGGTTGTGCAACACCAGGACTATAATAAGTAGACATATCATCTCTCGTCTCAAGAGGAACACGAGATGAAACCTGAACTTTACCAGCATATTTTTTGTGCTCAATGAGTGAGCTTTCATAATAATTTGTTGACATACTATCTTATATAATGAAATTTAAAACCTAAGGAATCTTAATAAAAAGACTCTCTTAAAATGATATTTTTTTGAATAGGTATTTCAAGCAATATTTACTTGTATTTATATATTAAATATCTATACTATAAAAAAACAAAATGTAAAGTATGAAAAAAAGAACAACACAACTGCTCCTAAAAGGGATTTCCCTTTTTATCTTATTTTTCAGGTACTTTTTGCCAATTATCGCAATATCAGTACTGGTAAATGTAGTCTGTTTCCATTCAAGTATGGAACTCTTCTTAATCTTGTTTTGGAAGTCGATCTTAACCACAGTTATCACTGTTCTCCTTATCCTATATGGAGTAAAACGAGAACATGATCAGAAACAAAAGTCAAAAATCAGACTTTTCTTCTGGTTTTTCCTTCCGATGATTCCGTATCTGGAATTGGCTGCAATTGGATGGTATGAACATAATATTGTGCTTTTCATCAAGAAAACACTTGTATATCTGCTGAGCTATGGTGTATTATCTTTTTACTACACCTTTGCAAAAGAGATCAAAAAAATCTCAAAAAGCGCTTGGCAAGTAGCTACTCCGAAGCGTCTTCCTTCCAAGAAAAAGAAAAAAAGGAGCTGAAACTCAGCTCCTTTTCTCTAATAAAAGAAATACCTGTATCTTTAAGCGATTTCCATATTTTGAAAAGTATCTCTCAACTCTTGCTGAATCTCCTGAAAAGCGAAAGCAAAATTATTTCTAAGATACCCATCTTGGAGGAGATGAACATTTATCTTATCGATGAGATCTTGAATTCCTTGAGTGTAGAGTACAAGATCAGTTTCATTTTTGATTAATCCAGTTGCAAGCTGTCTTTGTAAATCCTTAGTATAAAGTCTCAACTGAACGATTAGTTTTACCACTACATCAACAAAATCAGAACTGAAAGAATGAAGAATACCTCCTCCGTACTGAGCAGTTTGTTCACTTGTCATATCAAGTACAGCAAAGAGAGCATCACAAGTTTGTGAAATTCTATCCAAAAGTGGAGACACCTTAGTAATAGAAGCTGATGGTGAGGCTTTAAGTTCGTTCATTTGATCATATGTGAAAGAGCTAAAATATCCGCATAACGGTTGCTAATTTCCTAAGAAATTACATTTCATTGACAATTCAATTTTAACAAAAAAACAAAAAAACTAAAAAAAATCAGACCACCTAAGTCAGATTTTTCTTGCCATTTTATTTTTTTATGATAAAGTATTTTTAATAAAGAGAAAAGATAGGTAATAACTAGATTCTAAAAGTAAAAAAACTAAATATAGTCAAAATACAGCTTAACTCCTGGTAGCTCCTCTACAAAGATTTGCAAGAAATGCTCCCAAACTGGCTGATCAATTTTGACCAATCCAGAATCCTGCTGACGAACCAGGCTCCAAAGATCAGAATTAGGATTTTTTTTCTGCATTTGCTTAAAATCTCCTGGATTGTAAATTAATGAGGCAATAAATACTGATGATATCTTAGAAAAATCTATTTCAGATATTAAGTTCCTCAAAAGTTCACGATAAAGGTTTTCATAATTTGCAACAGGCAAAAGCGGAAGGAATCTAAGTCCTACTTTGTAGCCTCTGGAAATTAGTGTTTTAACTGCGTCAATTCTTGCACTTAAAGGAGCAGTCCCCTTTTCATATTTACGAATAATCTCCTCAGGATTAAACGAAAATGAAAACTCAGTATTTTGAGGTATTTTCCCCTCATTTGCAGAAAAAATTGAATTAATGACTGGACTTTTCGTTCTTGTCTCCATCAAGACTCAATCAAACTGCTCAAAAAAAGGAATAAAAGTCTGATTAAACTCTGTAAGCATATCGATTCCTTGAATATCACTATAATTACTCGCATAAAAGCTAATCTGTCCCTGATATCCCTCTGTTCTCAAGGAAAGGATCTGATTTTTGATTTTTTCTTTTATCTCATCATAATTGACAAAAATAACACTATGCTGAGTCTTGAAATTTGCCTTGAGATAACAATACTCACAATCAAAGACACAATTAAGACTTGTTTTAAAGAAAAATGATTTTCCTGGTCGTCCGTAGTTTTCTGGAACAGGAAGTATGGGAATATGATCTTGAGTAGCAAGAATAATTGCAGGAGCAAGGCGTTGATTGCCAATATTTTTATCAAAAATATTTTTGTAATGGTCAATCTCTAGGCCCTGCGCTCAAGGGAATTTACTAAGAATCCTCTGCGTCAAGGGAAAGGGCTTTGCCTTGGTCTCTACATAAATCAGCATGAGCTAAGAAACTATTAAAAAAAACCGACTAGCCGTAGCAATACCTATCATCTCTCCCTAAGGAAAGGTGGGTAGCTCCTCACTATCTTGGAGATAGGATTTTACTCCCATGAAATAAGTCGAGAATTTTGATAAGCGGTTTCACTGCGAGAAAGTCAGCCTCAATTCTTTTATAGTTTTTTGCCAAAGAATGTCAAATAAAATATACGAGAACAGATTCCAAAGCAACAAAATCGTTAAGAGGAATTTTTCCTTGCAAAAATTAAGCAAAAAAATATCATCTGGAGTGAAAAATATCAAGAGAGGATAAAGAGACAAGGCTCGTTTGTATATCCCAGCAACCTGACAATAGTTAAGGTGCTCCATCCTACCCTTTGGGAAAGATATGACAAAATCTGATTTTTGACAAAACTTTCCTAGCTATGGGAAAGATTTTTTTGTCTTTACTCAGAGAATAAGGTTGGATCTTGATATTGATCAGACTTTTATTCTTTTTTTCTTTAAGATGAAACAATTTTTGACCAGTGAATCAGTTACAGCAGGGCATCCAGACAAGATTTGTGATCAAATCTCTGATGCAATCCTAGATGCTTGCCTTACTCAAGACAAAAATGCAAGAGTAGCTTGCGAAGTACTTATTAGCGGGAAACATTTGATAATCGCAGGAGAGATCACAACTACTGCTCTTGTGGATTACAAGGCCATTGCCAAACAAGTGATTACTCAGATCGGATATGATAGTCGAGAGAAGGGATTTAATCCAGATGAAGCAGAAATTGAATGCATAATTCAAACGCAGTCTCCAGATATTGCAATCGGAGTTGATAGTTGATGAGCTGGAGATCAGGGAATTATGTTTGGATATGCAACCAACGAGACAAGTAGCTTTTTACCAATGAGCATTGATCTGGCACACAAACTTGCCCATCAACTCGAAACAGTTAGAAAAAACTGAGTTATTCCTCAACTTGGCCCTGATGGTAAGACTCAAGTTACGATTTGTATCAAAGATAGGAAAATTTCCCACATAGATACGATTGTTATCTCCTCTCAACACTCAGCAGAAGTTTCTCTTGCAGAACTTCAGAAGCAAATCAAAAAAGAGGTTATCGAACCTATTTGCTGAGAACTAATTACGGAGCAAACAAAAACCTATATCAATCCAACTGGGATTTTCCTTATCTGATGACCAAGTGGAGATACAGGACTCACAGGAAGAAAAATTATCGTTGACACCTATGGAGGGATGAGTAGACATGGAGGTGGAGCATTCTCTGGGAAGGATCCAACAAAAGTTGACAGAAGCTGAGCCTACATGGCAAGATATCTAGCAAAAAACATCGTTGCAAGCGGACTATGCTCAAAATGTGAGATTCAGATCAGCTATGCAATAGGAGTTGCGCAGCCAATAAGTATTTTTATCGAAGACTTTGGAACTGCGAAATGTGATCTCAGTCAGCTTTCTGAAACTATTTTAAAACATTTTGATCTCAGTCCTCAAGGAATTATTAACTTTCTCCATCTCAAAAGACCAATCTATCAACAAACCGCTTGTTATGGGCACTTTGGGAAAGAGGACCTTCCACGAGAAAAGCTAGAGAGCATACAAATATTCAAAGAACTCTTAAAATAAAAAGAAGATTCTAGATTTTGGATACACTATAAATTACAAAATAGAAAAATTTATATAAAATAAAAATCCCCCTAGAGACTCCCAAGGAGATTTACCCCCTTTAGAATACTAAGGGGATTTTTTTTAATTTAGCTTAAGAAGCTAATGGTGTTTGTACCAAGGAATACGATCCCTTAATCATGCCATAGGAATATAATCCCTTAACCATACGATAGGAATACGACCCCTTAACCATGGCAATCGCCTCAGCTCCATCACTCATGGTATAAGCACATGATCTCTTAACCATGGCATAGGAATATGCCCCCTTGACCATGGCATAGGACAGAACCCCCCTTGCATTAGCAAGTGCCTCAGCTCCCTCTACCCAGGAAAAGAGTCTTGTCCCCTTGCCTCCTCGAACAGATACAGGAGCGTAAATATGAATAATGAGCACATCACAACCAAAAGCTTTAGCCTTAAGAGTAGCATTCTTTTCAAGCAACGCTTTGGTTGAAAGCTCCTGAAGAATACCTCCACTTGCATTCATCAAAAACGCTCGCTCTCCTTTGATAGTTAAGCTCTTTACCGTCCTTGTCTTTTTAAGCTGCTTCATTGTTTTATGGAAAATTTAGAGTTAGTTATTGAATATTTCTGATTTTTATTTAGTAAAGAGCCCTTTTGATTCTTTACATTAGCACCTATACATATTTTTTTATGAAAGTCAATACATAATAAATATATTGGATATTGAATCTATTTTTGTAGGTAGAGATTATTTAAGAAATAAAATTCTGACTTGAAAATCTTGTTCAAATCAGTAGTCTAATGAGTGACTTTTTAAATTTTGATTAAAAGAACAATGGTAAAAATTGATGCTGCAGAAGTAAAAAAGGGAACTGTACTCGAAATGGATGGACAGCTCTTTAAGGTTCTTGACCTCTCTTTTATGCAGATGCAACAAAGACAAGGATCTTATACTTACAAGGTAAGAAACCTTCTTACAAATGGGGTACAAAATATCACTGTTAAATCAGGAACAACAATGGATCAAGCAGATATTGCTACTCAAAATGCGGTATATCTCTACAATAGTGGAGATACTTACTCATTTATGGAAAATGATACTGGAGAAATCCATGACATCCCAGCAGGTACAATTGAGGATATTACAGGATATCTCAAAGATAATCTTGATGTATATATTCAAATCTATAAAGGAAATGTAATTAACGTAATTCTTCCTTCTACAATCTCTTATGTAATTACTGAGACTGTTCCTGGTATCAAAGGAAATAGAGCTCAATCAGGGACAAAGCCAGCAACGATTGAAACTGGGATGGAAATTCAAGTACCACTTCACAAAGAAGTTGGAGATACTGTTACATTGAATACCCTTACTGGAGGAGTAAACTAAGCAAAATAGATAAAATGTAAAAAAACTGATTCTGAGAAAGGGTCAGTTTTTTTCCAACTTTTTTGCCATTGTTTGCTTT
Organism: candidate division SR1 bacterium; assembly: GCA_013333295.2. GTDB lineage: Bacteria > Patescibacteriota > Gracilibacteria > Absconditabacterales > Absconditicoccaceae > HOT-345. The sequence goes on along the minus strand of JABCPD020000012.1, from coordinate 46,798 downwards.
TTTTCTATATTCTCTTGACATTTAATAGAAGATATTTATACTAAAAATTGTTCGAGCTGTATATCTTTCTTGAACACATGAAACAGTGTATTACAAAACACACCCTAGTCTTTTCGAAGACTAGGTTTTTTTCTATCGAGGTAAAAAAATCTTGTTTTTTTTGCTAGAATAAGTATCTTCATGCTTATGATATACTCAAATTTTTATTTATATACAACTATATACTCATGCAAAACAATCGAAAAATGAATCTTCAAGAGCTTAAATCACTTGGACGAGAAATGTCTCGAACAAAATGAAAGGGAGGAACCATAGTTTTGATCGGATTGGCCCTTGGATTTGCTGGCTTTCTTTTAGGAATTGGAGCAGGCGCTGGAACCGAACTTCTCGGATGGGACCCAGAAACAATAAAAAAGATAATAAACTGGATCTCAAGAGGTGCTGAGCTAATAATAACAGCAATGTTTGTCCCACTAATCCTTGGTTGGGCAAAAAAAGAAGATCGAGGTTTTAGAGAATTCTGGACTATGATCAAAAGAAAAGAAACTAACAAGATTATAGGAGCACAACTCCTTGTTAGCATTATTCTAGCGGCATTAGTCTTGCTTTGAGCTATGCTTGCATGAGCAATAGATACTGAGATCGGAGGTGGTCAGGGTAGTTCTACGGCAGTAATTTACATAGCAATCATTGGAATAGCTGCTTTTGTTCTATTATCAATCAGGTTTTCTTTTGTAAATCAAGCCATTGCAGATAAAAATTTAGGCATAATTGAAGGATTTAAATACTCATGGAAAATTACTGAAAATCATTTTTGGGATTTAATAAGATTTCACATCTACTTTCTTCTCTGGAATATTTTGGGACTACTCTGCCTCATTGTAGGATTTATCTGGACCTCTACTATGCGACAGATTGCATTCTCAAAACTCTATCTTGAACTTTCAGAACAAGCAGACAAAGCTGAATAATACCTTGAGTAAATACTCGCCTCAGATAAACTCTGAGGTTTTTTTATATAAAAGAGTCTTGAGATTTAATTCTTAAGGAGAGACAGTTCCCCTTGATTTTCTATAAGGAACCCTTACACTACAGTTAAGACCTGTTTTTGATCAGTTTTTTAGTACTTTTTTGTTTTTTGGATGCATGAGCTTATCTTTGAATGACCGACGGAAAGACTTGATACCTGGCTAACAAAACAATTTCCTTATTCGAGGAATTTTTTTCATCATATCTTGTCTAGGGATGGGATTCTCGTCAATGGTAAAGCAGCAAAAAAATCACTCAAACTCAAACCGTGAGATCAGGTAATGATTGATGATTTGGAGAGATATCTTTCTCCAGTTCTTCTTGAAGAAGCTCCGAATATTGATATTCCGATTCTCAAGGAAACTACAGACTATCTTGTAATTAACAAGCCCAAAGGAGTTTTGTCGCACCCTAACAGCATTTGGGATGTTGGTAAGCCAAGCGTAGTTGGTTTTCTCTATCACCACTACAAGGAGCTACCAAGCATTGGAAATTTTATCAGGGCTGGGCTTTTGCATCGTTTGGACAAGGATACTGATGGGCTTATGATTATTGCAAAAACTGAAGCCTGACTCCAGCATTTCAAAAAACTCTTTCAAGAAAAATCAGAATCTGAAACTCTGGAATCCAAAGCTAAAGTGCCACTGAAGAAGCGATATAGAGCTCTATGCGAGATTACCCCTGAGGGGCAGATCTTTTTAGATAAAATCAGCGCTCAACTGCCCTTCACGATCTCAGAAATCGTCAAAGCAAAAGTCCCTAATCCTCAAAATAAGCTCTGAATCACACAAATCCAAAAAATAGAAAAAAAACCTGATGGAAGGATTCAGGTTTTTCTCCAGATTTTTACCGGGAGAACTCATCAGATCAGATACCACCTCTCATCTCATGGACTGCCAATCCTCGGAGACTATCTCTATGGGAAAGAATCCAAAGAACCCATGCAACTCACCGCATATCAACTGGAGTTTGAAGATTTAGATGGAGAGATAATAAAGGTAGTAGTCTAGAGAAACTCATTATCGATAAACCCTACAGTTAACCCCTCTTGCATGAGCATCATCTTGCCATTTTTGCAAGATAGCTTTTCCTTCAGATCAGATTTTATTCTTTGGCAATTTTATCGTTACTCCCTCTTTCAGCTCCATCTGAGCCAGCGCTTTTGCTCACTCATTTCCAATATTATTCTCTTCCAAATTTATCGTTACCCCCTCTTTCAACTTCATCTGAGCAAGTGCTTTTGCTCACTCATCTCCAATCTTATTATGCCACAAATCTAGTATTACTCCATGTTGCAATTCCATCTGAGCCAGTGCCTTTGCTCACTCATCTCCAACATTATTATACCACAAATCTAGCTCTACTCCAGGTTGTAATTTCATCTGAGCCAGTGCTTTTGCTCACTCTACGCCAATCTTATTCATCCCCAATTTAAACGACACCCCCTCTTTCAACTCCATCTGAGCGAGTGCTTTTGCACCCGCATCTCCAATATTATTCTCATCCAAATTAAGCTTGACACCTGGTTTCAACTCCATATGAGCAAACGCCTTCACTCACTTGATCCCAACGTTATTCCCTTCCAAATTAAAAGTTACCCCAGGTTTCAACTTCATCTGAGCCAGCGCTTCTGCTCACTCATCTCCAATCTTATTCCCTTCCAAATTAAAAGTTACCCCAGGTTTCAACTCCATCTGAGCCAGCGCCTTCGCTCACTCATCTCCAATATTATTCCCTTCCAAATTAAAAGTTACCCCAGGTTTCAACTCCATCTGAGCCAGCGCTTTTGCTCACTTATCTCCAATATTTTCCCATTCCAAATCAAGGATTTCCCCAGGCTTCAAGTTCCTCTTTGCTAGAGAGTCCACTTCTTCTGTTTCAACATCATCATCCCTAGTTAGCTCCTCTCTTTCTATAGGTGAGGCGCACTGCTGATAGAGAATTAAGTCTCTCAGAAACTCTTCTTCGAACTTTTGCTGGGCATCTGGAGAAAAATCAGCATAACCAATTGCTTCTAATTCTCCTGCATTCTGCTCAAGCCATTCGGCTCTCCATTGATTATAAGCAATGAGATTTTGTACAAAATGCTCTCTCCCCTGCTTTCACCAAAAGTTTTGTTTTGCTTTTTTTCACTTTTCTTTCAAAGAGTCTCAGAATATCAATACTCAAGCAATACAATTTTTTCAATTTTCAGCTAAAGGGCTTCTTTTAGGAGTTCCACTTTCTTGGGGACTAAGAATATCTAATTTCTTCATAATATTTATCCATATTAATTAAAATTTCTTTTTACAATGACTCTACCCTTTCTATGATAATCTACCCACTACTTGTTCAAGAATATCTTTTAGAGCTAGCTGATAGAGAATCAAGTCTCTCAAAAACTCTTATGCAAACATCTACTGAGAAAGTGTTAAAATCTCCAGAATCGGAGATAAAGAAAGATTGTTAAGATTGTATCATTTTATACTTTATTGTCAATATATTCTTCTATCAAAAAAAGGGGAAACCTGACGGAAGGATTCAGTTTTTTCTCCAGATTTTTACAGGGAGGACCCATCAAATCAGATAATTTAAGTAGCAAGAGTCTTTGATGTAAAATAACTACTCTTCATCAGCCAATCGCATTTCTTGAAGTTTTTCAACTTCTTTTCTTGCAACTTCAACCCAGGCTTTATCTTTTTGATCTGCAAATTGAATAAAATTTTGATACGCGTGAATCGCCTCAGGATATTTTTTTAGCTTTCAAAAAACTTCTCCTAAGTTATAATAAGCCTTTGCATAATTTGGATCTAGTCCAATTGCTTTTTGATAACAGTCAATTGCATCCTCATATTTTTCTAAAGCAGATAAAGTCGCTGCCAAATTATTATACGCATGTATATAATTTGGATCTAATTCAATTGCTTTTTGATAACAATCGATCGCTTCCTCATATTTTTCTAAAGCAGATAAAGTATTTCCTAGATTATTATAAGCCAGTGCATAATTTGGATCTAATTCAATTGCTTTTTGATAACAATCGATCGCTTCCTCATATTTTTCTAAAGCAGATAAAGTCGCTGCCAACCTACTATAAAACTTTGCATTATTTTCTTGAATTTGGAGAGATTTTTTGTACTTTTTTTCCGCCATAGAGAAGTTATGATTATCATAGAAAGAACTTCCTTGATTACTATGAATCAGACTATGAAAAGCTGCTTCAGGACTAGAAATATAAACAAGCATCTGACCTATAATATGTGAATAGGGATTCCAATTTAATACTAAAACACCTTCTTTTTTTTCTTGGAGTTTTATTCGTTCTTGCTTATTCTCAACTATCTCTGGAGTAATTTCTGTATAATTTCGCTTTGTCTTTGCAGTTCAAGAGGTAAAATCTTGTCGGTACCATTTACCATCTGAAGTAATGAGAATCGTACTTGCATGGTCAGGTAAGTCAACAGCAAGATATGAGATATCCAACTCTTCTAGAAAAGTTCCTCCTAATAAAGCAGCTCCAAGACAGTTAAGTTTTGTAGTTTTTACCATCTGTGAGGGAATATTGGACTTCTCCTGATAGTCAAAGCTGCTTACTTTTTCTTGAACCCTTTTTGCGATTTCTAACTCTTTGACAGAAATCAGGCTTTTATCTCCTGTTTGTCTAACTTTTTCAAGTTCGGCTTTCAGTGTTGGAAGTTTAAGCGCATCAGTTAGATTTATCAATTCAAAACCTAAATCTTTTCTAAAAGATCCTCTCAAACTCCTAGTTTCTCAGGGAGCTGGCATATTACTGATTAAGTTTTCCATTCCTCTACGAAATATTGCCGTATAAAGCTCTGTCTCAGGCATTTGAATTGTCTTCAAAATCTGGCTTTGCACCTTTTCTTGAAACTTATAATAAGGCCCCTTTTTGAGTTCTCGCGGCTTTTCTCATTGTTCTTTGGAAGCATCTTTTTTGAGAGCTTTGAAAGCAGTAGTTAATAACTCCTTTCTAATACCATCAAGCTGCTCTTTACTGGGATTTTCTCAGAGTCTTGCGAGTCTTTTGGTATAGGCTTTTTTCCCAAGCAATCGCTGATCAACTTCGCTAACTTCTTCCTCAGAAAGTGAGATATTGTGATGAAGAGCATCAGATTTTCTTGTTTTTTGCTGAAGAGAGCATCCGTAAGAATAAAACTGTTGAGCTAGGTCTTGTGCAAGTTTCGCTTCTTGACTTTCATCATCTGAAGGAAAGAAATTTGCAATATAGAGTCCAGCTTTTTCAAACTTTCATCCAAGTTTATAAAGTTGATCTGCTCTTTCATTTTGTTTCCCGGCTTTTCTCTTGAAAGTATCTTGGTCAACCTTCCTGATAATATCCATAATCTCCCAAAGCTGAAGATCTTGCGGGAGAAAAAGAGCAAGCTGATCTTGCCACTTCTCCAAAATCTGACTTTCCTCAAGAGCTTCTCGTTCTTCCCTTGGCAAAAAATAAGGACAAAGATTGTCATGTACTTTACACCGCTCTGCAAAAAATTCTTGATCAGCAAAATCATTGAAGGGCCTGTGTTCAAGAGCTTCTGAGATTTTATGAGAATTGAAAGCTGGAGTATTCATTTTATAATGATTTTATAAACACCTTATTATAACTATTTATTTGCCAAAATGCAAAAAAGGAGAGAACAACTCTCCTAGAATATAAACAATTCAAAAGAGAAGAAATCAGGATTCTCCTCTTTTTTTCATTGATCAAGTAATATCTCTCTTTAATTCTACTTTTGGATAAAATGCTCTAGTGTCTGAATCTTATCCGTTGACACACCGATAACCCTCTTTACCAAGGGAACCATAAAGCTTGAAGGTACCAAATGCTTATCAATATGTTTTTTAAGAGTATTTCTTAGACACATGAGCGCCAACCATCTTCCTGTAACAAAACAGAGCTCAAATGGATTTTTAGTCTTTGCCATTTTGAGAAAAGAGATGAAAGAAAGATCCTTGACTTCCTCAGGGTTTTGCACTTTACTAGGGTATGGATGAAAATATCATAAATCATGATACATCATTCGTTTTGGTACTTTAATGGTATCAAGTGCAGAAATTGGCATTCGTCACTCTCGCCTTAACACGCTGTGAAACCAGATGAGGTCAGGTTTTTCTGCTTCTACAAATTTTTTGAGTCTATATGCTTCGAAAATGTTTACTAAACTCAGACTCAATCAAAGGTATTTTTTTACCCTTCCCCAAAATCCACTAGGGCAATGACTTCCAAAAAGCTTCACTTGATATCCCTTGCTCATAAGCAAGGTTTTGACTTCGTGGAGATAGGTTTCAATTCCTCAAATAGGGTTGATAAAATCACTTACGAGAAGGATTTTTTTGCACTTAAAATCAAAGCTCATCTGCTGAAAATTTTCAAATCGCCTGTCTTTGCTATAGCGCTGTGCAGTCTGTTTACATTCTTGGGATAAATGAGAAAAGAAGTCTGGAGTCTGATTTTTGTACTCTTTTATCAACTTTTCAACTTGGTTTTCAAATTTCTCTTGCAAAGATTGTCCCTCACATCTTGCAATATCATATTCCTCTCTAATAAAAGGCATTAACCCTCATTTTTTAAATCCAACAACAGGAATTCCCCAGTCTAGGACATTCACGGCACTCAATCCAAAAGTCTCAACACAAAGAGATGGCAGCAAACAATAATCAATATTTTCCAAATATCTTGCTACTTCACTGAGAGGCTTTCGTCAAAAAAAGTGAATTTGCTTATATTTTTTTTGGAGTTCTAAAAGACTTGTCTCTCTACTCCCCTTTCCAAAAACATAGAGTTCAAAAGGAAGCTCTTTTTCATATTTTTCCACCATATTCAAGATGAGATCAAATCCCTTTTCTTTTTCAAGTCTCCCAAGATATAGCAATCCAACTTTTCTCATACTCATTGTCATCTCTGTGATAATAAATACCTGCAGTATAAGAAATCTATGACTATTTTCAAATCAAAATCAGATTAGCTATTGAGTTGAGTAATCTAGAATGATAAAATATTCCTTAAAATATTTAAAAAAAGAAAAACTCTGAATTTCGTCAGAGTTTTATCGTTTTCTTAATTTGCTGATTCACAAGCAGAGTTACAAGTCCCTTCTGAAGCTGATTCACAAGCTGTCTCTGCAGCTGGAGTAGAATATTGTTCAATCTTTTCCTTATAGAAGATCTTTGGATTTGCTCCGAGGAAACCTTCTTTGATCTCATGATTTGTCCCTACAAATACTGTAGGCACAGACATAACTCCATATTCTTGCGCAAGTTCTTGAGCCTCGTCAATATCAATCTTGAGGATCTTTACTTTTGTTGGATCTACTTCTTCTGCAAGTTCATCAAGGATTGGAGAAAGCATTTTACAAGGTCCACACCAAGTAGCAAAAAAGTCTGCCAAAACTACTCCATCAAAAGTAGACAAAATGTTGTCAAATTCAGCTTTAGTATTTACATATTGTACTGCCATTGTATTATATTATTAGAGTATAAAATAATGATTTATTTGATATGAAAGACGGTTTTAAGGTTTTTCTGAAACTGATCAAAAAGTTCTTTATTGAGGAGGTAATAGATTTTTTTACCAACCCTCTTGGTAGAAACAATTTGAACTCTCTTGAGCATACTGAGGTGATGTGAAACTAATGCTTGAGGCTTAGCTAGGAGCGTTGTTATTTCGCATACACACATCCCTCCGACAAGAGGACAGTCACAGTCAGGACAGCTACAGATTTTCTTTGGATTGCTATAAGCATCTGCCAAAAGACAGAGAATTTTAATTCTATTTTGCTCGGCACTCACCTGAAGAATATCAATAAAACCTTCTAAGTTTTTGAGTCCTGTAACACAAGCCTTTGCCATCTTCTACTGATTCAAATAAAACAACATAGTTATACATATATATATTTAAAATGCAAGTTTTTATCTTTAAAAAAAGAAAAAGCTCCAAAAATCAGACTTTGAAGCTCTTTTCTACTAAATAATACCTTTATCCTTAAGGGCTTTGTAACATTTCCCATCTTCATGATGGACAATCCCCTTAGCCAAAGCATCTACTGGGATATTTTTAAGCTGAGTTGTGATAGGAATTCCTAAATACTGAGCCAACTTTTTTGCATAATTTGGGTTTCATGGATCGTATTTTTTTGCCCACTGAAGTAAATTATAAGTTGGCTTATAAACTTTACTAGCTCCTGTCTGCCAGTTGCCAACCATAGTAACAAAAGCAGTCCACCCTGCCTCCAAAGTTGAAAATATAGCAAACCCTCCCTTATCTTTTCCAAGGTCTCCATTCATTCTCAAATTTCAAGGGTTTTTATTCCTCACTGCACGCGAATTTCCATACCTGAGATAACTTTTATCCCAAACTGACTCAATCTGCCTTACAATCTGATCGTTAGATATCGCCCCCCCTTCTGGAGAAGATAATTTTGCCAAGCAATAAAGCTGACCATACCAGATTTCTTCCTGAGGAGTAAAATTAGTCAACCCTGATAAAAGTTTTGTTTTAAAAAAGACCGCTAGATTAAGAAAAGGAACTTGTTGAAGCTGAGATAAATAGGTATTTTTGAGCTCTTTTTTTGTTTTTTCATCAAGATGAGAGAGAAGATCCTCTTGTTTTTTCTCAAGATCTAAAAGATATTGGGGTTTAGTAAGAACGGATTGTAGTTTGTTTTGAGTCAACTGATCAACAATATTCAGATTTTTATCACTTATTTCCTGTGATTTCTCAAGTATAGAAGAAGGCATAATATAGTAAATTTTTTAATAAAAGTTAATTATTTTCATCAAGCTCCTTTAAGAGCGCATCATCAAGCAATAAAACAGCAATTCCCAACAAAAAAGCTAAGATATAAGCTCGATTCTTGTTCTCAGGTAGGAAATATTGATCTAACCACCCCCGAACAGCCCACCATACCATCATTATTGCTATTGCAGAGAGAAGGATTTTTAGATTTACCCTAAGATGAGATTTAAAACGTTGCATCTGTATAAATAGGAAAAGGTAAATTTTTTTAAATTATACTCTTTTTATTATTTTTTTGCAAAAAAAAATTAAAAATAAAAACAGAGAGAATAAACTCTCTGCTTTTTTCCCAACGCTACAAAGATTAAAAATCATCGTCTTCATCATCAAGATATACCTCTTCCTGAGCTTGGACTTTTGGCTTTCTCCCTCTTTTCTTTTTACCGATATCACTATTCATCTTGTCTATTTCATCTTCAATTCCAAGCATCTTTTGTAACTCTGGATGCTCCTTTAATTTTTGCAAGACCTTTTGCTCTACTTGTCTAATTCTCTCTCTTGTTACTCAAAACTCCTCTCCCACCTGTTCGAGAGTAAACTTTGGTCAGTCTATTCCATATCTCATTTTGATAATTTTGGATTCACGATCATCAAGCATACCAAGGATCTTCTCTAGATTTTCACTCAGTGCAGATCTCTCCGCAATTTGATCTGGCCTACTGGTATTTTCATCCTCAATAATATCTCCAAGCGTTTCTTTCCCCTCTTCTCCTACTGCATTATCTAGTGAAATATTACCAAAAATCACTTCTTTAAGTTTTTTGATCTTTTCAATACTTCGAGTAAGGACTTCTCCAATTTCTTTATCAGTAGGCTCACGGTTAAACTTTTCAAAGAGATCTTGATAGGTTTTATTATAGGTTTTAATTTCCTCCAGAATGTGAAGAGGAATCTTTACATTCTTTGCCATATCAGCAATCGCCTTGGTAATTGACTGTTTGATCCACCAAGTTGCATAGGTTGAAAATTTAAATTCCTTATCTGGATCAAACTTTTCAATGGCTTTTGCCAATCCCATATTTCCTTCATTGATAAGATCTGAGAAAGTGAGACGAGCTCAAAAAAATCTCTTTGCAATTGAGATCACGAGTCTAAGGTTGGATTCAATCAGCTTTTTTTTCGCTTCTTCATCTCCTTTTTTCACTCTTCTTGCAATCTCTTTTTCCTCATCTGGAGTAAGTAAAGGAACTCTTGCTACATCAGAAAAGTAGATTTTGATAAAATCCCTATACATTCCATCTACCGGCGCCTCGACCTTACCAGGCGCACCATACATGGTAATTTTTCCGAGACGAGCCTCTGGCTTTGTAGTTTCTTGTTCTTTCTCAAGTACTTCTTCTACAGTAACGATCTTGATACTAAGCTTTTCACAGAGATCATAAAATTTCTCAAGAAGTTTGAGATTTTCATCAAGATCATCTACCGCTGAGAGCAAATCTTCTTCATCAACCCTTCCTGTAGAAGCTCCTGCCTCCAACATCAATTGTAAATGTTCATTTAGCTCATTAATTTCATCTTGAAATTCATCTCGGAGCTTCTTTTTAATCTTATCCATTAAGTAAGAAATAATGAAGTAAATAGTCGTCAATTATCAACAAACAAGCCATAAAAATCAGACATATTATTTTGTTATCAAATATTTGACATTTTTATAATTTGATATATAATATCTACTGTGTAGTAGAACCTTATAAGTAAAACGCTATGGATGCATAGCATTTTGCGGAAAGAATAGCGAGCAGCCGTGAACTGACTTTGCTATTTTTTTCTATAAAATACTCAAAAAAACGAGCCTCCAATATTAACTCTTGGTTGGAAGCTTAATAACATAGGTTTCTTTACTATTTGCTCTACATGAATTGGGCTTAAAAAGCTTGATATTTTTTGCTCAAAACCTTTTTTTGATCTTAGCAACAAACTCATCAAATCCTGGCCCCATAAAGACTTTGATCGCAAATGCTCCATTTGGAGCCAAAAGCTGATCATAAATTCGATAAGTCTGTTCTAACAAATCAATCGATCTCATCGCATCAATATCCTTAAGACCAATAGTATTGGGAGCAATATCCGATTGAATAAAATCAAAAGCTGGAATCTGATGATTCTGAAGGATTAATTTTACCTTTTCGATTTCAGTTACATCTTGCACATAGGTAGTAAGTCATGGTAGATTGAGCTCTACTTTCTTTAAGTCAAATCCAATCACCTGATAGCTTGAAACCTTGAGCTTTTTTAGCTGGGCAATAGTATACTGAATCCAACTTCCTGGAGCACATCCTATATCAAGGACATTCTTAGTAGATGATGAAATCAGAGAAAACTTATCTTGAATTTCCTCTAATTTAAAAGCAGAACGAGCTTTATATCAGTCTTTTTTAGCTTTTTTGAAATAGAAATCATAAGGATTGTACATTAGCTAGATTCTTTTTAATAATAAAACCAAAAGCAGTAGAACTCTACTCTACTGCAATGATTTTCACATCTTTTCTAGAACCCTCATGTCTCATCTTCACTGTTTGTCCAGCTTTTCCTCCTCTAACTGCCTGTCCAACAGGTGACTCAAAGGAAATTTTAAGACCATCTTCAACTCCAATTTCTCCAGTTCCGACAATAGTGAAGGTATATTGTTTTTCTTCTCCATCTTGTTCCTTGATAGCTACCGTTACCTTAGATCCGAAGTCAACAACTTTTCCTGCTTTACTTACATCCTTATCTTTCTCAACAATCTCTACATCTGCAATAAGATTAGTAATCTCAGCAATTCTAGAATTGATAAAGTCTTTATCTTCCATTGCTGATTTGTACTCAAAGTTTTCTGAAAGATCTCCCATAGCCTTCGCTTCTGCTAATCTCTCCAATACGGCAGGCAATTTTTCCTGTTTGAGCTCCTGAAGCTCAGCTATCAATTTATCATACCCTTCTCTGGTAAGAAAATTTTTACTCATAATATTTTATTGATGCAAAAATAAAACCTTAAATAGCAATCTGCATTTAAGCCAAGTATCAAGGATTATCTAGTGAACAAAGCTCCCCAAAATCCAAGTACCTTTCTCTTTCGCTTATCAAATGCATGAGCTACAAGATCTGTTGCAATCTTAAATCCCTTGTGGTTTTCTACTACAAACTTTTCTCCACCAAAATTGAAGATAAAATCTGCCTCGTAAAGTCCGCTTTTATTTCTTTCAATAGTATATTCGATAGTTACTTTAGCATCTACATTGTTAGCATAAATTTTTTTAAGGATAGTTTGTCCTTTGTTTGCAAGCTGATGTTCTACGGCTTTTTTGATATCAGCCTCCATGTTTTCAGTAACATTAACAAACTTAAATTTCACATCACTTACGGTCAAGAGTTCTTGTGTCATTTTTTATTGAATAGAATATAAAATTCGTATCTATCTTATGGAAAAGCAAAAAAAAAGCAAGTCTGAATGGTTTTTTGTTCCTCATTTTGTGAACAAACTTCCCGACAAAGAAGAGCACTCTAAATAATCAGACTTTTATTTGTTTTTTTCGTTTATCTTTGAAGTTTCATCACCTTGATGGAGAAGGTGTGCTTTTCTGATAAGTTCACGGATATCCCCATAGTAAAGCAATCCTAAAACTTCTTGGATACTCGCCCACTTATAGATCCCAACATATCACTCACCATCAGTAATCTTGAGTGCGCTTGGATCTCCAGAATAATTCATCAAAAAATAGGTTACATCCTTATCTAGATGACCTCTTTTTGTCTCGGAACTTCTAAGAGAAGTTTTTCAGATTTTTTGTTCTAATTTGAGATCAGAAGGAGCTATTCCACACTCCTCTCCAACTTCACGAAGTGCTGCTTGTTCTGCAGTTTCTCCAGCTTGAATCTTTCCTTTAGGGGCGACTCGCTCGATTTTTCAGGAAAGTGCCAATCTTTTGATCAACAAATAACGAGGAGATCAATCTTTTTCATGATAATAAATAATTCCCCCCGCACTTTGTACTATTTCAGCCATTTTATTTTGTATCAATTAAGGTAAAAGTCTGATTTTTCATCTAATTTTTAAATTTAAGCTAGGATTTTTTGAATAATTCATGCTGCAAAGTTTGCAACTAGATTTTCTCAATCTCTTGGAGTAATAGAAGTAATCTTTTCTATACTTTCTCACCTTCCAGTATTTGCTTTTGGATTGTGCTCAGGAAGCTGTTTTTTGACTTGAGCAAAATAACTTGGATTACTTTTCTTTATATCTCTTTTTAGAGAAAAAAAATCATTCCATGAGGACCTCAAGGCATCAAGTTCATCCTGAATCTTCTCTGACTGAAGTGCAAAAAGTTCTCCCCTTAATGCATCCAAAGACTGAATCCTTGCATCTAATTTTGAAAGCTGATCTAGAATTTTTTGATTATTTTGCTCAACACTAGAGCTATTTTTCAGCTCCTCTTGAAGCGATTGAAGCTGTTTTTTGAGATCTTTTTGAAGCTCGGCTCTTTGGTTCTCTTGAGATAGCTCCTCCTGGCTTTTTAAAGATTCCTGAGATCAAAAGTCTGAATTCTGATTTTCTTTTTCTATCATACTATCTTCCAAAGGTTTCTAAAACTTTTTTGAGAATGGTAATATTTTTTTTGTAATCAACTCTGAGAGGACCGACAATAGAAAGCACCATATCGTAGTCATTGAGTGAAATCTTTACGTATACACAAGAAATCAGCGTATCTTGATCATTGACAAAAGTATAATACACTTCTCCATTTTTTAGGATTTTTTTGTCGATAAAGGGAACGATCTTTTTTTCCTCGATAAAACGAATGATTGTTCTTGTCGCAGAATACTCATCAATCATATCATCACGCAAAAGGTTGTTGATTCCCAGATAATAATACTCATCATTTCTAATAAATCCCACTACTACCCCAACAGTTACTTCTCCTAATGCCTCTACAAAAGATTTGAGTTCAGCTCTGGTAGAATTAAGATTGAGATCAATATCTTGAGGAGACTGAGCTAAAGTTGATTCTACATATGCAGATAGGCCTTGTAATGTAGGGATACGACCTGAAGAATTGTAGGGCTGGTAAACCATTCCTTGTTTTTCCAAGATATTGAGATATTTTCTCAGTGTAGATGGCGCATAGTCAATCGCTCCAAGAGAGTTGAGGAATTTAGATCAGACAGGCTCTCCCTTTTGCAAATAGGTTTCAATAACCGTGTCCAGGAGGGCAAGGAGTTTGGTATTTTCAGTAGCCATAAAGCAAAATAAAAAGAGTAAAAAAAACTAATCTTTTAGAGTATGAAAGAATGCTGATTTCAGATTTTTATATTTTTTTGAAAAAGTATTGATAAGCCAGATATAGACTTTGATAAAGGTTTTCTTCCCTATCATCCTTGCACCAATAATCATCAAAATCATTCCATTGATCAGTGGGATATAGAGTCCAATAACTCCAAGAATCAATAAAAGGACTCAGAGGGGAATCCTGATGGCAGCTGGAATCGAATCAACCAGATCAAGTTTTCTAATAAATCGTACTTTAGCAACATTAAGCAGATGAATAAGTCTCTTATATCAGGATTTGAAAGGAATTTGCATAGCAAAAAAGAAAAGATAAATCCCAAAATTGATTGCCTTCAGTATAAGAAAATCAGGTGGAAAATGCAAGTAAAAAAGAAAAGAAAACCTGACTCGATTGAAAAATACCTGAATGAGAACAGTCCTTTGACTAGTATTGCTTGCATTTTGTATACAAATGACTAAGCTGAGAGATGACCTTTTGAGGGAAAGTTACTCTTTTCATTTAAAATTTTTCTCTTCCTATATAAAAGAATCAGTACTTCTTAAAAATACTCCTCTTAGTGAATAATGATATCACACTAAACAATTTTATTTCTCAATTGAGATCACTAAATGTCTAAAACCATATTCTTTATAGGACTTTCTCACAAACTAGACAAAAACTGAAAGCTGATTCCTGCATTTTCTTCCGAGACTGCTTCTTGAAAGATTCTACAAGAACTCAAAAACAGGCTGCCAGAATCAAACCTTTACTTTAGTAATCTAGTAAAAATTGCTCCCTTAGATATAAACAGTAAGCTAAGATACCCAAATCATGAAGAGATGCTCTCTGGACTCTTAGAAATAAAAAAAGAAATACTCACCCTTAAGTCCGATCTGATCTTCCTCTGCGGAAATCAAGTCTCGGAATTTATAAAGAATAATTTATCTCTTGTAGACTACCCATTTGTCAAGAAAATGATTAAAATTTATCATCCCTCCTATATCTCTGTGTACAAAAAACATCAAAAAGAAGACTATATCAATACAATTTGTGAAATTATTAGAGAATTATAATTTGTACTTTACCCCTGGAGTTCGAATGAATACTCCCCTAGATATAAACTAGGAAACCAAATTTTTACTCATAACATTATCTTATGCCAAAAAAATCTGCTAATATGGAAGCACTCCTTCATCAAACTCATAGTAGTAGTTGAGAACTCGTCTTTGAAGGAATCAAGGTAAATAATCTCAAAAACCTCGATCTTAAACTCCCCAAAAATAAGCTCATCACTATCACTGGAGTGAGCTGATCGGGAAAGTCCTCACTTGCCTTTCAGACCATTTATAAGGAAGGTCAGTACAGATATATTGAGTCGCTCTCAAGTTATTTGAGGCAATTTTTCAATTTATGAGATAGACCAGAAATCGACTATTGTAGCGGACCTTCTCCTGCTATTGCAATTGAACAAAACAAGAGAAGCTGAAACTCTAGATCAACGGTAGGAACTCTCACAGAGATCGATGATTATATTAGACTTCTCTTCGCAAAAGTAGGAGACACCTACTGTTGGAAATGTTGAAGTGAAATCAAACCTCAGACTGTCGATCAAATCATTGACTCTATGAGGCAAAACTATGATGGGAAAAGAGTTTACCTTCTCAAAGAGAATGGGAACTTTTCAACAAAAGCAGATTTATTGAAATTTGTGAAGAATAATAAGCAGAAGGTGGAAAAGGGAACGGGATTTACCAGATATCTCCTCCTCTCTCAAAATCCAGAGAAATCAGATCCTATCGAATATTTCTATCTCGAAGATCCCAATATTCCAGAAAATTATTTTCCTATCAATAGCTTTGGAATCTATGATCGTATCACCCTTGAGGAGACTAAACGATCAAGACTCAAGGAAGATATCATCAAAATTCTCTCTGAAAGCAAAAAATTTGGAGTCTATCAAGCAGATCGCATCTGAGAAAGCAGCACAGTATCAAGTAATAAGCAAGTAGAGGCTGGATTTTGAGGAAATATTGAGATTAGTTCGAAGAAAAAAGAAAAACAAGAAGAAAAATCAGATTTTTGATCTCGTTTGTCAGCTATTCAGCGATATACCGACAAAATGTATTGTCCAAACTGTAATATCACCTATCCAGAATTTACCACTCAGCACTTCTCTCCCAACAGACAAGAAGGAGCTTGTGAACAGTGTTTGGGACTAGGAGAAATTTTACAAGTAGATTATAATAAAGTAATAGATCCTCAGAGTCCTGTGATGGAGGCAATTCTACCATGGAGAGATAGTAATCTCTGACAAAGTATTTTGAGTAAGCTCTGCGAAAAATACAGCATGGACTCTGAAAAAAAATGGGCAGATCAACCAGCTTGGTTTTTGAATGTAATTGTAGAAGGTGATCAAGAATTGCTTAGAATTCAATCTGGGGGGAAATGGACCTCTATCAAATACAACGGAATTGAAGAAATTATCAAAGACCAATACAATAAAGGACTTTTGACGGTGGATTTTCAGGCAATGCTCAATATGAAGACTTGTCCTCACTGTTTTGGATCAAGACTAAAAAAGGAAAGTTTGCACTGTTTCTTGAGTTTGGAAGAAAAAGGGGTCAAAAAGTCTGACTTTAAGTCTCTTGTTCCCACACTATTTGTCAATAGAGAAGATATTGGCTTTGCCAAGCCAGAAAATGAAAATCTCATCAAAATCAATATTTGGGATCTCCAAAAAATGGAACTGACCAATCTAATCAGATTTTTGGAACTTTACAAAAATACAAGTTCTAAACCTAGAAATCTTCTTGAAAGAATTCTTAATCCTCTCCTAGATAGGGCAAGCACTATTGAGGAACTCGGCTTGGGATATCTGATGCTGACCAGAGGTGTTGATACTATCTCAGGATGAGAAATCCAGAGACTTAGACTGGCAAAACAACTTGGGAACAAATTGACAGGGATTATCTATGTTTTGGATGAACCGACGATTGGACTTGATAGCTGAGAGATCAAAAAAGCCATCACCGCAATCAAGAGATTACAAGCAATGGGAAACACTATTGTCGTAGTAGAGCATAATGAAGAATTTATCAAAGCTTCAGACTGGATTGTGGAAATCGGACCTGGGGCTGGAGATTTTGGAGGAGAATTGGTATTCAACGGTAGTTATGAAGATTTTCTAAAAAGTAAAACACTGACTGCAGATTTCATTACAGGAAAGAGAAAAGTATGCGTAGATTTTTCCCATAGACCAACAAATAAGCGGGTAGAAATCAGAAATGCTCGCAAGTTTAATCTCAAAAACATCAATGTAAAGCTTAATCTAGGAAGTTTTACCGTTATTACTGGAGGTTCTGGTGCTGGAAAAACAACACTGATGTACACAACCTTGTATCGCTTTTTGAACGAAAGACAAAAATTTGTCCAGAGTTATATCAGACTTCAACTGCTTAAAAAAGGATTAAGCTGGGAAGAAATCCTTGCTGCTCCAGTAATGAGAGCTGAGGAATATCATCATTTCGAAAACTTAGCATTACAAGAGTTTTATGAAGATTTGGGAGTCGATACGATTAAGGGGGAAGAATGGATCAAAAATACAATCTATGTAGACCAGTCAAGCATAGGAAAAACTCCGAGAAGTTGTCCTGCGACCTTTGTAAATGTTTTTGATAAAATCAGACTTTTGTATGCGGGTACAAGTGATGCAAAGTATCTAGGATTTAATAACTCACACTTTAGTTTCAATTCGGATAAAGGAGCCTGCCCTGCTTGTAGTGGATACGGATATAAAAAAATCGAACTCCAATTCTTGCCAGATACTTATGTCCCTTGTGACCTCTGTCATGGGAAAAGATACAAACCAGAGATCCTTGCCATCACTTGGAGATGAAAAACAATTAGCCAAATCTTGGATATGTATATCGAGGAGGCACTAGAATTTTTCTCTGAAATTGATCATATCAAAGAGGAGCTTGAACTTATGGTAGAAATTGGACTTGGATACTTGAAGATGGGACAACCTGCTCATACTCTCTCCGGTGGAGAATCTCAAAGACTTAAACTCGTAAAACATCTCCTCAAAGAATATAGAGGAAATACTGTTTACTTCCTTGATGAACCTACAGTTTGACTTCATCCTGCAGATATTGAAAAACTTTTGAAAGTATTAAAGAGATTTTTGGATAAAGGTGATACGATCTTGATGATTGAACATGATGAAGATATTTTGCAATTTGCGGATCATGTGATTAGATTAGATAATGGGAAGTTGGTTAAATAAAAAAGAGCTCTCTAAAAATATAGAGAGCTTTTTATTTTTCTCTAATCTTATGTACTAGCCATTGTGATCTTATTGGAAGGAATTATATACTCAAGATAAATTTTCATTGTAAATCTATACCGAAATAATATAAAGAAACTAACACAAGAATCAGAATTTATTTTTTGTTTATAATATGAAATTATTGGTATCCTGCCCTGCTGGTCTAGGAAGTTTGCTTTCAAGTGAACTCAAAAGACTTCAACTCAAACCATTTAATACATTTTCAAAAGGAAGCTGGGTAGAAACTGACCTAGAAGGACTCTATAGGATAAACCTTTGGTCAAGACTTGCAAATAAAGTCTATATCCAAATTGCTAACTGAGAAACAAAGAACTTTGATCAGCTTTTTGGAATAATAAAAAAATCTGACTATGGACAGCGAACATCCAACTCAAACATTTCCCTAAAAGTTACCAGTCACCATTCACAACTTTCAGCACAAAGGGCAATTCAATCGGTTGCTCATAAGGCACTATTGGAGGGAATCACCCACTTTTCAAAGGAACAAGAATACACAGAAGAGCTTTTGCTTTTAATCGAAAAAGATCAAGCTACCTTACTATTGAATAGCTCTGGTCCATCACTCCATCAAAGAGGTTATAGGACCCAAACAGGACTTGCCCCTCTAAAAGAGAATCTTGCTGCTGCGCTCGTCTTGCTCTCAAGCTGGAAGTTTAAATCTCCTTTGATCGATCCATTCTGCTGATCAGGGACAATTGCAATTGAAGCACTCCTCCTTGCAAAAAACATCGCTCCATGATCTCATAGAAACTTTGCGTTTGAAAAATTCTCGAGATTTGATCAGCATTTATGGAACAAACTCAAAGAAGAAGCAAAAAGCAGAATCTTTGATGGAAATTACCAAATTTATGCTAGTGATATGGATCCTCATATGATTCGTATCGCAAAAGACAATGCTCGCTCTCGAGGACTAGAAAATGATATTCATTTTGAGATAAAAAGGTTTCAAAAATCTGATTTTTCAGCTTTTTCATCAGATGATCACTGGATTATCTCAAACCCTCCTTATGGGAAAAGAATCGTAGCCTCTGACCTCAAATCTCTATATGAGGAGATTTATTCAAGTTTTGATGAGAAGAGTTTTGGTGGGATTATTACGAGCTTTGACCAAGTAAAACCAAATTCTGAAAAGCGAAGTGCAAAACCAATCTTTAATGGTGAAGACAAATGTACCTTTTGGACGAGGAAACTGAATTAAAAAACTTTCTAGAAACATCAAAAGATTCTTTTGAACAGACAATATCAATATTTTTTTATCTTTTTATAAAAAGCTCTCTAGAAACTCAATTCTACAGGGCTTTTTGTTATTTTAATTAAATTCAGCAAATATCTGATACAGAACAAAGAGGAAGAAAAACAAGCTCACAACTGCCAACAAGATATTGATCAGTGTATTTTTAGCTTTCTTGAAGTTTTCTCACTTTCCTCCATCAATTACCAACTGATATCCTGCATAAATAATCATCAGAACAATTACGGTTCCACTGAGATATGCAAGGAACTTTGCAATGGTCAGAATAAAACCACCTGCCTGCTGAGTAAAATTTTGCTGAGAAGCGATATAATAAAGGAAATCAACAACCTTGAGACCAACCAATGCCGCAATGACACCAGTCAGATTTGTCATCAATTTTTTACCACCTCACTCTTCTCCAGATGTCGGATTCATCATTTGAAATCCTGTCCATACAATCATCACAATCGCATAAAAGAACGCACCAGCCTTAAGCAAAGACATAACAAAGAAAAGCAAACCTGATCCACTAATTACAGTATCTCTCAGACCTCAAGTTTGATTGATCCCTGGGATCTTGATCAATGTTGAAAATATCCAAACCACTCAAAAGTAAAGTGCAGAACCAACTAAAATAGTAGTAAAGGATGCAAGTGCATTTTTGAGATCATCTGGCTTTTTTGCAGAAACAACAAGCTTGGTTGCTGCCATTACTATTGCGATAAAGACGAGGAAATATCCCACATATTTCAATATTTCTCGCAAAACTCCTCCATTTCATTTTGGGAAAAAGAGCGCTTCAATATTCTCCCTAATATCTTTATCCCTACTAACAGATTCGATATTAAAAACCCTTTCTGTTCATTGACCATCGGCAGTTTTTCACTCAATCAAAGGTTTTGCAAAGTGATCTTCAAAAGTAGGAGGTCTTGTGCTTCTCGCCTCAACAGACAAAAACGGAATCATAAAAAGCATTCCTAGCACCAACATCAGACTTATTTTCTTAATTTTATGCAACATAATCACATAATATATGGGATAAAATAACTATTTGGAGAAGAAAAAGTTGAGAAGTCAGACTACGATTTTGATAATCGCTACAAATCAAGTCAGAATTACAACTCCTATTATAATATTTTGAATATTCCCCTTTACGGTCTTAATATCTCATCCATCCACCATTCCTGAGCTATTGGTTACGAGCTTGAAGCCATTTCGCATTAGCAAAATCACGGCACCAGTAAGTCCGATAAACGTCAGCCACTGCAAGTAAGGTTCAATTTGCATTGAAATATTTCCCAGTGTTGAGGTTATCTTGTATTTGGATCATGGTGCCCAAGTTGAAGTCGCAGAAACATCATCAAGCTGTGTCTTCTGAGACTTAAAATTAGAATTTGAAGTTTGTACAATACGGTTGAGAAAGTTCTCAGGAGTATCGTTTGAAAGTGAAGCCGCAGAGCTGCTCGCAAAAGTTTGCATCGTAGAAATAGCAAAGAGCGAGAAGATAAAGAGGAGAACTTTTTTGATCATTGAATAACGATAAAAAAGGATAAAAATCTGATTTTTGAGCATTTGTTTTAGCTAGAGAGAGGAGATTATTCCTCCTCTTCTTTAGCTTGTCTAATTCTTGCCTTGATCGCAAAGAATGAGATCACTCCCACAAATCATACAGCCACAATACCAACAATCCAGAGTAAAACCTTAATTGCCGTTGGAAGTCCTCAAGAAGTTGAAGAATTATCTGTATTTTCAATAACATTAGTAGGAGGAGCCTTGAAACTATCAGATCACTGAAGCTGATCCTTACAAAAATCAGGGACAATCTGATAAGTCGTTGCTATAGTACAAAGATTTGGAACAATCTCTGATTTAAAGTCAGCTCTATCAATCTCATCATCACGGAATGTGGTTCCTTCTACAGATTTTGCTCAGATTTCTGAATAGATCGTATTGAGCAGGTCAAGCCTGAAGTCTTGTACACTTTTACCAGAAAGCACGGCAGAATCAGCATTCTCAAACTTATTGAAGTTTGCATTTGTTGACTGCTGGAGCGTAAGTGGAAGGATTTGCAAGATGGCAGCCTTGGAAACTTCATAAGTAGAGCCTCACTTGGCACCTATCGTTGCATGATCTGAAAGCGCAATCAATACCGAATTAAGCAAATCTTGCTGCTTTTTGGAAAGCTTAGTAGTCTTTTTAGCAAGATAATCTTCGACTTGGATTACATTTCCTCTGGTCTTTTGTACATCTCCGAGGTCATTTCTCAGTGAGATCAAAAGAAGTTTCAGATCAGCATTGGCGATACTTTTTGCATCATCAATTCATGCAATAAGCTGATTTAATTTCGTATACTGTAGTTTAAGATCATCATCGAGAAGCTTATTTTCATAATCAGCAAAGGTTACCGTAAAGTCCTTTTTAAAGAGTTTTTTGGAACCTGTAGGCTGATAATAGATTCTTCCCATAATAGACTCTGAAACTGGCTGATAGATTTTATTAATAATCCTATTACAAGAGAATTCTGGGTCATTATCTGGTTTGGTATCCAAGTTGGAATCAACAGTAATATCCGTATCTATTCGACACTTATCCGTAGAGGAAGCAGTCTTTACATAAAGCATTACTTCGTTATTAAGCTGTTTTCCGAGGAAGATCTCAGGAGTTCAATCAGATTTTTTACTTGCTTCTGGCAAAGTGAGGAGCTGAAGCCCAGTTGTCAATGTTGTTAAAACAGATTGAGATCCAACCTTAACATCAATAGTACTAGAAGCTTCATTGGCATTGGCATCCTTGGCCTTGATACGAACGGTATAGGTTCATGCCTTAGGATAGGTCATTTTAAATATCTTCTTGAGTGTTGCATTGGCATCTTTAAGATTAAGTTTAGCGACATCAAGATAAGCCTGATTCCCCTTCTCACACTGTCTTACATCTCGGCAAATCTCTCTTTCGATGATTGTCCCAAGAGATACGTCTTTAAACAGAACAGTATTTCCCATACTTGCATAGATCAATGCTGGCTTAACAGCATTTCTCACAGTAATTGGAGCTGACTCCCCTATCCCCATATAATCTCTATAATAGACCTTGGCAACAGGCTTGTAAGGCTGATTTGCAGGAGATGGAGTAGTATAAGTATAAGTAATACGATCATCTTTGGTAACAAGATCATCATTTCCATCTCCATCAAAATCGATATGAATCACTCTACTCTTCACAAAGTCTGGTCTATCCGAAAGCACCTTACTAATCACATCAAAGGTTACTTCTTGCCCTACTTCTGTCGCGATTGTACTCGCTTTGAGGGTCACAATAGGAATATCTGGCTGAGTCCCATCATTTGGGAACATGATAAGCGGACCATTTCACAAAATATCTTCTGAAGTCTGAACTCCATCATCATTATCAAACATCTTTACCCCAAAGACAAACTCTCAAGGCTGTCTTGGAATAGAAAAGTAAGTATAAGGGATATTTCATGGAGAAACTCTGGTTTCTAAGATTTTATTTGGATTATCTTTTGGATAATAGTACCATTTGAAATAGGAAATTGCTCCATCAGAATCCTGTGCATTTTCTGCTGTGACTTTCACAATCACTGGATCAATTTTATTGGTATTGAAGATATCTTGTGCCTTGTTTGCAGTTTGCTGAAATCCAATTCCAATTTCATTTCCATACTGAGGCAAAAGCAAAGTTACATTTGAGAGTTTTGGCAATGCATTTACCACGCGGAACCAAATCCTTTGCTTAACATTTTTTCCAAGTGAGGTATCCTCTAGAGTATAATCAATATACTGACATCACAATGCAGGAAATTTATAAGAAAAGTTTTGATTCTGAATAATCTCATCGTTTTTGACTTGGAAATAATAACGGAGATTATTGTTTACTCACTGAGAATTAACTGAAGTAGAAGTATCAATTGAGAACCTCTTTTGTCTATCGACTCTATAAGCTGAAACCGTTTGTCAGCTTCAGATTTCACATTTATCATTTTCACCTAAAACTGTTCCATATTCATCTTTGACAGCATAGGAGATGATTGGAGAGTCCTTCTCTCCTACATATACGGTTTCATACACGGTATTGGTAGATCAAGAATCGTCGGTAACTTTGAGGGTCACTCTATAGTTTCAGACTTTTGAATACTTGTGTTTTTGGACAGCTTCAGTATTTTGTCTGATAGTAGATCCATCTCAAAAATCTCGCTCATAACTAAGAATATTCTTATTACTTGAAGCTTCAAAAGTGATATACGACTCCCATACCGCAGCTCTTGGAGTAGCTTTAAGCTGAGGTCTAAGCACTGATTGCACGACTACATCCTTGCTGATTTCTGAGATTTGTCCGTATTTGTCGGTAACTACGAGAGTTACCTTGTGAGTTCCTGGCTCATTAAAAAGGACTGTAACTCTTCTTTTATCATTTTGTTCTGATACATATTTTACCACATCTGGACTAGAGAACTTCCATTCATAAGTAAGTGCATCGTAGCCATTGGTTGTATCGACATCATTGGTAGAATCTGCATTGAAGGTAAATTCTGATGGATAGAGCCAGGTACTCGTTGGAGTAATGGTAAACTGAGGAATCGGAGCTGTAGATTCTACATAGAGATTAACAGTATCAATATTTTTTTGTCAAATTTCATCTTCGACGGTAAGTTTCACGGTATAATTTCCAGGTTTTTTGAACTGTTTCTTGATCTCCTTTCCTTGTAAAGTATCAAGCTTATTTCCATCTGAATCAAAGAGCTCCCAAGTATAAAGCTTGATCCTAGAGGTAAGCGAATAAGAAGCAGCAGCTGAAAAACTGAAAGTTGTCGAGGTTGTCCCCTTATCTGGCGTTTGTTGGATCGTTGCTACTGGGTCAGATACTGCAAGAGAAAAATTTTCAGTCACTGTATTTCTCTCATTATCAGCAACAGAAAGCGATACAATAAATTCTCCCTGTGATGGCAATGGAAGATTGATATATCCTGGCTTTCAATCTCCTGCTCTAGAATACTTAAATCCATCTCTAGAAGTAATTGACCACTGATGAGAAAGAATCTCTCTTCATCCCATAGGCAAGGTAGCTGATCCGTCAAAGACAATTCCCTTTTTAGCTTCTTGAACTCCTACTTTGAGAGGCTTTTGCTTCGTCATCTTTTTCCCATTGGTATAGACGATGACATTAGCTGATTTTGGACTAACATTTACAGAAACTGTTGCCTCTCCATCAAAAATTCCTGTATTAGAACTTCTAACGGTCAAATGCACGATATAGGTTCAGGATTCATTAAATTTATAGTTTACAACTGGTCCATAACCAATAGGCTTATCTGTTCCATCAATATCTCTATAGTACCAGAAATAATTTCTTGATGGAATAGTTTCATTGGAAGGATCTGTACTCGCTCTTGCATCAAAAGTCACGGTCAAAGGAGCTGGTCCAGAACTTGGTGAAAGTGAAGCGGAAGCTTTAACTGCATATTTATTTTGGATAGTATTGGTAATAGCAGTGATAGGAACTTTACAATTCTCATTAAATGAATTAAAGTTTTCTCTGGTTGCTGAAGCTGCCATAGTTTTTGTTGCTTGCTGACACTGCTTGTAGACTACCTGAAAAGTATATTCCTGAGGAAAATAAGGAAAAATCTTTGTCATGATCGTATAAAGTTCTGCATACAAGCTTGAAGGTCAGACTTTTCCTGTTCTAGAATCTGCATCAATTTCTACAAAAATCTCCAAAAGTCTATTTCGTTGTTTTTGGATTTTATAATTAGCAAAATATTCAGTTGGGACAATAGAGTTATTGGTAGAACTAGCTGCCAAAACTCGAGATCCAAGTCCTACAAGCAAAACCCCAGATCCCAAAAGTATTTTTGAAAATAGGCTTAAAGTCTGACTTTTTTGTTTATTCATTCTTGATCAAAGAAAGTTATAAAAACTCAATTCAATTATACTTAGCAAGGGGATTTTTTGCAAGTTTTGTCTGATATCGCTTGAAATAAAAACTTGACTTTTCCTAAAAGAGATATAAAAAAATAAAAAAGCAATCCTTTCAGCAAAAAAAGGAAGAATACAGACTTCTTCAGCTAAAGCTTCACGCTATTTTCAAGATAATTTCTTATTTTCTCTTGCAATCAAAGGTTAAAACCCTAATCTAGATTCAGATTTTTTTATCTTTTGAAAAAAGTTATGAAGAAACAAATACTTTTTGCTGGGTTTGCAAGTTTACTCTTGCTGACTGGATGTATCAATACTCCTGAACAAACTACAGATGCTACAGAAATTTCTCAAACAGGAAGCCAGATAACAAGCGGTACATTAACCTTTAAAGCTGAATATGAAGCGCTCAATGATAATGAGCATCCGCATATGAATGTACCTGAGAAGCTCAATATTCACATACTAAGTTTTGATCAGACTCAAGCAATGCTCAACTCTGGTAGTGGAATTTTGTTTTTTTGATTTCCAAGCTGTCCATGGTGTAGAAACCTCCTTCCTGAACTCTTTGCTGCAATGGAGAAAAGCAATGTTAAAGATTTATACTACTTTAATCCCAAAGAACTTCGTGATCAAAAGGAACTCATAGACGGAAAAGTTGTCGTAAAAAAAGAAACCAGTCCAGAATATCAGTGGATTTTGGACAAATTAGATAAGATTTTGCCTGCATATGAAGGTCTCAATAATCCAACCATCAAAAGACTCTATGTACCGGCAGTTTTAGTAATAAAAGAGGGGAAAATTCTGAATCACCACTTTGATACTCTTCCTGAGCAAAAAGATCCTCAAATCCCACTTACCACCGAACAAAAAATCAAGCTTCAAACTATTTTACAAGAGGCGATAAGTCCGCTTAGCAATACGACTTGTTCAATTCCAGCAGAATGAGAAACTCCAAAATACTCTTGCTAAGTTTTACTTCATTACAACCATCCTATGCATTTACCAATTTGTCCAAATTGTAATTTTGAATTCCCGTATGAGAATTGAGAATATCGAATTTGCTCAAACTGTGATCACACTCGAAAAGAAGATGAAAAGTCTGATGCTCATGAATTGATTGTTATTGATAGGAATGGAAATAGGCTAGCAGATTGAGATAGTATTATCATAATTAAAGACCTCAAGTTCAAATGATGAAGTATCAAACAAGGAACTAAAGTCAAAAATATCAGACTTGTTGATGGAGACCATAATATTGACTGCAAAGTAGAAGGAATATGAGCTATGGCACTCAAATCTGAATTTGTCAAAAAAGCATAAAAAGCAGGGAATTAATCCTGCTTTTTTATCATTGAGAAGAAAAATCTAAACTAAAAGGATCTAAAGATCGCATTGAGTCAGGCTTTTTTTTCTTTTTCAATTTTGATTTTTTCTCGCTGTTCAGAAAGCTCTTTTTCCTTATCTGAGAAAAAGAATTCAAACTTATTGAGTTTTTCTGAGACAAATACTGGCTTATTTCCCTCAATCAAATCAATATTTTCCACATACAAAAGTTCGTTGTCAATCGAGATTTTTAAATTCTCATCTGGAGATTCACAAGTAAGCGACAAAAGATGCTCTTCCTGCTCTTGGGAATCAATAAAGAGTTCAGTCTTTTTGATATTCAAAACTGGGATATCAGCATTTTGATCAAGAGAAATAGTATAAGAAACCTGACTCTTGCTTGTCGTTCCTCCTGAAAGATCAAAAACATCTGGATCTTGCTGCAACTTGCGTTGAAGTCTAAGGATTTCCTTTGCTGAAGTAAGCAAATGAGTAAACTTTTGCATGAGTTTAGTTTGCTGAGAAACCGGCTCCTGTTCGAGCTGCTGATGTGCTTGTAAATCTTGATCCATCACCAAATTTTCTTGAGAATCAGCATCTAGATCGACTGATTGAGATTCTTCTTCGGCAATATCAGTATCTACAACTGGAATTTCTTGTTCCTGTATGATAGGTTGAAAAGGCTGATCTGCAAGATCGTTTTCTCCTGAGCTTTCTGTTTCGACAATTGGCTCTTCTGGGAAATACTGCTCTACCACTGGAGTTTCGACAAAAGACTGATCAGAACTGTCTTCAAAAGAAGGAGCTGACTGCTCATGAAAAGAAGGTTCTTGTACTTCAGGCTCAAAAGTAGGGGCTGATTGTTCAGTTGGAGTCTGAGGTTCCATATCAATTACTAAATCCTGAGGAATCGTCTCCTCAACTGGAGTATTTTGCACAAAATCATCTGCTGAAAACTCTGGAACAGCAGCTACTTCATCAGGCATCTTCTCATCCACAGACTGATGATCTGAAGAAGGAACAACAGGTCTAAATTCAGAATTTTCTTCTTCATTTTGCATTTGAGGTGCGACATCTTCAAATTGAAATTCAAAATTTGGCTCTCCTACGGGATTTGAAATTTGCTCAAACTTATCCAAATTTTCAAAAACTGCGGCATTCCCTCAAAAAAATGGTGCTTTTGCAGTTTGTGCAGCCGGAGTACTCGCCTGTGGAGTTGCTTGTGATGGATTTGGAGTAGCGGTAGTATCTGACATTACTCATCATATACAAAGATAAAAAACATATTAATTATATTTAGAAAAGATTGTAAAGCAAATTTTTCGTTTTTTTTTGGTTTTCTGGGAAAAAGCCTTGCAAAACTATAGATAAGTCGTATATTGTGGTCAGCCGAGATCTTCGGCGATTCTTTAATTTATTATTTTGTGGTTAAATGACGGAAGGAATGATTATCAGCCAGACAAAACTATTCGTAGGTTGATTAAATTGGAAAATGAGAGGTAATGATCTCAAAACTGAATTCTCAAAGTATGGAGAAGTAGTATTTGCGAGAGTAAACCTCACTCAAAGAGAACAAGGAGAACCACCAAGAAGTAAGGGATTTGGGTTCGTAGAGTTTAAAAACGCAGAAGATGCTGCAAAAGCTAGAGCTGAAATGGATGGACAAGAACTCTGGGGAAGAGCAATCAAAGTAGACTTTGCAAAAGAAGACCCTACAAGACTCGCTGCTAGAGCTGAAGCTCATCACGATGAAGACGAAGAAGTTGAATTCTAAATATTGACTTAGATATGATTATCAAATTTGATAATCAGTATATAAAGGTAAAAGCCTGACACTCTTAATTCAAGAGCATCAGGCTTTTTTGTTTGTGAGGGAGTTATTAATCGGACACGAGCGGTAAAACAAACTTTATGATAAAGAATGCTATCAGCCACATAAGTAATACTAATGGGACTGTCGGTGCAAAATGACTCCAGCAACATACTACCAGAATCCAGCAACAAATACTTGTTATCAAATCAGATGAGACTAAAAGTTTTCTTTCCTTTGCATCTGGGTGTTTGTACCAGATATCAGCGCCTCTAACAAAGAAACGCGCTCCTAAGACAAAAATTCCGATCAGAATCCCTAATAACAGTATAGTCAAGGAGATTTCCAGCAATGAAGGTTCTCTGATAAATTGTTTCACCTCAGGGGATACCATCAATGCCCATGATTCAAAATAGAAGAAACTTCCAAGGATAGCTGCTGATAGAAAATTCCAAAAGAGGAACTTTCCAAGTGTTTTTAAGTATTCTTTCATACCAGTAAAACTTATTTCGTTAGACATATTTATTTTCATATTTTTATTATATACCTTTTCTTTAAAATGTCAAGCAAAAATATCTCCCTACTATCTTTTCATCAAAAATCCTATGATCACAAACTCATAAAAAGCGAAAGCCTGACATTCTTGATTCAAGAGCATCAGGCTTTTTTTGTAAAAGATATCATTTTAAGCGTAATATAAACCGTACTACCAATGGGAATAGGAATATACCAAGTATGATATGCATAACATACTCTTCGAAAGATACAAACATCCACCAAAGCATAAATACCGCTATGTAAGAGCAAAAATATGCTACTAAGTCAAAGACTAAAAGGTGGTTTGTGTTTATAGCTCCCCTCTTATTAAAGAAAGGATCGAAATATAAAGATACGCATCGCATACAGGCGCAGAAAATGAGGACCAAAAGTCCAAGGATCAAGAGGAACAGTAGGGCTCCTATCATATAACCAAACATCCCCCAAGCTCCCCACACGTGCGAGGGAACCTCTAGACAACCAGCTAGCACATTCTGCTTTCCTGTGAGGTTTTCAACCCATAGGATAAAGTGCAGTAAAGCTATTGCCGCTAGAGCTGATAGAAAATTCCAAAAGAGGAACTTTCCAAATGTTTTTAAGTACTCTTTCATACTAGTAAAACTTATTTCGTTAGACATATTTATTTTTATACTCTTATTATACACCTTTTCTTTATGATGTCAAGTGTTTTTTATAGTAAAGAAAAAGGAAATCTGATTCTAGTTTTTTGTTTTATTCATTTTCAATAAACATTGTCTTGCTCCTATAGTGAAGCGCCTCCATAATATCGCCCACTACAATATTCTCCCTCTCCTCCATATCTGCGATCGTCCTAGCCAACTTGAGCAAACGATGAACCACTCTCCCTGAGAGAGAAAATTTCTCAGTCGCCTTTGCAAGAAAATCTTTACTCGCACTATCAAGGGTGATAAACTGATCAATATCCTTTGCTCTCATATAAGCATTGACTTGGATATCTCCTCACTTGAAACGATCCTGCTGAATTTTCCAGGCTTTTTTCACCCCTTCAAAAAGCTCTGCTGAAGAAAGCGAAGCAGATTTTTCGAGGAGAGTTGAGATATTCTCTCTAGGAATTTCAAGGATCATATCTACTCTATCGAGCAATGGTCCTGAAATTTTACTTTGATATCTTTTGATCTCTGTAAGAGAACAAGAACACGCTTTGTCTGGGTCTTTATAAAATCCGCATTTACAAGGATTCATTGATGCGACAAACATGACATTGGCTGGATACTGAACCGTTCCACTTGCACGAGAGATATTGATTACTCTATCCTCAAGAGGCTGTCTTAAAACTTCCAATACCTCTCTTGGGAACTCCGTTAATTCATCAAAAAATAATATCCCCTTGTGAGCTAGAGATACTTCACCTGGAGTCAGATTTGCCCCTCATCAGATAATTGAAACCTTGGATGCGGTATGATGCACTTGCCTAAAAGGTCTACGCACAATTAAAGGTAGATCCTGATTGAGCTTTCAAACTACAGAATAAATCTGACTTACTTCAAGGATCTCATCAAAACCTAGAGGAGGCAATATGGTAGTCAGGGCTTTGCTTAGCATGGTTTTTCAGGATCAAGGAGCTCACACCATGAGTACATTATGCAATCCAGCTGCTGCAATACTCAAGGCTCTTTTTGCAAATAATTGCCCCTTGATATATTTAAAATCATTGGCATCGGAATCAGCATTTTCTCCTATTTCTGAAAAATTTTTGGCATTACGAAGGTAGGAAAGCTGACTTCCTTTGAGGAAAAAGTCTACAATCTGTGAAAAGTGTGTAATAGGAATAATCGTAATATCACTAATATATTCCAGCTCATAAGCATTTTCTCGAGGAATGAAAAAGGTCTGATATCCCTTTTGTTTAGCAGAAATCACACTTGGAAGAAGTCCATTTACTCTCTTGAGTTTTCCATCAAGCCCAAGCTCTCAGAAAAATAGGAATTCTCACATCCTCTCTGCATGATTGAGTCTTCCTTCATGAATCAATCCAAGCAAAGCTACCGCCATTGCAAGGTCAAAAGAGGTTCCTACTTTTCTAAGGTGAGAAGGAGAAAGATTGAGAATAAACTTTCTCTTTGGAAGATCAATACCGACATTTCTAAAAGTTGATCTAATACGATCTTTTGCTTCTTTGATACTCGCATCGGGTAGTCCAATAATCTCAATAGCTGGAAGTGCCTTGCTAGAATCTGCCTCAATAACAATCTCATGTCCAATCAATCAGAGATTCGTAAAGGTTTTGGTCTGCATAATCATAGAGAAAAAATTGGGAAAGAGTAAAAGGATTGGCGATTATGAATTATTCTATCCTTCATAATCAGCTTTTTGATTCTTTGTTATCTTCTATAGATGAAAAAACATTCTGACATTATTATTTTTCCACAAAAAATCAAGTAAATATCTATTATTTAACAATTGTCAAAAAAAATATTGATAAATAAAAATAACTATTTTCCTAAAAGAAAAATCCCAGAAATGAATATCTGAGATCTTTTGTTTTTACTCTGATACTTTTACTGAGATTCTTGATTTTACTGTTGGGAGACGATCCCCACCAAACAATCCTAAGTCTATCGAAGAGCTTGATATTTCTGGATAGGATTGTATCAACTTTTGCGTCTCAGAAACCGTCTTTCCTGAGACAAGATTTTTGATAGAGGGAAGAATACCTTTGATATCCCTTTTGAAATCGTAACCTTGAAGAATAGAAACCTTTGTCGGTAAAATATACAGTGCATTGGATCAGATTTGAGAATTTTCCCCTGAAAACTGAGCAACTAGAGTTTCTGATTTTAAATTCTCATAAAGGAAACTTAAGGAATTGGGATCTATACTAATTAGGTGAATACTGTCTGCCTGTCTTGCACGAACATATTCACTAAACGCATTCATTAAATCCTCCCAATTAACATAGAGAAAAGAAAAAGAAACCTGAGCATATCCTTTGAGACTCGTTGCCTTATCTCCGATTTTCCCATCAATAATAATGTTTTCTATTGTTGTTTTGACCAATGGAGAGCTAAGAAATACCACAGCATTTTTTTGTTGGAATTGCTGTTTTACTGTGGCAAGCTTATTTTGATAGACGCTATCGGTAAGTTTTTGCCTGAGGATAGCGTGATCTTTTTCTGATACAATTCAGAGCGAAGTCGTAGATCAGCCTTTAAAGTCTTCTATTGCTTCTGCCCAGATCTTGGTTAAAAGATAGCTTTCCTTGATATTTTTGATGGTCAGCTTGCTACCACGAGCGATATTTCCTCTGACTCAGATAAGATTTCCTGCTTCATCATATTCTGAGGCAGTAAGCTTAACCTTTAGTTCAGATGCCTTGTCTGGAGCTCCTGCAGGAATTGAGATCGGCTCCCTACTGACAAAGATCGTCCCATCTGAGGCAATAAACTTTGTATTTGCGAGTAAATCAAATTTGTTTGGAGTCCTATTGTAAATTTTTACGGTTCCCTCTGAGGGATTACTAATATGATGAATATTATCCGTGCTAATTGACATCTGATACTGATAACGAATTGATCAGGTCTGATAAGGAATACTTAGCTGCCTGATAACTCCGCTTAGTCCTTGGAATCCTTGAGGATAGTAACGGAAATTGTAAATAATATCTTCACTATTTTGGGCAGGAAGAAGTGTTACTGTAGCTGATGGCATAAAAAAGAGTAGCACAACCCAAAGTAGAGCAAGTCCAACTACCACCTCTAATCCAAAAATGAGATAAGTAAGATACTGTTGCTTATTTTGCGTCAAGAGATGAAATCTTTTGCTATCAAAGAGGAATAACCCTAGAGTTCTAAGAATTTTTACGATAGGTCTTTGTTTTTGTTCCAAGACTCTAAGTCCTACTTGCTCAAAATAGGTTCTGTTAAAGTTTTTTTCAGCTTTAAATACAATATTAAGCTGTCTCGTATTGATAATTTCCTGAACCTGTCTCCCCCATCGTTGATTATCAAAAAAAGCATGTTCAGAATCGATAGCGATCTCAACCTGCTTATTTGAAGGAATTTTTTCTAGAATTTTCAAGATTTTGTAAATACTATCGGTCTTGGAAAAAAACAGTTTCATACTCGCCTCTCATTGAGAGAAAATAAAAGTTTAGTATGGCTTTCTCCATCTCCTTTGAAGCACAAAAAGCCAACAAATCAGAACCAAAATCACGATATGATAGAGATCAAAACGGACAATACCCATATTAATAATTCCATGCGCTGGATAATTCCAAAAAGGTAAGATCAAAAGCAAGACTCCGAGGAATAAGATAAATCCCCAAATCCCAAGTCAGTTTTTTTGGCTCGTCATCTTCCAAAAGGTAATCAAAACATTGATAAGTAATGCTCATATTGAGAGGAAGATTCCGATAGGATAGACTCCACTGGTATACTTAATCAGATCACTCTCAGCTACAAGCGCCTGGACACACATCCAGCTCTGACATTCCTTTCCTACAAAAGTATCTCCGAGAACTAGAAACACTCAGAGAACAACCATTGCATTGATCAATCCAAAGAAAAAGATGTCTATCCATATTTTTTTACTTTCACTCCTCCTAAATCAAGAGAGGAAGTACAATATTGATCCGAAAATCGCAACCAAAAGTCCCAAAAGTCCGAAACGATAACCGTATGGACTAAAAACTCCAAATGAAGTAGGGATTAGTGTTTGATTTTGAAGTACAAATGTACTATATAGTCATAAAATATAAGTTGAAATCAGCAAAACTGGCAATCGAGTAAAAAATTTCACAAAATCCTGATTGTATTTTTTGCTCAACTGATAGACAGTAATCAGGAAAGTTATCCCCGCAAGGATAATTCCAATTCCCGTCATATACCACTTTACGCCAAAGACTTCAATATAAGGAAACATACCAAACAATAAACATATAAAGGGTTATCTGAGATACTGCACGAGCTTTGTCTCTCTAAGAGCAGTAATTCTGATAATTCCTGGATAATCGAGTTGTTCTTCAATCTTTTCTCCAATCTTTTTCAATAATCACTCTACTTGGATATCGGAAATAAGTTTTGGATTAACAAAAACCATAATTTCTCTTCAAGCCTGCATAATATGTACTTTATCTACTCATTCTACCTCGAGAATGAGCTTCTCAAGTTCACCCATTTTCTCTATAAAGAACTCCTTGGTATCAAATCTTGCACCTGGTCTAGAAGCAGACATAGCATCTGCAGCTGCCACGATCCATGAAATTGGATGAGTCATTTCTACATCATAGTGATGTGATTCTGCTGCATTCACAATAATTGGATCCATACCCCACTTACGAAGCATATCAGCTCCCACCTTGGTATGGGATTCTCCTGCTCCTGCTAGCACCTTTCCTACATCATGCAAAAGTCCTGCTCTCTTTGCTATTCAAGCATCAAGACCCAATTCAACAGCGATCATTTCTGCTGTTTTTGCTACCTCTAATGAATGAATCCATAAATTTTGTCCATAACTATATCTGAGGAAGAACTGACCAATCGTTCTCACGATTTCAGGCTTCATCATAGGGATATTAAGAACCGTCAATGCTTCTTTTCCCTTTTCGACCAAAGTCACCTCAAGATCAGCCACAACTTGATTGTAAACCTTCTCAATATAGAAAGGATTGATTCTTCAGTCTTTGATAAGAAGTTCAAGGGTTTTAGCTGCGATGAATCTTTTTTCACTATCGAAAGATGAAATTCTAACACTTAATGGAGTATCATCAATCAGAAGCTCAACTCCTGTCAATTTTTCAAAGAGAGAGATATTTCTCCCCTCTCTACCGATAAGCTTTCCCTTAAACTCTTCACTTGGGAGATCGATCATCTTGGAAGTAAATTCACTTACGGTATCTGCGGCAATTCTTGGAAGTGCCTGAGAGATAATCATCGCTGCTTCTTTCTGAGCTTCTTCTGCTTTGATGGTTTTAAATTTTTCAATATATCTAATAAGTTCAGCTTGTGATTCTTGCTCAACTCTTTGAAAAATTTCAGTTTTTGCATCTTCTGGCTTGATATTTGCTATTTCTGAGAGTTTTTCCTTTTGTAGAGCAATAATTTCGTCAATTTCTCTTTGTTTTTCTATAATTTTGGTTTTTTCTTCTTCGAGTTTTTCAAGTTTTTGATCCATTTTTTCTTCTCTGATGAGGAGACGATTCTGGATTTCTTCCATCTTGGCTAACCTTTGATCCTCGATTTTTTGAGCCTTGATCTCAGCCTGTTCGAGAACTGATTCAGCTTTTTTTCTTGCTTCTTTGAGCATTTCTTCTTCGGTTTCTCTTGCTCTCTCCATTTTGGCTTTGTAACGGAGCTGCTTTTCACTAAGGGATTTTTTGTATCCATAGAATCCAGCTGCTCCTCCTATAGCTAGTGAGACAGCAGCGGTAATGATCGATCATAGTATTGGCATTATATCATCGTTTAATGCATAAAAAATTATAGCTCTATAGGTAGAATGTTTCATCAAAAATGGGTGAATATTCCAACATTAGAGATTGATTAGTCTAGAGATTAAGACTTTTAGCTTATTCCACCAAAAATCCTTGTAAGTATAAAATTCTGACCATCAAATGCAAATGAAAGTGAAAAAAACTTGCAATTTTATAAAAAAAAGATATATTTATGTTCGTTTATATATTAACCAATATTGCCATGACAAAAACAATACTCGAACTCACTCCTGAGACTCATGAAAATTTTCTTAAGCTCAAAGCTGCTATCGAAGATATGGCAGGAGAGAGTGTAACTGATGATCAAGTTGTTGATTTTATGATTAGAAGTATGCTCAATGCAGTAGAACTCCCTGAAGAAGAGGGGGAAGGATGTGGATGCTGTGGTCACGATCACCACCATCACGAACATCATCACCACTGCGATTGTGAAGAAGACTCTTGTGGATGTGATCATCACCACTGCGATTGTGGAGAAGACGCTTGTGAATGTGATCATCACCACGAACACCACCACTGCGATTGTGAAGAAGACGCTTGTGAATGTGATCATCACCACTGCGATTGTGGAGAAGACGCTTGTGAATGTGATCATCACCACGAACATCACCACTGCGATTGCGAAGAAGACTGCCAATGCAAAGACCAAGAAGGAAAGTGCAATTGTGGAGATGAATGCGAATGTGATGATGACCATCACTGCGGATGCAAAACTCACTAATAACCATCTAAAAAAAATAAAAAGAAGTCTGAAGTTGACTTCTTTTTTTTAATGATAAGATTTTTCTGCCCGAGAAAGAATTTTCTGGATTAGATCTTGATAATTTATTCCTTGAGCAAGTTTTGAAAGAGCAAGCGTGCGATCAAAATTCAGAGTTTCCTCCCCTACTTTATCACAAGGAACTTTGAGAAGCAAACGCGGAAATCTAAAATGATCTGCGACCAACTCAAACCCCCAGCTCTCCATATCAACAAAGCCCTCTCAGTCAATATTCCATCTTGTCATAGGCACTTCTGAGGAATAAATACTGGCTACTTCTCCAAAAAGAAATGGAAGCGGTGGCAGAAGCTCCTTGCTCGTTGCGAGGTTTTTGATTCTTCAGATCTGAAGAAGCTTTGGAGGTATTGAGGAAGTATAATAACCACAAACTCAGATATTCACAAGGAAAAACTCCTCTTGGGCATGCTGAGTCAAGTATTTGGTCAAAGCAAAGATCATTGCATAGTTTCCCATTCCTGTACACAAATAATCAATCTGAAGCTTTGTTTTGAGATTAAGAGATTTTATCTGGGATTTTACGGTCTTGAGCTCTCAAGGAGTCGCACACACAATCAGAATTTTCATCTTTTTTTGGGAAAGAGAGATAAATGACTGACTGAAAGTGTAGTGATTAACAAAGATCTTTCAAGACTTTATAGTCGACTTTTCCTGTTCAGAGGAGCGGTAGTGCTCAAATAGGCTTGATTTCATCGATCTGGATGAGGTTATTTACTCCCTGAGATCTCAGGTAAGTATTAACCTCTGAGAGTTTTAGATCCAGATCTACGGTAAAAAGGACAATTCTGATTCAGGATTCTAGTTCTTTTCCCTCAATAGCCAGATTGAGAGCCTCGGAACTACCAAATCTAGCGGAAAGCAAGGATTCAATAAAAGGAAGCGAAATCATCTCTCCACCAAGCTTGAGGAATCTCTTTTGCCTTCCTGTGATATACAAAAATCCATCTTTATCAAGATATCCGAGATCTCAGGTCTTGTATCGCTTTTTACCCTCAAGGGAGATAAAGGGAGAGGCGATTTTGCTATCCTGATAGCCTGAAAAAACACTTGGAGACGAAAAATAGATCATTCCCTCCTGATTGAGAGGCTTTTGCTCGAGGTTTTCGAGATCAAGGATTTTTATCTCTCCATTGGAGATTGAGATTCCAGCAGATTGTTTTTTTTGTTTTTTGAGCGTATTGATTGAAATAATAGGCGAGCACTCGGTAATCCCATAGCCCTCGAGAATAACTGCGGAAGGAATCAGCTTTTTTGCTTTTTCAAAGACGGATTCTGAACACTTCTCTCCACCGGTAATCACATAACGAAGTGAGGTAAGCTGATCAGGACTGGCAACATTTAATAAATTGCGGAGAAAGGTTGGCGTAGTTGCAAGGAGTGTAGGCTGAGTATGGGCAATCAAGCGAGCAACACTCAGAGAATCGTTTGGATCTGGGGTATTGACTAGCCTCAGTCCTGCCACCAGTGGCAAAATCGTATTTACCGTAAATCCAAAACTATGAAAAGGAGGCAAATAGCCCAAAAGTCTCTCATCATGCTTGATATCAAGAATCCCTAATGCTCACTGGAGATTGGAGATGAGATTGCGATGAGTGAGAGGAACTGCCTTTGGCAAGGCTTCACTTCAAGAAGTATAAAGAATGACTGCAGTTGGATCAAGTTTTGCAGGGATAGGGAAGTAAAGCGAGCGCGCTAATGCCCAAAGCTTGCGAGAAAGGGGAATATTTTTGAGCAGATCTTCGAGAAAGACAAATTCATACTGATCTAATCGAGCAATATTGATCTTTTGATAAAAGGCCTTGGAGGTCAGGATTTTTTTGGTTTTTGAAAATTTGACACAATGCTCAAAAGCTGGCTGGGAATGCGTCCAGTTCATCATTACGGGAATTTTCTCAGCAAGATAGGTCGCCAAGAGCAGAATTGAAGTGCTTGCAAGTGCAGGAAGCATAATCCCAATATACTCCCCCTCAATGGACTTGAGATAGTCGGAGATGAGAAGCGACTTGAGGACAATATCTTTTCTCGACTGTAAACCGAAAAGCTGATCGTAAACTTGTGAGGCAATTTTGTCAGTCTTCCACTGAGATTTAAAATGTTGAAGGATATTTTGCATAGGATCGAGATTTCG
The DNA here is from genome assembly GCA_013333295.2 of candidate division SR1 bacterium. Classification (GTDB taxonomy): domain Bacteria; phylum Patescibacteriota; class Gracilibacteria; order Absconditabacterales; family Absconditicoccaceae; genus HOT-345. The sequence continues at coordinate 8,159 of JABCPD020000012.1, read as the reverse complement.
AGAGAGATTCTGTGGCGTGATATGCCAATCACAAGGCTTAAAAAGCTGACTCTCGCTCTTGGTCAGTCCCGATGCCATAGCTACCATATCAGCTACGGTCTTGAGCTCAAGGATTGGAGTATTAGATGCTTTGGGATAGGTAGAGAGAATAGTATTTTTGAGCTCTGCCATATCGAGAGAATCAAGATACAAGTCAAAAACCAAATGCTGATCGAGTGAAATATTGGTCTCTGGAGTCAGATTTTTGATCTTTTTGAGTTTTGAGGAGACAAAATCAACGATATCAGTTGAGAACTTAGAAGTATCATAGGACTGGATATCTTGCAAAGAAGCGATAGAATTGGTAATGGTAGCAGGAAGTTTTTTGTGCTTGACATCGTTGAAATAGAAGTAATGTGGGAGATAATTGAGCGTCTCCTCTCCTCTTTGATTATAAAAATCTTCCAAATACTGATTGAAACTGACTAAATCCCCTTGAGAGAGCTCCTTAAGAGTTGAAGTCTGATCTAGGATTTCGATCAGAATTTTTCTTTTTGGGAGAAAAATAAAAAGGTTTGCGATGAGATACCAGACTGCCTTTACAAAAGTAAAGAAAAGCTTGGGACGAGCACCATTCCAAGCATTGGACCACATTGATCACCAGAGCCCAGAAACCCTCACGGTAAGAACTTTGGTCTCAGGGAGGGCGGATTGAAGTGCAAGATAGGCTGATTTTTTGGCTCAGAGATATTCCTTCCCCTGCCCGGCAATCTGTCCTGAAGGGAAAAGTAAGACAGAATCGCCCACCTCTAGTGCAGACTGAAGCTGATCAAGCGAATGATTGAGGCGAAAGGCGAGAAGCTGAGTATCCTTGCTCGAAGACTCCTCTACCGCAATCGCTCCAATACGATCAAAAAACCGCTTGAGGAAACGATTGTTGGCAAATGCTGAGGTAGCAACTGGCCTGAGGCGTACCTTAGGGACAAAAAGCGAAAAGATAATCATCGGCTCCAAAAGGGAAATATGATTTGGCAATACCAGATAGCTCTGTCCAGATTTTAGCTGAGAAAGTCCTTTGATCTGAATATCATAACGAAATCTCGCACACCAAAGAAAAAGTTTAGCCAATCGCTTCATCATAGGGAAAAGGGAATAAAAAGTCAGATTTTTGAGGGAGTTTCTATTTAAGTATAAAGGTTTTGTAATTTTTCGCAAGTTTTTTTTGAGGACGATGGGACTGGAGTCTCAGGAGTTTTTTTTATAAACAAAAAAATCCCCCACTATCGTGTGAGATCTTTTGAAATAACAATATATGACTAAAGCTTCAAAACATAAAGCAAATTAGCAATACTTGCATTTTTTGCGATACACTCTTGATTATCTGTTGTTACATTTGCTGTATCAGTAGCTCCATCCTTAACAGATCCACACAACTTCAAGTCTGCAGCTGTTTTAGTTGTATCGATGTTTATTGTTGACAAGTAGTTAGCATTTTCTCTTCTTTCTACCTTAGTAATTAGAGCCAAAGTTCCATCAGACAATTTTGCAATCAAGAAATTCCCTTTACTACTACTTTTTTCTTGACCCTTAATTTTTGCTTTAAATATTTCTTCCTTAGCTGGGTTTCCAGGAATTGACTTCATATAATCAGGTTTCAAATCGGTTAAGAGTTCTGTACCAATTCCAGCATCAGTTATCGCTGCAGGGTAAGTTCCGTTAGAAGTATTGTACAACTCCAATCCTTGAGCGATTTGATTAAGAGCTGATCTTCTAGCTGTATCTCTAGTAGCTGCTTGAGCTCCTGTAAGTCTAGGCAAGATCGCTGCTGCGAGGATACCGATGATCACCACTACGATGAGCATTTCCACGAGTGTAAAACCTTTTTTCAAATTTTTCATTGTGTATAAGTATAAAAAATAAAGAAATGACAACAGGACCTCTTGCCCATGTGTTCGTCCCTGCTTATAGTACTTTGAATAGAGAAATCAAGATAAATCAACCTTTTGGCGCCATCTTGGCTTGACAAAAGAGGCGAAAAGTTTACTTTTTTGTTGGTATTTTAAAAAGATTGGGATATAGTGGGCATCGTTTTTTCTAGCAAAGAAAACAATGAGAACATGCGAGAAATAGCTACCAATCAAAATATATTATCATACACAAAAAAAAGTCAAAAACCTGATCCAGAGTCAGTTTTTTTATTGTTCCAATAAGACAAAAGAGCCTCAAGGAAATTCCCAAGGCTCTAAATTTTAGTAGTATTACTGATAAGACTGCGCAGTATCTACTATCTGTAGGAGGAGTTTTTGTATCGTTTCAGCCTCAGAAAAAGACTTGATCGGATCTGAAAGTAATCCTTTCAGCTCTAGTAGATCATTAAATATCAGAGGTTTGAGGCGTGAGGAATTGCCTCCGAGAATTTCACAAGCAAAACTATTCTTTTTCGCTAGATTGGCAGAAGATCCTCTATTACAGCTCTTCATATAGTAGCTAATCCTTTTAAGAAGAGTAGCTCGAAGCTTTTCTCTATGGGAGGAATCCCCTTGATAACAAATAGCAAAATCTCCAGCTATCCCCTTAAAAAATCTCCGAGACACGATAGCATCATACGGAGTCTTCTGCTCAGAAGAACACGCTCTCGAACTAAGCAAGCTCCTTCGTACAGCAAGGAAATGCTCCAAAGAAAGTTTTATTTTTTCTACTCCATTTTGAATCTTAATCTTTGTCATATTTATGATTTTTTATTTTACACCGCTACTTTATATATTTTTGCACCAATGTCAATTATTTTTATCTTTATCAGAACAAGATAAACACCTTTTTTGATAAAAGAAAGAGTCTCAGGGATTTCCCCGAGACCCTCGTCTATGCTTAAGCATGATACTGCTTTGCGAGATTTACGATACTATTGAGCATAGAGTTGCCACTCTCTGCGAAAGAAACTAGCGCCTCAAAAGCTGCAAGTTGAGTTTTCAAGGCTGAGAGGAGATTAAACATATTCCCCTTAAGATCAGCTGAGTTCCCTCCGAGGATCTGACAAGCAAAGTCATCTCTGGGATACTCCTCCCCTATCTGTTGTGGATCATCACTAGCGATCCTCATATAGTAGTCTACAGACTGACTGAGAGAGTCTCTACTAGGAGTATAAGGCGATCGAATAGGAGAGATTATAAGATCAAAATCCTTTGCTATAGATGAGAAGAAACATCGAGAGACTAAATTATCAATCTCTATCATTGATATAGAGGGATCTTCTCCTTTTGCTACCAAGAGCAAACGCCTTAGTTTGAGAGAAGATTCCAAGATCTTCTTCTGATCCTCTTGAGGATTATTATCTAGATATTTTTCTAGACAGTCAAATAAATACTTCATAGGTCAAGTTTGTTTTTACTATATTTATATTACAGCATATTATTATATATTTTCACATAAATGTCAAGCTCTTATTTCTCCCTGACCATACTTCTCTTAACTTTATTTTCAGAAAAGAGCCCCAGGAAGTTTCCCCGAGGCTCTAGTCTTAGTTAGATGATGCTTTCGCATCATACGTTCCAGCAAGATCTACGATCCGCTTGAGAGTTTCCTTGATGCCCAAGACCTGATTTCTCGTAGCATTGAACCGTGAGACATTACAGAGTTGAGTCTTAAGCCTCTTGAGCTCATCATAGATCAGAGGCTTGATCTCAGCTGCATTACCGTACTGAATAAGCTCAGCAAAGCTGTCTCTTGGGGAGCTGTTTTTTTCTCCCCTCTTGATACCTAGATCGATATAGAAATCGACCATTCCTGAAAGATCCTCCCTCCCCATAAGTCTCCATTGCCCTGTAAAAGGGCATCTGTAGACATAGTTCTGGTGATCAAATGCCTCTTTGATTCCAGTGAAGAATGTTTGCGCTAGGCAATCTGGAGACAGTTCACTTCCTCTAGATGTAGCCGTGCTTTTAGATGTACTAGGCTTACATTGCAGACTGATAAAGTATTCGAGAGGCGAAACTTTCTTCTCAGCTGCGCCTTCGAGGATCCTTTCTTTTATTTCATTCCAGTTCATAGTTGTTTATGTTTAGTATGTTTATATTACGATGTAATTTATATACACTTTTATACAAATGTCAAGTCTTTTTTAATTGTCTGGCGTTGTATTAGGTAGCACTTTTCTGTATTCAAAAAAAGTCGCTTTTACAACACCCAAAGATGCCAGTATTTATGCGACTTTTAACGCTATTTTTTGATCAAAATCTCCTTCTTTGGAGGTGCGGAGGAGATGCTTGAACACCCTGATACCTAATTTAAAACAAACAGAAATGCTTTTAAAACACCTTATTTCTCAACATAAAAATAAAGATAAGATTCTTTATTACTTAAAACAGCTCAAATAGTATTAGGACTTTCGATCCTTCCTTTATTCATTCTTAAACCGAAGGAAAATGAAATAGCGACCGAGTCAAGAGGATCTGTGAGCCAAGTTTTGTCAGATCCTCTTTACTCTAGGGAGCTATTTCATTATGATAAAATTGAGAATGGAAAGATATCTCATTGAATTTATCAAGGGAATAATATACCTCGTATTTTATCATATATTTCTGGCTCTGTGTTTTTATAGTATTGGTTTAAAATTTTTTTTAATGCTGTATTTGAAAAATAATGGGTTGCAGATTCTCTAAGATCGTTACTAACATCATAAGTTATATTTTCATTATTCTTTAAGTAGAATACTACTCTATTATCAAAAAAATTCTTAACTGCATCGTTTCTCTTTAAATCGCGAATAAGACTTCTTTTCGTGTTCCATTTCAATATCATTGTATATTTTAAGATATTTTCCCACTCTGGTTCTTTTTGCAATTGCCCAGTATCAATAATTTTCTTATATTTTTCTTTTAGTTTTCTTTCTAGTTTTCTTATATTTTCATATCCTATCTTTTCTTTAAATCTTGTTTGTTCCTGAACACGATAAGAATCAGGTATTCATGCATCTAAATCGGGATCATATAATATACTCAAATCCGCATATTTAAGCATAAAAAGGAATCATCACTTAACTGATAAAATCCTCTCAAATGATGCTAGATATAATGTGACATCATTAGATAGTTTCTCAAATAATCTGTTGATTCCTAGGGAAATACGTTCCCAAGAAGAAAGTCTAAAGATTTTTTTCTCTTCTATCTGAATAATATTATGATGACCAACCAAAAAAGAAAATATTTCAATCAAATCAAAATCTCCCCATTTACCCCCCTCAGCTTTTCAAATAACTTCATCTAGTTTATCAAAGAATCTTCATCACTCTTCTGATAAAACTTTTTCAAGAAAATCATTACTCTTGCGTAATGGATCTAACATACCTTCTAAAACTAGACGAAACATTGCCTCTCATAAAGAAGGTTTTTTTTCTAATACAAAATAAGATTTAAATCTATTTTTATCACTTATACTTCTGGTATTTCTCCTAATTATTCAATATTTATTTATAGGGAAAAGCTCTTTGATAAATTTCGAAGCAGAATCAAAAGGATTCTGCTCCAAGAACTTATCTAAACTCCTCTGTAAAACTTTACTAGCATCTCTGTCTTCTCAAAGTATTCATCGATCCACAGATAATATATCTCATATATTCTCATAAATTCGATCATAGAATCTTCTATTAGAGAACTTTACTAACTCTATGAGAACAAACTCATTAAAATCAAATTCTAATTTTTTATTAGCAGATACAAATGAGTACTGAGAAATAAGATTACTATGAAACATTTCAAAATCTACCTGAAACATATTTATAAATCTTTTTACATCCCTTACTGTTTTTAATTCTCTAAAAAAAGAACTTAAAAAACGTAAATTATCTTGAATACTTTCAATATCATCAACACTATACCTTTGAGCATTATTTTGAATAAATTGTCTCAATTGGATAAGAGCAAATTCTGCGACAGCAAAGTTAGAAATAATCGGAATTGGGACTCTAACCTGAACAATCTTATCAAGATAATGATCAGAATGATATTCTTCCATCAAAGCGTTTTCTACAATTTTTTTATCATAAGATAAAATATATATCACATTATTAAAATTAGCTATACTTTTTACTAATTGCATTATAATAGAGATTTTTTCTTTAGGAAGTCTATCTATATCATCAATAATAAATACGATCTTATTATTATTTTTTTTTAAACTATCATCTATATTATTTTTTAAACTACCTGTAAGATCATCTCAAGAATCTGAATAAGAGTTTATTATAAAAATGAATCAAGCTGTAAACATCAGAGTTAATAAAATAGACCACAAATCGTTGAAAATAAACTCGGTAGTCCAGAAATATGAAAGATCTCGATCAAAATTGTTAAATGAAAAAACGCCTATTACAAAAAGATATATTATCCAAACAATCAAAAAAATTAGTATAATCCGATTATTCAGCAAATGAAATAGAGAAAGGAGTCCTTGAGCAGAGATACCTAAAAAGTTATTAGATAAAGGATCTAGCCCAGATACTGCTTTTGAATAATTTTTTAACTTTTTAATATTTAAACCATTATTAAAAAAATTATTTTTCTCTAAAAATATTCAAAATTCTTCAAAAAATTTTATATATAAATCTTGATTTGAACCATATAACCAAGGAGAATAATTAAACACAATACAGTCTTTAAATTCTGTACTTATATCGTTCTCTAAAGTAGTTAAAATTGTAGTCTTTCAAGTTCCCCGCTCCCCTTCTAAGCCTATCACGAAAGAAGACTTTTCATTCTTATGAACTTTAATAGCCCCCTTTAATCTATCCACAATGTTTGTATGTCCTAATATATCAGTATCTTTAGATAATATAATAGGATTATCTAATAAAAACTCTGACTCTGATCTAAGAACTTCTTTATCAGACATCTTCAAAAAAATGTAATATAAATTATTATACAAAATAATTATTTACTTATATATTTTTTAAAAACATTAATACAAGTTTTTATCATCTTTTTTCATATACAAATAAAAAAACCAAGTTTTCCAATATAATATTGACTAACTTCATCACAAAACAATTAAAAAGTTTATTGATTTTAATTATCAATTCAGTATGTTATAAAAAATTGCTTTAAATAGAAGACCTCAAAAAAATATTTAGTTGACTTTTTTTATTTTTATGATTTAATAAATAAAGATATGATAGAAAAAAGAACTAAAGGCAAATCTACAACTGGTATTATTCGCGAAATATTAAAAAAATATTATGTATCTACAAAAGTATTTCAGGAATTTGTTGATTTTTTATCTGCTAGCTTAAATTATGACCTTCCTGAAATAGATGCTCAAGGAGAAAAAGCTCTAAAATGAAAATGAGAGCCGTGAGAATCATTTGATCTTAGCCCATTTTATAAAAAATATGCTAGTGAAGCGAATCATAATTTTATAAATCCAGATAAACCAATTAAAAATGGTTTATCATTTGACAGTATGAATCGTTTGAGAGTTCTTTTTTTAAAAGAAATACCAGTGAAGGAACTAATAGATAAATTTAATATTAGTTATCCAACATTAAAAAAAAGGGTCGATCCTTTTTTTACGGTAAAAACAAAGAACGAGGGAAAGGCACACGTAAAATATTATATTCCCAAAATAGAGGTTTTATAGCTCTTGTCAACTATTATGCACTAGAAAAAAGCCTTAAAGATAACTGAAATTATTTTAAACAAATCTATGATATTTTCAAATAAGAGAGGTGGAAATCCTGATTTCCACCTCTCTTTTTTTATTCTATTTAAAAAAATAGATATCTATTTTTTTATCTGTTAAAAGCAATATAAAAATATCTTGAAATAGATACATATTTTTCTTATACTATAAATATCAATATTGATAAAAAATCTATAGCACTGTTTAATAATACAGTGCGGTTATTTTTTATATATTATTTTAATAAAAAATGAAATTAAAACTTGATAAATTAGATGAGCTTCTAAATGAAGCTGCAACTTACAATGATTGAATAGATCATCTAACCCTAAATATGAAAATTGAACTCCCCAAATTTCATGAAATTTTAGGGTTTCTAGATGATGATAATTCAAATGTTTATTTTGATTCTCTATGAGAATATGAAATTAGTTATACTAAAAACCATTCAAAAAACTGAACTTTCCTTAGTATTACAGTAGGTATTGGATGAGTCCCCTATACGATAT